>CAKZLV010000193.1 GCA_937127285.1 uncultured Bacteroidota bacterium
GTTCTCCCTGCAGGCCGTCGTAAACCCGCGCACCACGTCCTCGGCATTCGCAGGGTCGAGCGTGCCGGTCCCGTAGTAGTCCAGAAAGTAGAGCGGCGCTGCGCCGCAGACGGCGATGTCGTTGACGCAGTGATTGACGAGATCCTGTCCGACCGTGTCGTAGCGGCCGGTGCGAACGGCGACGCGGACCTTCGTGCCCACGCCGTCGATCGACGAGACGAGCACCGGCGCTTCGTAGGCGTCGGCATCCAGTTCGTAAAACGAACCGAACGCACCGATATCGGCCAGCACGTTCGGGCCGTGGGTCTGCCGGACGAGCGGGCGAATGCGGTCGACGGCATCGTCGCCCGCCTCAACGTCAACACCGGCTTCTTTATAGGTCGTCATGGAAGGAGGAGATGGAGAGTTGAGGATGGAGGATGGAAGATGGAGGATGGAAGATGGAGGATGGAAGATGGAGGATCGAGGGTGGCGGATCGAGGGTGGCGGTGCACGCCTCTCATCGCGCCGACGCCTTGCCGAAGAGCGCCTGCACGAGCACCTGGGCGCGGCGCCATTTCGAGAGGTGGACGGGCTCGCCCCACACGTCGTAGTCGCGCCGTTCGATTTCGTTCAGGAGTTCGAGCGCGGCGTGCCACCAGCGCTTGGCGTGCATCCGGTGCAGAAACGAGAGCTCGCGAAGGAGCGGCTGCCCCTGCCCCAGCGCGTCCCGGACGCGAACGGACTGCTTCCAGAGCAATCGGCGGGTTGCCTCGTCGACCGTCCCCTCCCGCAAATCCCGAATCGAGACCCCGGCTCGCTCCAGTTCCTCGAGCGGGAGGAACAGCCGGTCGTCCGCCAAATCCTGCGGCAGCTTGGCGAGACGGGCGAGGTGGAAAAAGCCGCGGGCCAGTTCGTCGACTTTCTGGGTCGCCCACGAATAGCCGTAGCCGTGCAGTCCGGCCAGGAGACGCGCGTGCGGGAAGACCCAGGATGCGACAAACTCTTTGACGTCGGCCGCCGTCTCGAAGCGAACGACGCCGTCGAGGCGGTGCGCGGCGCGCACCTGAGCGGCCAGGTTTCCCCGGTCCAGATCGTAGGCATCGCAGACCGCGTAGGCCGGCTCCGACACCGATTCCCGAATCAGCCGAAGCGGCTCGCCGCGCCGCGCCCGGTCGACCTCCTCGTCGAAAAAGCGATCCGTCGAGCCGGGAAGTCCGTCTCCGCCCACCGGCTGCGGATGCGACAGGGCGCTGTGCCAGTGCCAGAGAGCCTGCGCCGCCTCCCGCTCCGTCCCCGGCCAGTCATCGTAAAACGGGCGGGGAAGCAATCGCGAGGACGAGGGCGAGCTCATGGAAACGGTCTGGGCGTGAGGGACGACGAATGTGGATACCGGGAAGCGTGCACCAATGTAGCACCGAACGCCCCAGAAATGCAGACGCGCGCGGATGAGTTGTGGGTTGAGGGTTTTGGGGTTCGGGTTGTGTGTTGAGGGGTGCGGGGGTTGGGTTGTGGGGTTTGGGTTTGGGCGTTGTGGGGTGGGCGTTGTGGGGTGGGATCGGTTGATTTCTCTTCAACGCGCCGGGCCTGTGGGGAGGAGGGGCAATCGAACGTGGCCGACGGGCACATAGAGAACGGGGACGTCCGCCTGTCGGCGCAACGTCCCCGTTCGAGGTGTGCGGAATGGTTGCCACTCGCGTTAGGCGGTGGCGAACTCGTTCTTCACCACGCTGATCTGGCTGCCTTCGAGGACCATCTGCAGCTCGCGCTCGGTGAGGTCGTGCTCGAGGACGTAGGTCTCGTCCTTGTCCACGTTCGTAACCTCGACCTCGTGCCCGTTCTGAATCTGCTCGCGCAGGTTCGTGAGCTGGAGGGTGTCGCCCTGTTCGATGCCGTCGTAGGCGCCGTCGCCCGTGAAGGTGAGCGGCAGGATGCCGAAGTTGGCGAGGTTCTGCCGGTGGATCCGGGCAAAGCTCTTCGCGAGCTTCACGCGGGTTCCCAGCCAGCGCGGCGCGATGGCGGCGTGCTCCCGGCTGGAGCCCTGCCCGTAGTTCGTGCCCGCAACGATGGCGTGGCCCGTCTCGCGCACCTCCTGACTGCGGTCGAAGAAGCTCTCGTCGACCTGCTCGAAGACGAACTCCGAGATCTTCGGAATATTCGAGCGGTACGGAAGAATCCGCGATCCGGCCGGCATGATCTCGTCCGTCGAGATGTCGTCGCCGAGTTTCAGCAGAACCGGGAGCGTCAGCTCGTCCGGAAGCGGGCTGAATTCGGGCAGCGACACGACGTTCGGCCCCTTCTCGAGCTCCAGCCCCTGCGCCTCGTCGGCGGAGGGCGGCTCGACGAGCTGGTCGGTGTTGACCGTCACGTCGTCGCGCTCCTGGGCGTCCGGGTACGTCATCCCGAAGAGGTCTTCCAGGTCGCGCGGATCGGTAATCTTGCCGGTCAGCGCCGAGGCGGCGGCCGTCTCCGGACTGACGAGATACACCGCGTCTTCCTTCGTGCCGGAACGGCCGGGGAAGTTGCGCGGAACCGTCCGCAGCGAAATCTGGCCCGTGGCCGGTGCCTGCCCCATGCCGATGCAGCCGTTGCAGCCGGCCTGGTGAATCCGGGCGCCGGCGCGGGTGAGCATCTGCAGGTGGCCGGAGTCCATCAGGTTTTCCAGGATCTGCCGGGACGTCGGGTTTACGTCGAACGAGACGCGATCGTGCACCTGCTTGCCGTCGACGATCTCGGCGGCGGAGGCGAAGTCGCGGAAGCCCGGGTTGGCGGAGGAGCCGACGTAGGACTGATAGATCTCCTGCCCCTCGACCTCGCGAACCGGAACAACGTTGCCCGGACTGCTCGGCTTGGCAATCTTCGGCTCGAGTTCGGAGAGGTTGATCTCTTCGTGGACGTCGTAGGTGGCGTCCTCATCCGCCTCCAGCGCGCGAAAGTCGTCCTCGCGTCCCTGGCGCCGCAGGAAGGTGCGCACCGACGCGTCGGACGGAAAGACCGTGCTCGTCGCTCCGAGCTCGGTGCCCATGTTGGCGATCACGTGGCGGTCCATGCACGACAGATCGTCCAGGCCCGGACCGTAGTATTCAATGATGCGACCGACGCCGCCGTCCACGTCGTGGCGCTCCAGCATGGTAAGGATAACGTCCTTCGCGCTCACCCAGTCGGGCAGTTCACCGGTGAGCTTCACGCCCCAGACCTCCGGCATTCGGAGGGTGTACGGCTTGCCGGCCATGGCCATGGCAACGTCCAGGCCGCCCGCGCCAATCGCGAGCATCCCGAGCGCGCCGGCCGCCGGCGTGTGGCTGTCCGAGCCAATCAGCGTCTTGCCCGGCACGCCGAACCGCTCCTGGTGCACCGGGTGGCTGACGCCGTTGCCCGGGCGGCTGTACCAGACCCCGAACTTCTTGCAGGCGCTGCGCAGAAAGAGGTGGTCGTCCGGGTTTTTGAAGTCGGACTGGATGAGATTGTGATCGACGTACTGGGCCGAGACCTCCGTCTTGACCCGCGGGATGCCCATCGCCTCAAACTCCAGCATCACCATCGTGCCGGTGGCATCCTGCGTGAGGGTCTGATCCATCTCCAAACTGATCTCCTCCCCAGGCTCCATCTCGCCCTCGTCGAGATGGCTCTGGATCAGCTTCTGTGCGACATTGAGTCCCATGTTCTGATTCGCTCGTATGAAAAGGCCGAGATATGCACCCGGTTGTACGGGTTCACGCTCCACGGTTTAGTTACCAACGTGAAATTTGTGTATCCGATGGACCGATCCGCCCGGGAAAGGGCAGCCGATACGGGCGCAGACAAGAGCAGTCGGCGACGAATCGTGGACCCGGCGCAGAGGCTCTCTGCCAAATTGTGTCGGATTCGTCTGGCCCCTATCATGAAAGAATCGTGAAGGTCGTGTTGACCCATGATGGACGCCCATCCAGGACCGGTTTCGCACAGCCGACCGAACGAATCCGGTTCTGGCGACTGCTTCTACTCTTTCTCTTTCACGGTGGATCCAGACCCATGGATGTTCGCGACGGCCTCCTCGACACCCGCGTTCGAGATATTGTGCACTCCAAGTCCGCCCTGCTGGAATCGGGCGGCGCGGTGCTGACGACCGAGCCTTCCGCCACCGTCTTCGACTGCATCGGCCGGATGGTCGATCGAGATATCGGCTCGATTGTGGTGGTGGCCGGGGAGGAGATCGCCGGCATCTTCACCGAGCGCCACGACATGCGCAGCATCGCGCTGAAAGGCCGGTCTTCGAAGGAAACCGAGGTCCGCGAGGTGATGAGCAGCGACGTCACCACCGTTCAGCCCGACCGCAATCTTGAAGAGTGCCTCCACCTCATGACGGAGCTCCGCTGCCGCCACCTTCCCGTCGTCGGCGACAACGACGAGCTCGTCGGCCTCGTCTCCATTGGGGACTGCGTCAAGCGCATCCTCGACACCGCCCACCAGGAAATCGACCGCCTGCGGCGCTACACGGACCGGTCGTACCCGACGTAGTGTTGCGGACGGCCGCAACGGGGTCGGGGCCGCGGCAGGGGTACGGGACGATTCAGGAACCACGCCCTCCCTCCTGCTTCCACGGCGGGTCTTCCTTGTCCAGAAATGCCTGGATCCCCGCCTGGCAGTCGTCGGTCGAGCGGGCGAAGGCGTTCATCTGCACGGCGTAGTCCAGCGCCTCCTCGAAGCCCATTCCCGATACCTGCGCGAGCATCTGCTTCGTGAGGCGGACGGCGGACGCGCTCGTCTCCGTCGCGATTTCTTGCGCCACTGCGTCGACGGCGTCGTCCAGGGCCTCCGGGTCGACCGCCCGGGTGATGAGCCCGAGATCGGCCGCCTCTTCGGCCGAAAGGAGCCGCCCGCGCAGAAGCAAATCTCGGGCAGCCGTGTCGCCCAGCTTCCGCCGCACGAACACCATCACGATGGCGGGAACGAACCCGATGCGCACTTCCGTGAACCCGACCTTGGCCTCCTCGGCTGCAATGGAAAAGTCGCAGACGGCGGCGAGCCCGGCCCCGCCCGCGATGGCGTGACCGTTGACCTTGGCGATGACCGGTTTCGGATGCTGGTAGATCTGCCGAAACAGGTCGGCGAGGTGACGGCTGTCCGACTGGTTCTCGAGCGGAGACGCATCCCTCAGCGCCCGGAGCGAGGCGAGGTCCGCCCCGGCGGAGAACGTCGACCCCGCCCCGGTGATCACCACGCTCCGAATGCCGTCCGCGTCGGCGGCCTCCGCAAGGGCTTCCTTCAGCGCCCCCACCAGGTCGGCATTTAGCGCATTTCGTTTCTCCGGGCGGTGGAGCGTCAGAATCCGCGCGGCTCCCTCGGTCGTGCTCGTCAGCATAACGATTCGTGGACATCGTGAACAGAAGGTTTCCCCGCAGGGTAGGCAGTCCGGACGGGGAGATGCAATTTCGATCGTGCGGCCCACGCGGTAGAATGGTCCGTCGCGAAGCAAGCCCCAGTCTCGGACTCGGCCGAACAAGGCCTCAGGCGGACCGGTTCACGGTACCCCATCCATCGCGGCTGTTTGCAAGCCGGCCTCTCTCTCCTCGTCCCCTCTTGTCTCATGCTGATTCCCTCTCTCGTCGTCCTGGTGGGCGTTCTGGCCCTCACCGGCGTCGTTCGCACGTTGAAGGTTGTCAACGAGTACGAGCGCGGCGTCAAGTTCACCCTCGGCAAGTTCGACGGGGTGATGGCGCCCGGACTGCGCACGGTCATCCCCCTCTACCAGTCCTGGGAGCGCGTCGACATGCGGGTGAAGGCCGTCGACGTACCCCGGCAGGAAAGCATCACGCGGGACAACGTGACCGTCCAGATCGACGCGGTGATTTACTACAGCGTCCGCGACGCCCAGCGAGCCATCCTGGAAGTGGAGCAGTACATGTACGCCGTCCAGCAGCTGGCGCAGACCACCATGCGCAACATCGTGGGCGAGGTGGACCTGGATGCCCTTCTCTCCGAGCGCGAGCGCATCTCCACCCAGATCCGCGAAGTCATCGACGAAGCCACGGACCCCTGGGGCATCGCGGTGCAGTCGGTCGAGCTCAAGGACATTATCCTGGCGGAGGACATGAAGCGGGTAATTGCCCGGCAGGCGGAGGCCGAGCGCGAGCGGCGGGCGGTGACGATTCAGGCGGAAGGCGAGTTGGAGGCCGCGCAGAACATGGCGGATGCCGCCCGGACGCTCAGCGGCGAAGAGGGGGCGCTTCACCTGCGCACCTTGCAGACCCTGAACAGCCTCAGCAGCGACAACTCGAACACGGTCATCTTCGCCATTCCCACCGAGGCACTGCGGGCGCTGGAATCGATGACGGCGGATGCAAACCGGGAGTCGGGCGTATCGGCCGACGGGTCTGCGGGGTGAAGGTGGGGGCTCGGGACGCTTGGGGGCTCGGGACGCTTGGGGGCTCGGGACGCTTGGGGGCTCTGGACGCTTGGAGGCTCGGGGGAGCGGTGTCGTTTAGACGTCGCCCTTTCCCGCTCGCATGCGCACCGCTCGTCTCGTCCGAACTCCGCATGCTCCGTTCGGGGGTGGATGGTGGAAGGATGGATGAGTGGACGGTTGTTGCCTCCGTTCCTCCACCTGTCCTCCCATCCAGTCCCGAATTCTGTTTCGGGATTCGGTATCAGGCGTACTCGAATCGATCCGCGAGGTAGAAGCGATAGATGGGCCAGACGTCGAACACAGCGTCGAGAGCGTGCGCGACGACGTCTGCACCCCAGTCCACCACCTCTTCCGGTGAGAACCGGCCGCGGACCCAGATGCCGTCCGCCCGCTCCAAGTCGTCGGGAAGGTCATCGAGCGGATTCCGGAAGACTTCTTTCCGCTTATTCTTCCCGGATCCGGCGTGGGTGTAGAACCGCCAGTTTTTTCTTTGCAATAACGGATTCACGAGGTCGAGGTAGGTCGCCGGCGCCTGCTCGATCCGACCCAGCGCCTGCTCGAGCAGGTCCTCGGCGTACGAGCCGACGTAAACTCCGATGTCCAACCCGTCCGGGGAGACACTGTGCGACACCTGCACGTCCTTTAGCCGCTTCGTGTGCGGCCGGTAAAACGACATCCACCGGTTGTCGTGACAGCCGCCCGCCCCGAAATCGTTTTTCAACAGCCGGCTGAATACGTTCTTTTCCGTCTCTAGCTTCAGCCGGTTCGGCAACACCCAGTTGACGACCAGGTCGTCGCGATACCGGTCGAAAGGATCCTTCAACAGGGTCGTCACCCCCGGTTTTTCCTCGTTGTACTGCTCGATGTGCGGGTTGGCGCGGAGACGCCCGAGCATCTCGAAAACCTCGGGCGACCAGCCCTCGAACCGAAGATCGAGCGAATCGGGGATCGTCATCGCCTCGACCGGTACCTGCGCCGGGTCGAGGCGTGGCGGTTCGGCCGTATTCAACGGAGCGGGTTCGGCCATGGCGAGTCACAATCAAGTCCAAGGTGGGGGGCGAGCGATCGCATCGGCGTTCGTACTGCGTCCGCCCCGAAGCGTTCACCCGTCTCGGCCGGCCCCTCTCTCCCTGCGTGCCCGTCACTCCCTCCGTGTTCGTCACTCCCTGCGTAGTCATCCCTGCGGTATTCATCTGTCTCTGCGCGCTGCCTGGTCCCCACCGGTTCAGCGACCGGGCGATCGACCGGTCTCTCCCTCTCCGGTCGGCACCTCCCTCCCGCCATCGCCCCCCGATCTCTTTTTTCTCTTTGATCTTTGTTTTTCTTTCATGTATCTAACAATGGCATAGAAAACGGAAGCGCTTCTGAACAGCGATGCGGAGGCAAGGCGCACCGCCTCCCGAATGCTACCTGCCGAATGCTGCCTGCCGAATGCTGCCTGCCGCATACCGACCGCGCCGCGGTTCGCTTCTGCCGTCACGACGGTCCCGCCGCGCCTTCCTCCAGGCCTCCCTCTAGACATTCCCCCAGTCCTCCCCACCGCCTCTCGCTCCTCCTTCCTTCCAGCCCTTTGCCCCGCAGCACCGTCTCCGCCGCCCTCGTGCGGTGCACACGGCCTCGCCGGACCCGGCCATTCCCAACCCCTCGGACCCATGCAATACATCCTCGCCTTCGACCAGGGAACGACCAGTTCGCGGTCGATCCTTTTCGACAGCAACGGTCAGATTCGATCGGTCGCCCAGAACGAGTTTGAGCAGATCTACCCCGAGCCCGGGTGGGTCGAGCACGACCCGAGTGAGATCTGGTCGTCCCAAATCTCGACGGCGACCGAGGCGCTGAGCCGCGCCGACATCGACGCCGACGAAGTGGCGGCCATCGGGATTACCAACCAGCGCGAGACGACGATCGTCTGGGACCGCCAAACCGGTGACCCCATCTATAATGCCATCGTCTGGCAAGACCGCCGCACCTCCGGCCTGTGCGACAGGTTGAAGGACGCTGGCCACCTGGACCTCTTCCAGGAAAAAACCGGCCTCATCATCGACGCCTACTTCTCCGGCACGAAGATCCAGTGGATCCTCAACCACGTCGACGGCGCCCGAGAAAAGGCGGAAAACGGCGATCTTTGCTTCGGCACCGTCGACTCCTGGCTCGTCTGGAAGCTGACGCGGGGACGCGTGCACGTCACAGACGCGACCAATGCCTCGCGCACGATGATCTACAACATCCACGAGGGAGACTGGGACGACGAGATCCTGAGCCTTCTGGATATTCCTCGGTCCATGCTCCCCGACGTGCGCGACAGCAGCGAGGTGTACGGCCGGACGAAGACGGACAACATCGCCGGACAGGTTCCCATCGCCGGCATCGCCGGCGACCAGCAGGCCGCCCTCTTCGGGCAGATGTGCACGCGCCCGGGCATGGGCAAGAATACGTACGGAACCGGGGCGTTCATGGTGCAGCACACCGGCACCGAGGCCGTCACGTCCGAAAACAACCTGCTGACCACCATCGCCTACCAGATCGACGGCACGACCTACTACGCGCTGGAGGGCTCCATCTTCATCGCCGGCGCCGTGGTGCAGTGGCTGCGCGACGGACTGCAGATCATCCGCAAATCCTCGGAGGTTGAGGAGCTCGCCCGGTCGGTGGACGACAACGGCGGCTGCTACATCGTACCGGCCTTCGTCGGCCTCGGGGCCCCGCACTGGGACCAGTACGCGCGCGGCGTGATCACCGGCATCACGCGCGGGGTGGACAAGGGCCACCTCGCCCGGGCGGCCATCGAGTCGATCGCCTACCAGGTTGCCGACGTGATCGACGCGATGGAGGCGGATTCCGGCATCGAAACGCCGGAGCTGCGGGCCGACGGCGGGGCGGCCGCCAACGACCTGCTGATGCAGTTCCAGGCCGACATCCTCGGCGTGCCGGTCGTTCGGCCGAAGGTGCTGGAGACGACCGCTCTCGGCGCCGCGTACCTGGCCGGGCTCGCGGTCGACTTCTTCGGCGACATGGACGAGATCCAGGACCAGTGGCAGGTGGATCAGCGGTTCACGCCGTCGATGGACGCCTCCCGCGTGCAGGAACTGCGTACCGACTGGGACAAAGCCCTCGAGCGGGCGAAGGCCTGGGAGGAGCCCGAGGGGACGGAGACGGCCGCCGAGCCGGCCGAAACCGCCGCTGCCCAGACCTGACCGGAGCCCGGTTTCTCGACGTCCTCTTCCTTTCGCTCCCCCACCACCATGCAACGCACCGCAGGCATCGACGCCATGACGGCCCACGACGGGGCCTGGGACTTTATCATCGTCGGCGGCGGGGCCACCGGCCTCGGGTGCGCCATCGAGGCGGCTTCCCGCGGCTACGACACGCTTCTTCTCGAGATGAGCGACTTCGCGAAGGCCACCTCCAGCCGCTCCACGAAGCTGGTTCACGGCGGCGTTCGCTACCTGCAGCAAGGCAATATCTCGCTCGTCCTCGAGGCCCTGAAAGAACGGGGGCTGCTGCAGGAAAACGCCCCCCACCTCGTGCACAACCTCGCCTTCGTGGTTCCGAACTACGACTGGTGGGAGGGCCCCTTCTACGGCATCGGCATGAAGGTGTACGACATGCTGGCCGGGAAGCAAAACTTCGGCCGCTCGCAAACCCTAAGCCGCGAGGAAACGCTCGAGCACCTGCCCACCATCGAACCCGACGGCCTCCGCGGCGGCGTCGTCTACTACGACGGGCAGTTCGACGACGCCCGCCTGGCGGTCAACATGGCGCAGACGTTCGTCGAGCAGGGCGGCATCGCCGTCAACTACATGAAAGTGACCGACCTGACGAAAAGCAGCGACGGCGTCGTGAACGGCGTCGAAGCGGAGTGCCAGGAAACCGGCGAGACCTTCACGCTGAAGGGGCGAGCCGTCATCAACGCCACCGGCATCTTCACCGACTCCATCCGGAAGATGGACGACCCGGACGCCCAGGACACCCTTCGGCCCAGCCAGGGCGTCCATATCGTTCTCGACGCGTCGTTTCTGGAGGGCGACACCGCCATCATGGTCCCGAAAACCGACGACGGGCGCGTTCTCTTCGCCATCCCTTGGCTCGACCGCGTGGTCGTGGGCACGACCGATACCGAGGTCGAGGCGCCGGACATGGAACCGCGACCTCAGCAAGAGGAACTCGACTTCCTGATCGAGCACGCCGGGCGCTACCTCGTCAAAGACCCGACGGAGGACGACGTCTTGAGTGCCTTCGCCGGCATCCGCCCCCTCGTCACCAACCCCGGCGACCCGGCCGGCGACACGTCGGAGATCTCGCGCGAGCACGTGCTGCATATCTCCAACAACGGCCTCGTCACCATCTCGGGCGGGAAGTGGACCACCTACCGGAAGATGGCCGAGGACACGATCGACCAGGCCGCCACCCTGGCCGGCGTGGAGGACCGCCCGTCCGTGACGAAGCACCTGCACATTCACGGCTGGCACGAGCACGCCGAGCAGTTCGACGACCTGAGTCCGTACGGCTCCGACGCCCCCGCCCTGCAGGGCCTGATGCGCGATCGACCGGCGCTGGGGGAACGCCTGCACCCGAACCTTCCCGCTCGCAAGGCGCAGGTGGTGTGGGCGGCCCGCCACGAGATGGCCCGATCGGTTGAAGACGTGCTCGCGCGGCGAACCCGCTCGCTGCTCCTGGACGCGCAGGCTTCCATCGAATCCGCTCCGGAAACGGCCTCGCTGATGGCCGACGAGCTCGGCCGCGACGCCGCCTGGGAGCAGGACCAAGTCGAAGCCTACCGGTCTCTCGCCGAGGGCTACCTCCCCCGGACCGCCGCGGAAGCGACCGGGTAGCGCTCCCCGTCTCCCAATAAATCAGCCCTCCGCGCGAATCGGGCCTTGCGCGGATCGGGTCTTGCGCAAATCGGGCCTCGCGGTCCGTCGCTCGCGCTGCACCTCCCTTCCGCCCCGGCGAAAGCCGCCGGCCGACGCATCTCCCGCCCTACCGATCTCGGCGCTCGTTTCCTCGTCCCTTCGGGCGGCCGCGCCGGCCCGCACGGCGGCCACTCTTCTCTCCCTCCCATCATCGACGGCTCTTATGGATACCTCTACGACCACGTTGCAGGCGTTCTGGGGACTCGGCCTCCCCGTCCTCCTCCTTCTCTCCCTCTCTCCGCCCCCGACGTACGCGCAAGACGACGGCTCGGATCTCCCGACGGTCGACTTCGCCGTGAAAGCCATGCAGTCGGCGCAGTTCATCCGCACGGAAGACGGCGACATCGATCAGCCGAGCGACGACGCCGAGTTTGGCTTCCATCGTTTCCGGTACAACCTGGAGGTGAGCGCCCAGCTTCACGAGCGCGTCTCGGCCTTCGTCGATCTCGGGCACGAGCCGAACGACTTCGGAACCGGAGGGGCCAGTTTCGCCCCCGCCGTCGATTACGCCGCGCTCGACGTCGTCCTGAGCGACGACTGGACGTTCCGCGCCGGCACGCCCGTCACCAGCCTTTTCAACTTCCGCGGCTACTCCGACGGGGCCGCCACCCAGGCCAATCCGCTGATCGGCAACTCGCCCATCGACTTCATCACGGCCGAAACCGGCGTGGCCCTCGTCGGCGACCTCGGCAACGCCGGCGTCGACCTGACGGTAACCTCGCCCACCTTCTTCGAGACGTTCGAACCCGGAACCGGCCTGTCCGTGATCGCCAAGGGCCGGTTCGATGCCACCCCGATCCTTCGCGTGGGGGCCGGGATTGGCATCGGCACGAGCGGTGCGGTCGTCGACCGCGGCAACACCGGTGCCGACGCTGCCTTTGTGAACTGGATCCGGGCGGACGGCGAGAACTACAACCTCCCCCTCGCCGGCGGTGGGGGCGGCATGCCCAACCGGGTTACGCACGCCTACCTCCTCCCCGGCGCCTCGCCGCTGATGCTGCAGGCCGACGCACAGCTCGACCTCAACGCAGCCGTGATCGACGTCTGGGGGGGCTGGGGCCAAGAAGAGTATAGCTTCGGGAGCCGAACCGAAGGCGGTCTCTTCATCCCCGGCGCCGCCGGCAGCAACATCGTCGAAGAAGACAGCAACATGTGGTGGCTCGGGGGGACGGCGAAGTTCAACGTGACGCCGCGCTTCTACATCGCCGGTCGAGGGTCGGTGGCCGCCAACGCCTCCGACTGGGCCGAAGACCTTGACGACACCAGCCTCTGGCGCGTCCAGGGAGGGTTCGGCATCACCCTCTTCGATCGCGCCCTGCTCAAACTGGAGGTCGTCCACCAGAATGAGGGAGAGAACTCGCCGGGGCAGATCCGGGAGAACTGGACCGGCGCCCTAACCGAGCTCTCCGTCGGGTTCTGAGGGTCGGACGGGTCCGACGTCCGCGGCGGCCCGCGCGCCGCCCCTCCCCTTTTCTTTCTCCTTTGCCTGCGTGCACGGCTGCCGCCGGGCCGCGTCCGACCGTTTCTCCGGCTCTTCTTTCCTCAGACGCTCATATGGAAGCCCTCCTCGAGATCAACTGGCTCTACCTCCTTATCGCCGCCTTCGCCGGCGGTGCGTTCGGCGCGGCCGTCGGCGCCCTGCCCGCCTTCATCTTTACCGGGCTTATGGTCATCGCCGGCGAGGCCGGCGGGCTGGAGGGCGTGACGGCGCAGATCGCGTTCGGGCCCTTCTTCGGTCCGCACATTTCGTTTGCCGGCGGGGCCGCAGCCGCGGCCTACGCGGCGAAGCAGGGCTACATGGAGTCCGGGTTCGACTTCCACGAAGCCAAGAACATC
The DNA here is from genome assembly GCA_937127285.1 of uncultured Bacteroidota bacterium. GTDB lineage: Bacteria > Bacteroidota > Rhodothermia > Rhodothermales > Salinibacteraceae > CAKZLV01. The sequence continues at coordinate 13,114 of CAKZLV010000193.1, forward strand.
ACCTACGCGCTCGGCCCGCAGGTCGACGTGCTCGTGATCGGCGGCCTCTTCGGCATCCTCGGGGCCGTCATCCGGCAGTTCTCGTTCGGTTTCGGCCTGCCCTGGGACCCCATCGCCCTGGGCGTGACGCTTTCGGCGCTCTTCCACCGCCTCTTCCTGGGCTACAGCGTCATCGGTATGACCGGAGGCAGCGGCCTGCTGAACATGACCCCGTTCGCCGACGGAACCAAGCGCGACAGCGACGCGGGCACCGTCCCCGACCGCATGAAGGCGGCCACCGATCGGTTCCTGGTCGAGCCCTGGCTGCCGCATCAATACAAATGGGGCGCCGTGGCCTTTCTGGGCCTGATCGCCGGCCTCCTCGGGGCCTACGCCGCCATCGAAACCGGCAGTCCCTTTCTCGCTTTCGGAATTAGCGCGGCGAGCCTCTTCTTCCTGAACCTGGGCGTGGAGAAGTTTCCGGTGACGCACCACATGACGCTCCCCGCCAGCACCATCGCCCTCGCGGTCGTCGCCAGCGGAGAGGGCGTTCAAGACGCCGCCCTCACGGGCGGGTCCGACGTGCTGGGGCTGCTGTTCGGCGCCTTGTTCGGCATGATCTGCGCCCTCTTCGGCGAGTTCTTCCAGCGCATCTTCTACGCCCACGGCGACACCCACTGGGATCCCCCGGCCGCCGCCATCGTGTTCGGCACGCTGCTGATCGCCCTGCTGTACTTCGCCGGCATTCTGGGCACGACGGTGTGGATCCCGCTGCCGTAGCGTCGGCGGCCCCTCCCTGCGCCTTTTCCCGTACCTCCCCCCTCCGCTGCCTCCGTCTCCTCCCTCCGCCGCCCGCCATGAAGAAGCTCATCAACAACCCGGATGCCGTGGTTCGCGAGTCCCTCCAGGGATTTGCCGCCGCCCATCCCGACCTCGTTCAGGTTCACTTCGATCCCACCTACGTGGTCCGCGCCGACGGCGCCCAGGACGGCAAGGTGGGCGTCGTCTCCGGCGGCGGAAGCGGCCACGAACCGATGCACAACGGGTACGTCGGCCGGGGAATGCTCGACGCCGCGTGCCCGGGAGAGGTGTTTACCAGCCCGACGCCCGACCAGATGCAGGCCGCCACGGAGGCGGTCGACGGCGGGGCGGGCGTGCTCCACCTCGTCAAAAATTACACGGGCGACGTCATGAACTTCGACATGGCCGCCGACCTGGCCGAAGACGGCGGCACCGACGTCCGCAGCGTCGTGATCAACGACGACGTCGCCGTGGAGGACAGCACCTACACCGCCGGCCGGCGGGGCGTGGGGGCCACCGTGCTGATCGAAAAGATCTGCGGCGCCGCGGCGGCCGACGGATACGCCCTCGACGACGTGGCCGACCTCGCCGCCGCCTGCAACGAGGACGCCCGAAGCATGGGCATGGCCCTCACGTCCTGCACCGTTCCCAGCGCCGGCGAGCCCACGTTCGACCTCGGCGAAGAGGAAATGGAGATCGGCATCGGCATCCACGGCGAACCCGGCCGGGAGCGGAAAGACATCGCGCCGGCCGATGAGGTCGTGGACCTGCTGATGGAGCCCGTCATCGCCGACCGCCCGTTCACGGACGGCGACGACGTCCTCCTCTTCGTCAACTCGATGGGCGGCACGCCGATGATCGAACTGTACCTGGCCTACCGAAAAGCCGTTGAGGTCGCCGAGGCGCACGGCCTCAACGTCGTGCGCAACCTCGTCGGCCCGTACATCACGAGCCTCGAGATGGCCGGAATGTCGGTCACGTTGTTGCAGATGACCGAGGAGCGCATCCGCCTCTGGGATGCCCCCGTTCATACCCCGGGGCTGCGCTGGGGCGCGTGATGCCCTCGGCGCTCTCCGGCGACGGGCCTCCCGCCCGGGCGCGGTTCGGCGCGGTAGCGACTCCGAACGGATCGCATCGAACGCCCGCTCCGTCGTCTCCGCCTCTCCTTCTCTTCCCTGCTTATGATCTCGACGGAGGACATTCGACGCTGGATCCGATCGTACGCCGATCGGATCGCCGAACAGAAAGCCTACCTCACGAAACTCGACAGCCCCATCGGGGACGGCGATCACGGCCAGAACATGAATCGGGGCATGCAGGCGGCCGTGGCCGCCCTGGAGGACGCCGCCACGCCGGCCGCCACCCTACAGGCGGTCGCGATGGGCCTCATCAGCAAGACCGGCGGCGCTAGCGGACCGCTCTACGGGACCTTCTTCCTGGAGGCAGCCAAGCAGGCCCCGGCGGACGCCATCGACGGGGCGGACTGGGCGGCGATGATGCGGGCCGGCCTCGACGGGGTGCAGCGGCGAGGGAACGCTCAACCCGGCGACAAGACGATGGTCGATGCCCTCACCCCGGGCGTGGAAGCCCTCGAGCAGGCTGCCCAGGACAGCCCCTCCCCCGCCCTCCCAGACATCCTGCAGGCGGCCGCCGACGCGACCCGCGAGGGCATGGAAGCGACCGTGCCGATGGTGGCGAGGAAAGGGCGGGCGAGCTATCTCGGCGAGCGCAGCAAAGGCCACCAGGACCCCGGCGCAACCTCGTCGTATTATCTTTTCCAGGCGGCGGCCGACTCCTTGACGTCTGCCTGAATCTCGGTCGGCCGATCTCCGTGTACGTACCAGGGCGAGAAGACACGCCCCGATGCCCGTCGCCCGTCCGCCGGTGCCCGTTCATCCCGTGCCGGGGCTCCCGTCCTCGTCGCCGCTCCCCGAGACGCGGAGGCCGCCCTCGACCGAATCCCAACCCGGCACAGCCGGCAGGACGTGCGGTCTCCCCGCTCCGGAAATCGTGAGCCGACGCCCGTCGCCCCTTTCCAATCGCTTGCCGCCGCGGTAATGGTCCGCCTCGTTCTCGTCTCCCACAGCCAGGCTCTCGCCACAGCCCTCGTCGCCTTCATTCGACAAATGGCCGGGGACGACGTCCCGATCGACGTGGCAGCGGGCACCGGAGACCGCGGCGACGAGTTCGGGACGGACGCCACAACCATCGCCACCACCATCCGGGCCGGGTCGATTGAGCAGGGCGTGGTGCTGATTGCCGATGTCGGGAGCGCCGTCATGAGTGCAGAGATGGCCCTGGATCTGCTCGGCGATCCGGTGCGGGAGCACGTCGTCCTCGCCGATGCGCCGCTCGTGGAGGGCGCCCTGTCGGCAGCCGTTCAGGCCGGCCTGGGCGCCGATCTGGAGACGGTCGTTCGCGAGGCGGAAACGGCCGGGGGACCGAAGCGGCCCGATGCGGCGCCCCCCTCCCAGCCGGCCGGATCCGGCGGGCCCGCCAACCGGCGGAGCCGAACCGTCTCCCTCCCCAACGAGCACGGCCTGCATGCGCGCCCGGCAGCCCAGCTCGTCCGCGCAGCCGGCGAACTGGACGCCTCCGTCACGCTCGACAACCTCACGACCGGTCGCGGCCCCGCCCCGGCCTCCAGCATCTCCGCCGTGGCGCGTCTCGGCGCCACGCAGGGACACGATCTCCGCCTTTCCGCCTCCGGGCCGGAGGCAGAGGCGGCCCTGCAACAGCTCGGCGATCTGATCGCGGACGGATTCGGCGAAGACGCCACGCCGGCCGCCGCGACTGCACCCGGGCCGGCGGCAGAGAAGCCCCCTCGCGAGGCAGGCCCCGCGGCAGAAGCGGCCCAGACGTCCTCACCCCCATCGCCCGGCGACGACGCGCCGTCTGCAACCCCCGTCGTGGCGGGAACCGCCGTCGGACCCGCCGTCTGGTATGCCCCGTCCCTTCCCGATCTTCCGGAGACGCCCGCCGCCGACCCAGACGCCGAGTGGACGCGCCTCTCCGAGGCGATTGATCACGTCCGCCGCGACCTCCAGCGCGAACGTGCGTCCGCCACCGCCGCCGGCTCGACGGATGCGGCCGGCATCCTCGACGCCCTTCTCCTGCTGCTCGACGACGCGTCGCTTCTGCAAGACGTGCGCCGCGCCATCCAGGACGGCCGGCCCGGGCCGCGGGCCTGGACGGAGACGATCGAGGCCGTCGCGTCCGATTACGAAGCGGTCGACGACGCTTATCTCGCGGCGCGCGGAGCGGATGTGCGCGACGTCGGACGCCGGGTCGTGTACGCCCTGGTGGACGACGGCGCCCCTCGCCTGGACGTCCCGGAGGACCCGTTCGTTCTCGTCGCCGAGCGCCTCGCCCCCTCCGACGTGTCTGCCCTGCCCGACCACACACAAGGCGTGCTGTGCGTGCACGGCAACCCCACCTCGCACAGCGCCATCCTTCTCCGCGCGCGCAGCCTTCCGGCCGTCTTCAACGCAGGACGCCGCGCCGCCGCCCTCTCGGAAGGGACCATCGTCGGCCTCGACGGCCGCACGGGCGAGATCTGGACGGATCTCGCCGCTGCCGACGTCGCCCGGCTGCGGTCCCGGCGCCGCGCCGAAGAGGAGCGCGCCCGCGAACACCAGGCCGCCGCTCAGACGGACGCGCACACGAGCGACGGCACCCGCATTCGCGTGGAGGCCAACGTGAACCGCCCCGTCGATGCCGGCCGCGCGGCGGACAACGGTGCCGACGGGGTCGGGCTTCTGCGCACGGAATTTCTCTTCCTCAACCAGAGCGAGCCTCCCGACGAGACGGCGCAGGCCGACGCCCTCGCGCGCGTCGCCGACGCCCTGCCGGACCGCCCGGTGACGGTTCGCGCCCTCGATGTTGGGGGCGACAAGCCGTTGCCCTACCTCCCACTGCCGCCGGAAGACAATCCCTTCCTGGGGATCCGGGGCGTCCGCCTTCTCCTGCGCGAACCGTCGCTGCTGCACAGCCAGCTCCGAAGCATCCTTCGCGTCGCCGCCTCCCACCCGGTGCGGCTGCTCCTCCCGATGGTGGTTTCGGCCGAGGAGGTGCGCCGCGTGCGCGATGCCGTACAAACGGCCCGCGACGACCTTGCGGACGACCGCGCCGCTCAGGCCGACCTCCCGGTGGGCGTCATGATCGAAACCCCGGCGAGTGCGGTGGATCCCTCGCTGGCGGATGTCGCCGACTTCTTCAGCGTGGGCACGAACGATTTAACGCAGTACACGATGGCGGCCGACCGGGGCCACGAGGCGCTGTCGCACCTGACCGACGCCCTGGCGCCGGCGGTGCTTCGCCTCCTGCAGACGACGATCCGCACGGCGGAGGCGCACGACGTTCCGGTGGGTTGCTGCGGCGAGGCGGCGGCCGACGTGGAGGCCGTTCCCGTGCTTCTGGGTCTCGGCCTCCGGTCGCTGAGCGTCGCCCCGCCCGCCATTCCCGAAGTGAAGGCGGTCGTCCGCCGGATCGATCTGGACGACGCCCGAGACCTTGCGGACCGCGCGCTCACCGCCGCGTCGGCAGCCGCCGTTCGCGCCCGGTCGCGCGAACTGCTGTCGTCTCTGAACGTCTCCCCCCGACCGGATGCCGCCGACGCCCCCGGCGCCCCGCCGTCTTGACCGGGCATCTTGACCGGGCCCCGTGACCCGGCTCTTCGACGAGGCTCTTTGAGGGGTCTCTTTGAGGGAGCACGCGCGTTCCGGGCAGGCGCACCCATCCGGGGGCCGGGCGGGTCCATTGCGGCCGGGGCACCCCAAACGCGGCGGCAGGCGTCGGGCGATGCGATGGCGGGCCTCCTGCGTC
>CAKZLV010000194.1 GCA_937127285.1 uncultured Bacteroidota bacterium
TTCGAAGGGCACGGTGAAGCGGCGGAGGGTCCCCATCGCCGGATGCGTCTCCGGATCCCGGAGCCGGTCGAGGTAGAAGTCCTCGATCACGGAGGCGTCCGGGTACGTCACCACGTCGCACACGATCGCGTTGCCGCGCTCGAAGGCGTTGACGTGGTGGAAGGCAAACCGCGGCTCGGCGGTGGCGGTGGCCACTTCGGCCCCGTCCGACTTCCGAATCACCCGGATGCGCGTCCCGCGCTCGGGCTGCCAGGTGTAGTTCTCGATGAAGGGCTTGCCGCTCAGTAGCAGATCGAGCGGACGCACGACGTGGGGCCACTCGGTCAGCACCACGTGCCGGTCCGTCATCCCGAAGCTGTGCATGTAGCTGGGCGCATCGACCTCGAGGGTGCGCTCGACGTTTCGCGCCGTTGAACTCGGGTCGATCGAGCAGACGTGATACCGGCTCTGCCGGCCGAACGCGGCGGCGTACGTCCACGTCCGCCCCGTATCCGGATCGACATGCGGATGGGCGGTGGTAACCGGGGCGTCCAGATCGTCGGCGTAGTCGACCACGCCGGCCGTTTCGAGCGTGTCCGGATCGAAGGCGACGGGCATCGGCGTTTCCGTCAGCGCCACGACCTCGTCGCCCAGACGCCCGATGTTCACGCTGGCGTTGTCGGTGATGGACGGGCTGAAGACGGACATGATGCGTCCGAAGATCGATTGGCAGGGGTCGGTCGCGAACTCCGACCGGCGGATCTCTCCCTGCTCCATCGCCTCCGTCCGGCTCGAGGACTCCAGAAACCGGTTGCGGTACGACACCCGTCCGTCCCGAATGTCGAAGGCGCGGAGCATTGCCAATCCGTCGAACCAGTGGTTGTACGCCTGATCGCCGACCTCGAACTGCGCGGGTCCGTTGCGCAGCAGGCGCCCCTCCAACCATTCCGGGATGTCTCCGTCGACCGGAAGATCATCGACATGGGTTTCCTGGGGCAGGCTTTCGAAACCGCGGCGGTACATGGGCGCAGGGTGGATTGGAAAGGCAGAAAGCACCCCTGTAAATGTCTGGCACCTGCGCGCGTTCGGGGCGAGTTGGTGCACCGTCTCGGGGGCGCCCCCCTCGAACGGGACGACGTCCCGGCGGGACGGCGGTCATTCCCGGTCAAAGACGATCTCTCGGCCGTTCTGGTACAGGGTGAGGAAGGGCACGGAGCCGTCGTCCTCTACCTGAAACTCCACCTCGGCGTCGACGACTTTCAGGAAGAACCGCGTGGTCGATTCCGGATACACCCGGAACGGCTGCTGACCGGTCGCCTGCGTGAAGAGCTTCTCTTCCTGGCGCGTGACGGTGATCTTGAAGTTCGGCTGCGGCCGGGCGGCGTAGACGCCGGTATAGTCCTCCAGCGTCTCCACCGGCACGTCGATCGTCTTCTGCGAGCCCGTTGAGAGCTTCTCGGGCCTCTCGCCGTAGAGCAGCTGCCGGAGGTCGGCTGCGATTCTCGACATGCGGGGACTGCTCGTGTTATCGAGCACCACGACGGTGTAGGCTGCGGCCGCGTCGTCCGCCCGAACGGTGGAGACCGACGACGTGAAGCCGTTCACGCCGCCGTCGTGGCCAATGGTCGTCACCGGCGTCCCGCCGAGGGTGTCCGGTCGGGTGACGATCCCGTGGCCGTATCCATTGTTCGAGTGCGGGGTCGTCATCGCGTCGACGAGGGCGTCGGGGAGCACCTCTCCGTTCAGCAGGGCCTGCGACCAGCGGTGGAGCGCGGTCGGGGTCGCGTAGAGCATGCCGGCGCTGTACGGCACGGACGAATCGAGGAGCTCGGCGCGCTCGTAGTCGTCCCCGGTGCGCCGGTAGCCGGCCGCCTCCCGGTCGATCACGCGGTGGTGGTGGGCGTAGCCGATGGCGTCCGCAAGGCCGGCGGGCGCCAGCACGCGTTCCTGCAGCGCCTCGTCGTAGGCCTGGCCGGTGACTGCCTCGGCGATCCGCCCCAGGAGGAAGTAGCCGGAATTGGAGTAGGTAAACTGCGATCCCGGCTCAAAATCCAGGTCCCGCTCCGCGACCGTAGCGAGAAGAGAATCCGGCTCCCAGGTCAGGCGCATGATGCGCGGCTGGTAGTCCGGGAAGCTCGTATAGCTCGGCAAACCGGACCGGTGCGAGAGGAGGTGGTGGATCGTGATGCGGTCGGCGCCGGGACCCGGATAGTCCGGAAGATACGTGGAGACGGTGCTGTCGAGGGCCACCTGTCCGTCTTCGACCAGCCACAGGATGAGCGCGGCCGTGAATTGCTTCGTGACGGATCCGATGTGGAAGCGGGTGTCGAGGGTGTTCGGCACGTCCCATTCCATGACCGCATCGCCCCGCGTTCCGGAGAACACCACGCTATCTCCCTTTCCAACGACCACGACTCCGTTGAAGAGGCGGTCGCCGTGATAGGCGCTCAACAGAGAGTCGGCGCGGGCGTGGAAGTCAGCCGGCTGGGCGGCGGTATCCAGTGGAACGCCGGCGCCGAGGACGAGGAGGAGCCCGCCGGCAAGCAGTCGTCGAAGCATAACGCGGGTTCGAACTAGATCCAGGGAAACGATGCCGTGCGGGAGAGGAGCGGACCGGTGGAAATGAGTCAGCCGTCAGCCGCCGGTTCGGTGGATAGAGTAGCAACCCGGGACGTAAAAGTCGAGAGGATCACCCCAAAGTCGAGAGGATCCCCCCGACGTCGAGAGGATTCCCCCTCCGCCACACGTCCTCGTCCTGGACGGCCTCTATCGGGCCAGGCGATGCACCAGTTCGACGATGCTGCCGAAGGGCATGTCGTGGGAGGAGGTCGGCGCGGTCCGGGATGTCTCATACCTCTCCGCGTGGACGTCCGCCGAGCGGGTGGACTCGGCGAGCGGCTGGGGCTCGGAAACAACTGCGAACGCCGTCAGCAGGGCAAGCACGAAAGACACAATGAGCGCAACCGCCCACCGGTGCACTCGCGCACGCACATCGGACGCCGATGCGGGGCGGACGGGTTGATCGGCAGAGGACTCTGGGTAGGCGCGACGGGTCGGGATGGGATCTGAGTCGGTCATGGCGGATCCTCGGATGGGAAACGATCCAGGTCGAGCACCGGGTGCGGAACGCCGACGGCCGAACCGTCGGTTCATCAGAAATGCGTATCTCGGTGTGTATCTCAATGAGCCAAACGGTACAGATCCCGAGGTTGTTACAGCCCCGCGGTTCTGAAAATTTTCGGTCCAATCGGTGCGCCGGCAGGAGGGCCGATGAACTCCCCGTTCGCGTACGGGTCCAATGTCCTGTCATTTTGCCCGCAACTTTCTTTGCTCATGACCGAACCGGCTTTCGGAAACGGGTCTCCCGCCGTCTCGTCCATCCTTCGCCTCCGCGGACTCACCAAGACCTACCGGGAGGGCGAATCCGATCGAGCCGTTCTGGACGATCTGGAAGCAACGATCGACGAGGGCGAGTTCGTCGTCCTGATGGGGCGCAGCGGCTCCGGCAAGAGCACCCTCTTGAACCTCGTCAGCGGGATCGATCTGCCCACCTCCGGAACCGTCGAGATCGGCGAGACCGACCTCACGACGCTGTCGGAGACGGAGCGGACGCTCTTTCGGCGAACGCACATCGGGTTTATCTTTCAGTCGTTCAACCTGATCTCGACGCTGACGGTGGCGGAGAACATTTTGCTGCCGCTGGAGCTGTCGGGCATCCGATCCGGGCAGGCGGAAGAGCAGGCCCTGTCGATTCTGGAGCGCGTCGGACTCGGTGACCGGGGCGACAGCTTCCCCGATCGTCTCTCCGGCGGAGAGCAGCAGCGCGTGGCCGTCGCCCGCGCCCTCGCCGCCGATCCCCTCCTCATCCTGGCCGACGAGCCGACGGGCAATCTCGACTACGAAACCGGCCGGCAGGTTCTCACGATTCTGACGGACCTGGTGACGGACCTCGGCAAGACCCTGCTCGTCGCCACCCACGACCGCATGCTCCTCGACCGCTGCGACCGGGTCGTCACCCTGCACGGCGGCACCCTCCACGACGGCGCCCCCGATTTTCTGGAGTCGAGCAGCGCCTGACGCCTCCCGGAGGGATGGAGCCTCAAAGATCGGGAATGGACTGTCCCCAAGGCGATCCCCCGGTCGGTCGGCCCCCACCGGTCTCCATCCTCTATCTTCGATCCTCCACCCTCGATCCTCCACCCTCGATCTTCCATCCTCCCCTCCCCCGTGTCTCTCCTCCAGCGCTCCAGTCTCCGGTATCTAACGCAGCATCCCTGGCTCATGGGACTGAGCGTGCTCGGCGTCGCCCTCGGCGTGGCGGTTGTGGTGTCGATCGACCTCGCCAACACGAGCGCCTCGACCGCCTTCCAGCTCTCGGCCGAGACGGTGACCGGGAAGGCCACCCATCAGGTCGTGGGCACGACCGGATCGATCGATGAAGATGTCTACCGCCGCATCCGGATGGAGGCCGGCGTGCAGCTCTCCGCCCCCGTCGTAGAGGGATACGCGACCCTCCAATCGTCCGACCGCACGTTTCAGGTGCTGGGCGTGGATCCGTTTGCGGAGGGTCCCTTTCGCCCGTACGTCCGCGCCGGAGGCGGAGGCGGCATCGACCTGCCCACGTTCATGACGCGCAACACGGCGCTCCTGTCCCAGCCCACGGCCGAACAGGCGGGTCTGCAGGTGGGCGACACGCTGCGGGTGAGCATCGAGGGGCGAACGATCCCCGTCGAACTCGCCGGCCTCATCGAGCCGGAGAGCGAGCGCACGCGCCGCGCCATCGCGAACCTCGTCCTCGTGGACGTCTCCACCGCCCAGGCCCTCTTCGACCAGACGGGTCGCCTCACCCGCATCGACCTCATCGTCCCGGACGGCGAGACCGGCGAGCAGATGCTGGCCGGCATCCGGAGCGCCCTGCCGGAGGGCGCGCGGGTGCAGCGGTCGGAGACGCGGACGGAGACGGTCGAGCAGATGACGCGGGCGTTCGACCTGAACCTGACGGCGCTGAGCCTGCTTGCCCTCGTCGTCGGCGCGTTTCTCATCTACAACACGATGACGTTCAGCGTCGTGCAGCGACGCGGCCTCATCGGGCGCCTGCGCGCGCTCGGCGTCACCCGCCGGCAGATCTTCCGGCTCGTGCTCGGGGAAGCGGCGCTCCTCGGCGTGGTGGGCACCGGGCTCGGACTCCTTCTCGGGATCGCCCTCGCCACCGGTCTCGTGCAGCTTATCGCACAGACGATCAACGACCTCTACTTCGTCGTCAGCGTTCAGGAAATCACGATCGCGCCGTGGACGCTCCTGAAAGGCGCGCTGCTCGGCATCGGGACGACCGTTGCGGCGGCGGTGGCGCCGGCGAGGGAGGCGACGAATGCGCCGGTCAGCACCGTCCTGCAGCGCTCGACGCAGGAGACGAACCTGCAGGACCTGGCGCCGAAGCTGGCCGGGGCCGGCGTCGGACTGGCGGCCGTGGGCGCGGCCGTGCTCGTCCTGACCGAGCAAAGCATCATCCTCAGCTACGGGGCGCTCCTCTTTATCCTCGTCGCGGCCGCCCTCCTCACGCCGATGGCCGTCGTGGCGATGGCGCGCGGAATCCGTCCCGTTCTCGGGGCGCTCACCGGCGTACTGGGACGCATGGCAGCGCGCGGGGTCGTGAGCACCCTCAGCCGCACGGGCGTCGCCGTCGCCGCCCTCATGGTCGCCGTCGCCTCCACCGTCGGCGTCGGCGTGATGATCGACAGCTTTCGCGGCACGGTCGTCTCCTGGCTGACGCAGTCGCTGCAGGCGGACGTCTACGTTCAGCCCCCCAGCCTCGTCTTCCGCCGGTCGGACGCGACGATCGACGAGGCCGTCCTCGAGCGGCTGCGGCAGGTGCACGGCGTCGCCAGCAGCCACACCGTGCGCCGCGTGAGCGTCGAGAGTCCCCTCGGCCCGACGGAGCTCGTCGCCGTCGAGCAGGGGCCGGAGACCGACGAGGTCTACCAGTTCAAGGTCGGGGAGCCGGAGGCGGTGTGGCCGGACTTCGGCACGAAAAACTTCGTTCTCGTGTCTGAGCCCTACGCCTACCGCCACGACCTGGCCGTGGGCGACTCCGTCGCGCTGCAGACGGATCGCGGGATGCAGCGCCTCCCGATCCGGGCCGTCTACTACGACTACGGCTCCGACCTCGGGGTCGTCCTCACGAGCCGGTCGACCTACGAGCGGTTCTACGACGACCGCGGCGTTTCGGGCATCGCGTTCTACGCCCGGGACGACGTGGACGTCGACGCCCTTATCGCCGACATGCGCGGGGCGGTGGGCGGGATGCAGGACGTGATCATCCGCTCGAACAAGGCCCTGCGAGAGACGTCGCTGAAGATTTTCGACCGCACGTTCACCATCACGACCGTCCTGCGCCTTCTGGCCGTCGTCGTGGCGTTCATCGGCGTCCTGAGCGCACTCATGGCGCTGGCACTGGAGCGGCGGCGCGAGTTCGGGGTGCTGCGGGCCACCGGCATGACGCCGAAGCAGGTCGGCGGCTACGTGACGCTGCAGACGAGCCTGATGGGACTGATTGCGGGCGTTCTGTCCCTTCCCCTCGGCTACGTGCTGGCGTACGTGCTCGTCTACGTGATCAACAAGCGGAGCTTCGGCTGGACGCTCCAGCTCTCCGTCGCCCCGGAGGTGCTGGGCCAGGCTCTTCTCCTGGCGGTGGCTGCCGCCTTCCTCGCCGGCCTCTACCCCGCCTGGCAGATGGCCCGGTCGAGCCCCGCCCTGGCGCTGCGGGAGGAGTGAAGCTCGGTCGCGGTTGGAGCCCCCTCTCGACCGTTCATCTCCTCCCCCAGAGGGGGAAGGCCGGGATGGGCATGGGCCGATTGCGGTTGGCGACACCGGCGGTTGGACCGGAGAGCGGTGCCACACGAAGCGTCCGGCCACCCTGAACGTAACGCGCCCGAACCGTGGACCGGGCACGCCAAAAGCATGCGTTAGAACGACGAATGAGAGCGGCACGACACGTCGTGCCGCTCTCATGTCCAATCCTTGCCCTTCCTCCATCTTCGATCCTCCATCCTCCCCCCCTCCATCCTCCATCCTCCACCCTCCATCATTTCTCGCTCTCGCTCTCGGCCTCGGAGGAAGACGCGCCGGCCTCCGCGCTGCCGGGCCGGAGGGTCGCCTCGACCATGCGGTCGTCGAGCAGGTACGCCCGGGCTGTTTTGCTCGCGCTCTCGGGCGTGACATCGTCGATGAGTTCGCCGTACCGGAAGATGTCCATCGGGTCCTCGCCCGGCGTCGTGAGCGTGAAGTCGAGCGCACTCACCCAGAAGCTGTTTTCCTCCAGCGAGGTCTCCCGGCTGCGGCGCTGCTGCTCCTTCACCTTCGCGGCCGTCTCCGAGGAGACGTGCCCGCTCCGGACGGAGTCAATCACCGCCCGGGCGGCGTCGGTGAGTTCGTCGGCGCGGGACGGGTCGCTCACGAAGCTGACGCTCAGCGAATAGCGGGGGTCGGGCGCGCCGCTCGTGTTGTGGCTGACGCCCACGTTGTAGACGCCGCTCCGGTTCTCGCGAAGCTCCTCCCGCAGCTCGATCGACAGCAGGTCTTTGAGCGTGCGGAGGCGGTGGCGGTTCTCCCGGTCGTAGGTCATCGGCCCGTGGTAGAGAAGCAGCACGCGGCTGCGCTGCGCAATGCCCGCGCTCACGTTCACATCCACAAACCGATCCGGCGGATTCGGGAGAACGTCGGGCACCTCCTCCGTCCCCTCCCCGCCCGGCAGCGTACCGAGGTACGTGCGCGCCAGCGTCTCGATGCTGTCCACCGACGCGTTGCCGACGACGGTGACGGTCATGTCCCCGACGCCGGCAAAGCGGTCGCGGTAGATCTGCAGCAGCTCGTCCGCCTGCAGCCGGTTCACGTCTTCCATCTCGGGGGCCTGACGCCGGGGATGATCGCCGTAGAGCGCAGCCCGCAGGGAGTCTTGAAAGACGGCCGCCGGCTGCTTCGAACGGTTCTGCAGGTAGGCCCGCGCCTGGCGCTGAAACGTGGTCAGCGAGACGCTGTCGCCCCGGGGTTCGGTCACGTACAGGTGCATCAGCTGGAAGAGCGTCTCCAGATCGTTCGGGGACGCGCGGCCCTGCAGCCCTTCCTCGTCGCTCCCGATGTAGGGCGATACGCGAACGTTCTTGCCCGAGAGCTTCTTTTTTAGCGCCGTCTGCGTAAACGCCCCCACGCCACTCCGGCTCACGACGGCATTGGCAAACTGCGCCGTCGCGTAGAGACTATCCGGCACCATCGCAAGTCCGCCGGGACTCGTGGCGACCACCCGTACCTCGTCGTCGCTAAAGTCGGTCGGCTTCACGACGACGCGCACCCCGTTTTCGAGCGTCAGCGTCGTGGTGCCGAGCGAATCGTTCGTTGTGCGATCCGTGACGTCCGCAGTGTCCGGGACGGACGCGACGAGCGGAAGATCGGTTGCGTCGTCCTCGTAGGGCTCGGTCTCCCGGTCGCGCACCCGGTCGAGCACCTTCGCGAGCGTATCGGAGGTCGGGGGCGTCAGATCGTCCTTCTCCGGCATCTGCACGACGACCACCCGGTTGGCGGGGTCGAAGAGGTCCCGGGTCTGGTCATGGATGTCTTCCCGTCCGATGGCCGGGAGAAGGCGCTGGACGAGCTCCCACTCGTAGTCGATTCCGGGGTTGGCGGCGCCGGAGAGGAAGTGGTTGGCGTAGGAGCCGGCCAGCCCTCCGGACGAACGATTCGCCCGGTCGTTGTAGGCACTTTCGTAGCGGCTCCGCAGATTCTGCTTGGCGCGGGCCAGTTCCGTGGCCGTAAAGCCGTGCTGACGCACGCGCTCCACTTCCGTCAGGAGCGCCTCCAGTCCGGCCGTTACGCTGTCGTCCGGCACCTGCGCGGAGAGGACCGCCTGGCGCTCCGTCCGCACCAGCCCGCCGCTCGACCCGGAGGCGCCGAGGAAGGGGACCTCGCCGTTGCGGACTTTCTCCTGCATCCGGCTGTTCAGCATGTCAAAGAAGAGCGACCGGTGCAGCTGCCGCCGGTAATCCCCAACCGTCTCGAGGGGCTCGGCGTCGGCTTTGTGATGGACGCGCACGACGGAAACGGGAAACTCCGGATCCGTGACCACCGCGAACCGCGTGCTGTCGTGCCCGGGCACCTCTACGGACGGACGTGCCGGGGCGTCCGGGCGGGCGGGCAGATCGGCAAACTCCCCCCGAATCTGCTGCTCCAGGGCGTCGACGTCGGCATCCCCCACCGCGACCACGGCCATGAGCTCGGGGCGGTACCAGCGCTCGTAGAAGCCGCGGACCTGCTCGGGGGTGAAGGCCTTCACGTCGCTCGTGTCGCCGATGGGCAGTCGCTGAGCGTACGGCGACCCGTTCAGGAGCGTCGGGAACGTCTCGAAGAACATGCGTCCCCCGGCGCTTTCGTAGCGGGAGCGGTATTCGGACAAGACGACGCCCTTCTCGTCTTCAATCGCGTCGGACTGCAGCGTCGCGTTCTGTGCCCATTCGCCCAGCACCTCGACGCCCGTCTCGACGAGACCGGTCGTATCCGTCGGCAGGCGGAGCTTGTAGACGGTTTCGTCGAACGAGGTGCTCGCATTCACGTCCGGGCCGAACTCCATCCCCGTGCGTTCCAGAAAATCGACGAGCTCCTGTTCGGGGAACTGCTCCGTACCGTTGAACAGCATGTGCTCCAGGAAGTGAGCGATCCCCTCCTCGTCGTCTCGCTCCAACACCGATCCGGCATTGATGACGAGGCGAAGCACGAGCCGATCCTTCGGCTCATCGTTCTGCCGGATGTAGTAGCGGAGTCCGTTGTCGAGCATCCCCGTCCGCGTTCCGTCCTCCAGATCGGGAAGCGTCGAGTCGTCCGGCACCGGCGCGGGCTGCGCGAAACCCGTGTTGGTGCGGCCGGCCAGGAGACCGGCGACGAGCGAGGCGACGAGGAAAACGACCCATCCATACTGCCGGACGGCAGCAGACGATGTAGAGCGAGCCATGAAGGGCGAGGATCGGGTGAGGGGAGCGGGTGACGTGCAGTCCACGCACACGAACCGGACGAGACGTGCAGGGAGACGTTCCCAAACGGGGGTCGGTCGTTCCAGACGTTGCCGCGCCTTCATGCCCGCCGGAAAACCCGACGAAGTTGCCCGCCCTCCGGTCCATCGGCGGCGTCTCCCGAACCCCCTCTCCCGTTTCATCGTTCACGGGCATAGGTCGAGCACCTGTCCTCCGGGTGACGACTCGTCGCTTCTCTGTACCGATTCTCACTGGACCGCTCCGATGTCCCGCACCACCTCCCTCACGATCGGCCTCCTCGCCGTGGCTACGCTGTTGAGCCTCGGCACGTACTGGCTCGTGCAGCGCCCCGCCGACGACGCGTCCCTCGACACCTCGATCGCCGTCGCGGAGGCGATGGGAAGCGATACAACCGGCTTTGCCCGCGCCGACCGGGTGCGCGAATTCGTCTTTCCGGACGACCACGGCCCGCACCCCGACTTCAAGACGGAGTGGTGGTACTTTACGGGCAATCTGACGACCGAAACCGGCCGGCGCATCGGCTATCAGTGGACGCTCTTCCGGGTCGCCCTCACGCCGCCGGGATCGACCGCAACCGGGGGAAACCGACCGCTCCGGGCGGCCGCTTCCACAGCCGGCTCCTCCGGATCGGAATCTCCACGGGCGGCGTCCGAACGGTCGGCATCCAACTGGTCGACGAACCAGTTTTACATGGGGCACTTTGCGGTCAGCGACGTGCAGAACCGGCGGCACTTCGACTTTGAGCGCTTCGCCCGCGCCGGGGCGGGGCTGGCCGGGGCGCAGGCGGAGCCGTGGCGCGTCTGGCTGGAGACGTGGTCCCTCGAAGGCCTCGGCGACGACGCGTTTCCCGCGCGAGTTCGCGCCCGTCAGAACGGCGTCGCCGTCGACCTGCGGGTTGAGCCGGCCAAACCGTTCGTCCTCCAGGGCGACCGCGGCCTCAGCCAGAAAGGCCCCGGCAGCGGCAACGCGTCCTACTACTACTCCTACACGCGCCTCTCGACCGACGGCATCGTCGTCGTGGACGGCGACACCCTCTCCGTCTCCGGCTCCAGCTGGCTCGACCGCGAGTGGAGCACTTCGGCGCTCGGGCCCGACCAGGTGGGCTGGGACTGGTTCTCCCTCCAGCTCGACGACGGCCGCGACCTGATGTACTATCAGCTCCGCAACCGGGACGGTTCCGCCAGCCGCTTCAGCGAAGGGGTCCTCGTTGACGAGAACGGCGAGAAGACGAGCCTCGGGCGATCCGACGTGCGCCTGACGGTTCAGGACCGCTGGACGACCCCGGATGGGTCGCGCACGTACCCCGTCGCCTGGCGTCTGCAGGTGCCGGACGAGGACGTCGACCTGCACATTCGGGCGGCCTTTCCGGATCAGGAAATGGACGTGTCGGTGCGCTATTGGGAAGGAGCCGTCGGGGTCGACGGGTCGGCAACGGGACGCGGCTACGTCGAGATGACCGGATACGGGGACGCCGCTGCCTCGCCGGCGTCGTAGAACCCCGCCGCCGGGATGGGGGCGGAGCGCACCGGCGGATCCCCCCGCCCCTGCTCTCGCACCGCACGGCCCCGCTTCCTCGTTCGACCGTTTCTGGCGACCGACTCCTTCACGGCACGCCTCCATGCCCGACCTCAACCTCCCCGATGCCGGTCTTCGCACGACCGAGCGCGACGGAAAGACCGTCGTCTACGATCCCGTCCGGCAAAAATACGTGCGGCTCACCCCGGAGGAACGGGTGCGGCAGACCTTCCTGGCCTACCTGACCGGCGTCCTGAACGTGCCGCCGGGCCTGGTAGCCGTCGAGCAGGCCGTCGACGTCTCCGGCCAGACGCAGCGGGCCGACCTCGTCGTCTTCGACCGGCACGGCCGCCCGCTACTGCTCGTGGAGTGCAAGGCACCGGACGTCCGGATTCGGCAGAAAACGTTCGACCAGAGCGCTCGCTACAACGCGGCGCTGCAGGCGCCCTACCTTGTCGTGACGAACGGGATCGACCACTATGCCTGCCGGATCGACCTGGATGCGCACGACTACACCTTCCTCGACGACCTTCCCGACTACGAGACGCTGCTGGCGAAGGCCGCGTCGTGACGTCCACGCACCATGCGGCACATCGTTTGCGTTGGCAGTTCGCAAGGGCACGGTTCGCAAGGGCACGGTTGGCAAGGGCGCGGGAAGCAGGAGCGGAGCCGGCCCCTGGGTCGCCAGAGAAGGACTCGCCAGAGAAGGACTCGGCAGGGGAGGACTCGGCAGGGGAGGACGGGGACGGACGGGAAATTCTCCGAACGAAGCCGCCGCCGCCCGCGTATCCGTAGTCGTCTACACTCTGAAACTCAGCCCCGGTCTTCGATGCAGTTTATCAACCAGCCCGATGCGGGAAGCGACGAAGAATGGTGGGAGCGGTTCAAGGACCTGCTGGACGACCAGAACGACTGGCCGACGCGGTACACGTTCAAATTTATCGCCCCGTCCGATAGCCTCCAGCGCCTGAAGGGGGTGTTCGGGGATCACCCGGTTCGCGTCCGCGAGTCGAGCAAGGGCAACTACAAGAGCGTGACGGCCCACCTGCAGGTTGCCTCCAGCGAAGAGGTGGTTGCCATCTACGAAGAGGCATCCAGCATCGAGGGGGTTATTTCTCTGTAGTAGCACGGCGGTTCGCGGTCCGGGATTTCTGCGGGAGGCTGTTTCCGGTATCTTTCCAAACGCCGCTGTCATGTCTTCTTTTTTGCGTGGACCACGGGTCGGGCTCCTGGCGGCCTACGCCGTTGTGTTCGTCGGTCTCGATACGGGGGCCACGCTGTTCGAGACCGCCCCCGGCGTAAGCCCGTGGTATCCATCCGCGGGTCTGCACTTCGCCCTTCTTCTCCTCCTCGGCCCCCTCTTCGCACCGGTCGTCTTCGCGGCGTCGCTGGGCAGCGGCCTCTGGATCAGCACACCCGCGCTCCCTCTCGGCCACCTGCTGCTTCCCAACCTGGTCATCGCCTCCGCCCATGCCGGTGCGGCGGCCTGGCTGCGGCACCGCCTCGCCGATGCCGACCTGCTGTCCGTTCGCACGGCTCTCCGTTTCTGCCTCGTGGCGCTGGTGCTTCCCGCCGTCGTCGCCGTTCTTGCCGTGGCGAGCTACCGCTGGACGGGCCTCTACGGGGCCGACGCCCCCCTCGCCTCGATCCTGCTCGGCTGGTGGGTGGGCGACGCTGTCGGGATTTTGACGGTGACGCCCCTGGTTCTTCTCCTGGCGCACCGGTGGGTCGTGCCCGACGTTCTGAACGAGGTGGAGGCGTCGCTTCTTCACGTTCAGGTCCGCAGCCCCGAGGCCGTCGCTCGCCTCGCCGTCCAGGCCGCCGCCGTCTTCGGCACGCTGGCGCTCGTGTTCTACGGGCCGCTCGGCGACCGCTTCCCGCTCTACCTGTGCTTTCTTCCCCTCCTCTGGGTCGGACTGCAGGACGGCCTACCGCGAACAATCCTCGCCGTCGGCGCTGTCAACCTGGGCGCGGCCGGCGCGCTCGCCCACCACGACCAGCCCGGCGGCGTTCTCCCCTTTCAGTTGTTTATGCTGGCCTACGCGCTAACGGGACTCGTCCTCGGCGTTCTCGTCACTCAGCGCCAGCGGTCCGTTCAACTGCTGCAGAGGGCGGGGCGCACCCTCGAAGACCGCATTCGGCAGTACACCCCGCATCTGCTGTCTCCCCAGGCCGAGTCCAGCCGGGCCGGGTCCGGTCAGGCCGGGTCCGGTCAGGCCGAGTCCGGTCGGGCCGGGTCTGATCGTCTCTGATCCGAGCCTTCCCCCTCCCTGCACACCGATGACGAGGTTCCGGTGTCGGTCCCCCCGCAGGGAAGCGAGGGGCTGCACGCCAGCACCCGGCACCTCGTTGCCCTCAACGAGTCCCTCCTCGAGTCGGAAGCCTCCCTCGCCCGCCTCAACGAGCAGAAAGACCAGTTTCTGTCCGTCATTTCGCACGATCTGAAGAGCCCCCTGTTCGGCATTCGGGGGCTGACCGACGTGCTGCTCCAGCAGGCCGACGACGACCGCCAGCAGCACCTGCTCTCGCTCATCCACCAATCGTCCAGCCAGGCCCTCACGCTACTGGACAATCTGCTGACCTGGGCGCGTTTGCAGGCCGGCTCCGTGCCAGACGACCCGGTTCCGAACGGCCTCTCCTCGGCCGTCGCCGACTGCTTTGCCCTGCTCGATTCGCACGCCCAGCAGAAGCAGATCGACCTCCAGAACGCTATTCCCGCCGGCCTGCAGGTGTCGATGCACGACTTCACGCTCGACACCGTCCTGCGCAACCTCGTCTCCAACGCGATCAAGTTTACGCCGGACGGAGGGCGCGTGCGCGTTTCGGCCGAGCGACGGGCCGAGGACGTCGTCGTTTCGGTGACGGATACCGGTCCGGGAATTTCGGCCGACCGCTGCCCCTCCCTGTTCGAACTGGGGGCGACCGGCTCGACGGCCGGAACCGCCAACGAACCCGGAACCGGGCTCGGACTTCCCGTCTGCCGCGAGCTCCTCCGCCGTCGGGGATGCACGATCTGGGTGGAGAGCGAGGAGGGCGTGGGATCGACGTTTTCCTTCACCCTGCCCGCTGTTTCGCCCTCACAGGCGTCTTCGCAGACGTCCTCTCCCCCCGACCCGTCGGCCGATTCCGGAGAGGGAACCGGCTCGTTTCCGGATTCCCTGTCCCCCTCTCCGGCCTAGCCTCCACAGCAACCGCCGTCGCCTCCGCATCGAGGCGGCGGGGTCAGCCCGGCTCCCCAAATCCTCCGCCTCCGGGCGTTTCAATTCGCAGGCGGCTCCCGGCCGGCAGGCGGCGAGAGAAGTGACCGGGAAGCGTCTCCTCCGTCCCGTCCGGGTAGATGAGACGGTTGCGTCCCGGGGCCCCCTGCGTCCCGCCCTCGCGGCCCCACGGGCCGGTTTGCCGGCTGGTGCTGAGCATGGTAACGGTAACCGGCACCTGCACCTCGTAGACGCGCACGAGGCCGTCGCCGCCCCGGTGTCGCCCGTCTCCCCCGCTGCCGTCGCGACGCCGGTACGTGAGCACCCGGAAGGGGTAGGCCCGCTCCAGGGCTTCGACCGGCGTGTTGAGCGTGTTCGTCATGTGCACGTGCACGCCGCTCAGGCCGGGCCTGCTCGCCGAAGCTCCCATCCCCCCGCCAATGGTTTCGTAGTAGGCGAACGACGACCCGTCGGGCCGCTCGCCGCCGATGGTCAGGTTGTTCATCGTCCCCTGCCCCGCAGCCGGCACGCGCTCGGGCAGGGCCCCGGCCAGAGCGCCAAGAACGGCGTCGACGATGCGCTGCGACGTCTCCACGTTGCCGCCGGCCACCGCGCGCGGCGGCCGGGCGTCGACGAGGCTGGCGGTGGGGGTCTTCACGGTCACCGGCTCGAAGCAGCCGCCGTTGACGGGCACGTCGTCGCCGGCGAGGCAGCGCACGACGTAGTGGCAGGCGGAGACCGTGATGGGCCGAACGGCATTCAGCGACCCCTGCACGGCCGGGCTCGTCCCCTCGAAGTCAACCGTGAGTTCTTCTCCGTCGATGACGGCTTCGACGGAGATGTGGGCGCGGTCGTCGGTTTCGACCTCGATGAGATCCTCGAAGGGATAGCGGCCGTCGGGCCAGCTAGCGATGGCGGCACGGGTTAGCCGTTCGCTGTACGCCTGCAGGTGCCCGGCGTAGGCCGATACCTCCGCGGCCCCGTGGGCGTCGGTCAACGCCTGCAGGCGCCGCTCCGCCACGGCGTGGGCGGCCCGCTGGGCGGCCAGGTCGCCGCGCCGCTCCTGCGGGGTTCGCACATTTCGAAGGATGAGACGCTGCAGCGCCTCGTTGAGCATCCCGGCCTCGTACAGCTTGACGGGGGGCACAATCAGCCCCTCCTGAACGAGCTCCTGGGCCAGCGGCAGCGAGCCGGGCGTCATCCCGCCGACATCGGCATGGTGGGCGCGGCTGGCTACGAAGAAGTCCGGCGTAGCCTCCTCGTCGCGCTGCGCCTCGACGAAGACCGGGGAGATCATGGTCACGTCGGGGAGATGGGTGCCCCCCTCGAACGGGTCGTTGAGCAGCACCACGTCCCCCGGCCACCATTCGTCGAAGGCGTCGAGCGCGACCGCCACGCTGGCGGGCATGGCGCCGAGGTGAACCGGAATGTGGGCGGCCTGCGCCACAAGACGTCCCCGGACGTCGAACACGGCGCAGGAGAAGTCGAGCCGCTCTTTGATGTTCGGGGAATAGCTGGTTCGCTGCAGCGTCGCCCCCATCTCGTCGGCCACGCCTTCGAAGCGGTGACGGTACAACTGCAACAGGACGGGATCAGCGGACGGCATGAGAGACGGGAAAGAGAAGCAGGAGAAAGAAACGGAAGCGATGCGGGCAGCCCCCACTGCGGACGGCCCCCGATGCGGGCAGCCCGTGAAGACAATCCGCTCGAGCAAGACCTTCGCGCAAGCAACATGCCCCGGGCTCATCCTTTCCCCCCCTTTCCCCTCCCCGCACACCCCTCGGCCCCTCACTCGTCGGGGGATAGAATCTTCCGGTAGCGCGACGGCGTCGAGATCAGGGTGACGGCCGAGTCGACCCCGGCGTCGTTCTGGAGGCTGGCCTCCACCTGGCGGCTGCGGCTGACGAAGCGAGCCCGGATTTCTCGTTCCAGGTGGCGCTTCAGGTCGTCGGCGTGGGTGTCGAAGCCGTCGTCCTTCGCGTTCTGGAGGGCCGTTTGCAGGGCGGCGACCTCGTCGCCTGTCTTCTCGTAGCCCCGTGCATCGAGCCGCCGTCCGAGGTCGGCGACGGCCCGCTCGGCGTCGGTGGCATAGTCGATCCCCTCCGCCTCCAGCCAGGCCCGAAAGTCGTTCAGGGTGGCGTCGTCAACCCGGAACGCGTCGGGAAGGGTGTCGCGCCCGGCGGCGTAGTGGTTGGCGTAGAGGAAGAACGCCGCCTTGCGCTGGAGCGCCTCTTCCAGCGGGCTGGGCGCACCGGGGTCGACGGCGACGTCCGGCTCGATTCCTTGACCGTCGCGCACCGCTCGCCCGCCCTCGGTCTCGAACGACTCGGTCGGCGAGGTTTCGGACGGGCCGGCCGCACCCTCCGGCCCCGCGGAGCCGGATGCGTCGGCGCGGGCCCCGGAGGCGCGGAGGCTTTGGATGCTGCGGCCGCTGGGGGTGTAGTACGTCGCCGTCGTCATCTTCAGCGACGTGTTGTGGGGCAGGGAGCGGATCACCTGGACGAGCCCTTTGCCGTAGGTGGTGGTGCCCACCACCACGCCGCGGTCGAGGTCCTGCACGGCGCCGGCGACGATCTCGCTGGCCGAGGCGCTGAACCCGTTCACCAGCACCACGAGCGGAAGGTCGGGAAAGAGGGGGGCGCGGTCGCTGCGGTAGGTTCGGTTCGTCTCCGACAGGCGGCCGCGCGTCGACACGACGGTTTCTCCTTGCGGGACGAACAGCTCCGACACGTCCACGGCCGCTCGTAGAAGACCGCCCGGGTTGTCGCGAAGGTCCAGCACGACGCCCTGAACCGGCCGCTCGGCGTTGAGGGCCTGCAGGGCGTCTCGCACCTCCGCCCCCGCGTCCCGCGTGAAGCGCTCGAGCTTGACGTACCCGATCGCCTCCTCGGTCTCTCCGATGAAGCCGCGGTAGGAGACGTTCGCCGGCGTCACCCGCTCGCGCGTGAGCGTGAAGTCGATCGGGGTGGTGACGCCCGCCCGCCGCACCCGGATCGTGACCGTCGAGCCCGGCTCTCCGCGAAGAAGCGTTTCCGCGTCTCCGACGGAGAGGCTGTCCGTCGGCTGGTCGGCGATGCGCAGAAGAGCGTCGCCGGCTCGAACGCCCTGCTTGTAGCCGCTCGCTCCCTCGACCGGAGACACCACGGTGATCGTGCCGGCCCGGCGTCCGAGGTTGAGCCCGACGCCGCCGTACCGGCCCTGCGTCATGATGCGGGCGTCCGTGCGATCGGCCTCGTCGATGAAGGTGGTGTACGGGTCCAGTTCGTTGAGCATCGCCTCCAGGCCCGCCCGCATCAGGCGATCGGCCCCGACGGGCTCGACGTAGCCGGTGACGAGTTCTTCGTAGACGGCCCCGAAGATTTCGAAGTTCTTGCGCAGTGCAAAGAAGTCGTCGTCTCGGGGCATCCAGGATCCGACCAGCACCCCGAGGCAGAGCGTGGCGACGAGCACGAGTCCGGTGAGCGAGGCCGTGCGGCGGGACATGGGCGGATGGGAGGACAGGAAGACGAGTGCGTAGCGCGGGCAGCACGGGATGAGATCAACGCCCTTTCAGGCATCCGACCGTCCCGCTATCCTGCCGTCCGTTTTTACTCGCTCATCCCCAGCGCGTTGCGGCGCTTGCGCTCCACCCACTGGGCGATGTAGATCGAGCCTTCGTAGAGCAGGAGGAGCGGGGCGGCGACGATGACCTGCGAGATCGGGTCGGGCGGGGTGAGGAACGCCCCGACGATGAGGACGGTGAGGAGCGCGTACTTCCGGTAGGTGCGCATCGCCTCGGGGGTGAGGATGCCGACCTTGGCCAGGAAGTAAACGACGACGGGCAGTTCGAAGAGGAGGCCCGTGCCCAGAGCCCAGAACGTCACCATGCTGAAGTACGTCATGATGTCGAACTGGTTGACGATCTGCTCCGACAGCGTGTACTG
>CAKZLV010000195.1 GCA_937127285.1 uncultured Bacteroidota bacterium
GTCCGGGCGGTCCTTTTCAGGAGGCCGGTCTCAGCGACGGACGGTACGGGTTCTGAGGTTCGAGGGACATCGTGTCCGAACGAACAACTTTACACTGTTGTGACCGATCAAAAAGAGGACACGCCAAAGGGATGGAATAGGCGCGGCGCTCAGGTCGTCTCGGAGGGCGGTGCGTCGGGCATCGCAAGAGAGCGCTCCTCGGCCAGGTGACGGGCCCGATCGATGCCGGCGGCGGTCAGGTGCCATCCGTGCGGGTCGTCTCGCTCGACGAGGCCGTCGCCGGCCAGGTGCCGGAGGGCACGGCGCGTGTGTCCGGCCCGGGCGTTCATCGTGTCGAGGACCGAGGCGGCGTGCGGATAGGAAAGGTCGCCGTGCTTGTGGGCGAGGCGGTAGAGATCGAGCAGCACCGTTTCGCGCTTCAGACGCCGGGCCGTTCGGCGGCTACGCCACCACTGCCACAGGAGTCCCCGGTTGGGAGCGGCGAGAAGAGAGATCGTCACGACGACGCCCATGCAGAGCACGATTGTGGGGCCGGTGGGCAGGTTGGCCGTCGAGGCGCTGAGGACGGCGCCCCCGACGCCGCTCGCCGCCCCGAAGAGAGCGGCAAGCCCCACTACGGCGGCGAGCCGATCCGTCCACTGTCGGGCAGCCGCGGCCGGGGCGATGATCACCGCGCTCATCAGGACGACCCCGACGGTCTGGAGCCCGATGACGATGGCGACGACGAGAAGAGTCGTGAGGATCACGTCCAGTCCCCGCATCGGAAAGCCGAGGCTGGCCCCGAAGTCCGGGTCGAAGGCGAGAAGCTTGAACTCCTTCCAGAACACGATCATCGTTAGGAGAGCCGCGCCGCCGAGGCCGGCCATCGTCAGCACGTCCCGCTCGACAAGGGCGGCAGCCTGTCCGAACAGAAATGCATCGAGGCCCGCCTGGCTGGCCCCGGCGTGCTGCTGAATGTACGTCAGAAGCACGAGCCCGAAGCCGAAGAAGACGGCCAGCATGAGTCCGAGGGCGCTGTCGTATTTCGTGCGCGTCCAGTCGGTTACGCCGATGATGAGGAGCGCAGCCGCGATGCCGGTCCCTGCCGCGCCGATCATCAAGACGACCGGTTCCTTCGTTCCGGTGAGCAGAAACGCGATGGCGATCCCGGGGAGGGCGGCGTGGGAGATGGCGTCGCCCAATAGGCTCTGGCCGCGCAGCACGGCGTACGTCCCCAGTCCACCCCCGACGATCCCGAGCGTCGCCGCGCCGAGCGCGACGGTGCGGAGCGTGTAGGTGGTGAACAGGTCGACGAGGAGGTCCATGGAGCTTGGGGCTTGGGAGTGTGGGGGCTTGGGAGTGTGGGGGCTGTGGACGTTTGGGGGCTTTGGATGCTTTGGAGGCTGTGGACGGTGGATGCCCGGGTCGGACCGGGTCATTTCACCCTTGGCACAGTGGCGTGGGGCTTGGGAAGGCCGTGGACGCTTGGAGGCTGTGGACGCGGGGAAGACATTGTTCAATGATCATCGTCCATTGATCAATGGTCCACGATTCACAACCCACGATTCACAACCCACGATCCACAATTTACGACTCACGACTCACGATTTACCCTCTTCCATCCTCGCTCTTCGATCCTGTGGGCGCAGGAAGCCGACGCGGCCGCCGTACGTCTCGCGGAGGTTGTCGTCGGTGAAGGTGCTCTCGATCGGTCCGCTGGCGATGCGGCGGACGTTCAGGAGCATCACGTGGTCGAAGTACTCCGGCACCGTCTGCAGGTCGTGGTGTACGACGAGGAGGGTGCAGCCGCGCGACTGGAGCTCGCGCAGTATGTCGATGATCGCGCGCTCGGTCGTCGCGTCGACGCCCTGCAGGGGCTCGTCCATCAGGTAGAAGTCCGCATCCTGCACAAGAGCACGGGCGAGGAAGACGCGCTGCTGCTGTCCGCCGGACAGCTGGCGGATCTGCCGGTCGGCGTATTCGAGCATGCCGACGCGGTCAAGAGCCTGGCGGGCCAGGCGACGCTCCTCTTCCCCCGGACGCTGAAACCACCAGAGGCGACCGTACAGTCCCATCATCACGACGTCGAGGGCGTTCGTGGGAAAGTCCCAGTCCACGCTCCCGCGTTGGGGGACGTAGCCGACCCGCGATCGCGCCGCGTCGTAGGGCTCGCCGAAGAAGCGTACCTGGCCGGCGGCTGGATCGACAAGATCGATCAGCGCCTGGATGAAGGTCGTCTTTCCCGCTCCGTTCGGCCCGACGACAGCCATCAGCGTTCCCCGCGGCACCGTCAGATCGATGTCCCACAGCACCGGCTCGTTGCGGTAGGCAACCGTCAGGTCGCGCACTGCGAGGGCCGGAGGGTTCTCGATCGTCTCTCCCGCATCGTGGGAGGAAGCTGCTGGCGGCATGGTCGCGTCAAGATCGGTCGTCGGATCCGTTCGGTGAAAGAGGGTCGGCACGGAACGCCGGCTCCGTCCGGCGCTCACAACGCCTCCGGCAGCAGCCCACCGACGATGGTGTCTACGTTGTGGCGGACGGCGCCGGTGTACGTTCCTTCCGGCGTGCCCCGGTTCCCGAGCGCGTCTCCGTACAGGGTTCCCCCGATCTCGACGTTGAACCCCTTCGA
Organism: uncultured Bacteroidota bacterium; assembly: GCA_937127285.1. Taxonomy (GTDB): domain Bacteria; phylum Bacteroidota; class Rhodothermia; order Rhodothermales; family Salinibacteraceae; genus CAKZLV01. The sequence goes on from CAKZLV010000195.1 coordinate 2,609, forward strand.
CCGAACGGCCTCGCGAACGGCCCGGATGCCGCGGGGCGAGACGGAGGTCTCGACGAAGATGGCCGGGATTCGACGGTCGGCGATGAAGGTGGCGAGGTTTTGCACGTCCCGCGCACCGGCCTCGCTCGTCGTCGAAATTCCCTGCAGTCCGCGCACCTCCACGTCGTAGGCGCGACCCAGGTAGCGGAAGGCGTCGTGGGAGGTGACGAGCACGCGCTGTGCGGGCGGAACGCGTTCGAACCGCTCGGCCACGGAGGCGTCGAGGCCGGTGAGGGTATCGGCATAAGCCCGGGCATTGGACCGGTAGGCCTCGGCGTTGGCGGTGTCGAGACGGGCCAGAATCTCGCCGGTCTGCTGCGCGACGCGCCGCCAGAGCGCGACGTCGAACCACACGTGTGGGTCGTAATTGCTGGCGTACTCGGTGGAGGAGATGAGTAGGCTGTCCGGGACGGACGTTTCGGCCAGGGCGGCGGTGGTGACGCCCGATCGGCCTTCCATCTGGGCAAACACCTCGGTCATTTTCCCCTCCAGGTGCAGGCCGTTGTAGAGCACGAGGTCGGCCGCGGCCATCCGCTGCACGTCTCCCTCGCTCGCCTTGTACAGGTGCGGATCCACGCCCGGACCCATCAGCGTGGTGAGGTCGACCCGGTCGCCGGCCACCTGGCGCACCAGGTCGCCGATGATGTTGGTGGTGACGACGACGCGGAGCTTGCGGTCCGTCAGATCGGGACGGGCGGTCTCCGATTGCTGGCCGGTCGAGCGCCCACACCCGGCGAGGGCGACAAGAAGGACGACAAGACGGATCCCGACCGAGAGCCGGACGGTCGGGCTGCGAGAAGACAAGAGCATCGGAGAAGAGAAGCGGGAAACGATCGACGGTCCGAAAGTTGGCAGTGCCAGAACCGTATTTTAGGCACGGCTAAATAGTTCCGCTCCGGTATCCGGACGTCAAGATTCCGGGACTGACCGGGGATGGAGGATCGAAGACTGTATTCGCGTAACAGAAAAGTCACGGTTCACCGTACGGGGGGCTTGCGATTCGCCCAGAGAGCGACCTATCGTAGTATCGAATGTTGTTTAGAACTGGTCTAAATAAGAATCAGCGTCCGTCGTCATGCCTCGGTCTCTCTCCCCGGGAGCGGTCTGCGCCTTCCTCGGGGTGGCGCTCCTCGCTTCCCTGCTCCTTGTGCCCGCCGCCACCGCCCAGCCTGCGGAGCCCGATGGTCCGGCCACCGAACCGGATACGATCTGGGCGGCGTCGTCCGATTCCCTGACCACGGTCGCGCTCGATCCGATCGTCGTCACCGCAACGCGCACCCGGCAAGCGCTCGACAACGTCACCGTCCCCGTGTCCGTCCTGACCCGTCAGGATATCGCGTCCCGCAGCCGGGTGCGGCTCTCCGACCTCCTGCAGGAGGAGACGACCTTTCAGTTCGACTACAGTCACGGCACGGGCGTGCAGATTCAGGGGCTCGACCCCGAGTACACGCTCGTCCTGATCGACGGGGAGCCGATGATCGGGCGAACGGCCGGCACGCTCGACCTCGACCGCGTGAGCGTCTCGAACGTCGAACGCGTTGAGGTCGTCCGCGGCCCGTCGTCGTCGCTCTACGGCAGCGAGGCCCTCGCCGGCGTTATCAACGTGATCACCGGCGAACCGCAGCAGCCGCGCTCCCTCTCGGTGAGCGGCCGCTACGGGCGCTACGGCACCGTCGACGCCAGCGCGAGCGGAAGCTTCATCGAGGGACCGGTCTCCGGGTCGGTGTCCGCCAACCTGTACCAAACCGACGGCTACGACCTCAACGAGAGTGCCATCGGACAGACGGCGCCGGAGCGCGACGACGCCACCGTCCAGGCGGATGTCGGCGTGGACCTCGGCAGCGCGACGACGCTGGATGTTGACGCTCGCTTCAACGCGCGGCTCGAAGACTACCGCACTGCCAACCGGCAGGGCCAGGCGCTCACTGGCGAGCGGGACCAGACGAACGGGAACGTGGCGACGATCCTCCGCCACGAGGTCGCGCCCGGCCTGCGCGGAGAAGCCATCCTCTACGGCTCCTGGTTCACCTTCGACCGCACCGAGACGCTCGAAGCCAGCGGCGAAGCAGTCGACCGGCTCGACTCCGACCAGTTCTTCGGCAAGGCCGAGACGGAGTGGCACGCCGCGCTTCCGTACGACAACCTCCTAACCGTCGGCGGCGGCTGGATCACCGAGTCGATCTCCGGCCTCAACCTCTTGCGTGGCGGGACGGAGCGGCGCCAGAGCGGATTTGCGTTCGTGCAGAACGAATGGGCCGCGGCCGAGTGGCTGCAGGTCACCGCCAGCGCCCGGTTCGACGCCCACGAAGACTACGCCTCCGAGTTTAGCCCGAAAGGCGGCGTTCTCGTGCGGCCGATCGAAGGCGTCCGCCTCCGGGCGTCGGTCGGCACCGGCTTCAAGGCCCCGACCTTCCGCGAGCTCTACTACGACTTTACGAATAGCGCCACCGGCTACACGGTGCTCGGGAGCGCCTACGCCGACAGCGGCATCCAGCGCCTTCGGGAGAGCGGACAGGTGGCGCGCCAGCTTCGCGACCCGTCCGACATCACGGAGCTGGAGCCGGAAAACTCGCTCTCGTTCAACGCCGGGCTGGAAACGGAGCTGATCCCGCAGGTGGAAACCTCCGTCAACCTCTTCCACAACGACGTCGAGAATCTGATCGACTCGCAGATCATCCTGCAGAAGACGGGCGGCGGACCGGCTCCGTTCGTGTTCACCTACTTCAACGTCGGAGAGGCCTTCACGCAGGGCCTCGAGTCGGACGTCACGCTGCGGCCCCTGCGCGACACCGACCTCGCCACGCGGGTGGGCGACGTGTCCGTCACCGTCGGCTATCAGTACCTGCAAGCCGAGAGCCGCGACGCCATCGACCGCATCGAGAACGGCGAGGTGTACCGCGTTCCCAACGACCCGCAGAGCCCGGACTTCAATCCGAACGCGCCGACGCTGGACGAAGAGGACTACATCGGTCTCTTCAACCGATCGACGCACACCGGTTCGCTGCAGCTCCGGTACCGGTACGACCCGGCGGGCCTCACCCTCTCGGCGCGCGGTACGTTTCGCGGCGAGTACGGCTTCAACGACACCAACCAGAACGGCGTCTACGACGCGTTCGACGAGCCGGCCGACGCCTACAGCGTCTGGAACGTGACCGCCCAAAAAGATCTCTTCGACCGCGCGACGCTCACGCTGGGCATCGACAACCTGACGGACGCCGCCCCGGACTACGGCGCCGGACAGCCGGTACCGGCCTTTGCCGGCCGCCAGGTCTACGCCGGGCTGTCCGTGCAGCTCTACTAACCGCACCCGTCCCCGACCCACCGAGACCCGCCGAGCGTCTTGCTGCGGCGGGTCCCGGCATGGGGCCGCTGCCGACACCGACTACGTGCCGGACTACGATGCCGTCCTCGCCGCCACGGAGATGTCCGAGCCCAGAGAGACCGTCTCCGTAACCATCACCGCCCCCAGCGAGCCGGGAGACTACCGCTACATCTGCACCTTCCCGGGTCACTACACGGTGATGCAAGGCACGATGACCGTCCCCGCGTAGCGTCCCTGAATCCCCATCGTGCACAGCGCGACTGGATTGCGCCTCGCCCACCATCCATTATGCCCATGTCCCTGCACTCCCTGCTGTGCGCCGTTGCGATCCTCGTCCTCGCCGGTGCGCTGACGGCCCCGCCCGCCGACGCCCAGTCGGCTGCAGATACGAGCCGCATCGTCACGCTCGGCGGCTCGATCACCGAAACCGTGTATGCGCTTGCTGCCGGCCGGCAGGTGGTCGGCGTCGATGCGTCGAGCGTCTACCCGGCGGCCGCCACCGAGAAGCCCAGCGTCGGGTACTTCCGTCGCCTGCCGGCCGAAGGCGTTCTTTCGCTGAACCCGACGCTCGTTCTCGCGCTGGAGGGCACCGGTCCGCCCAGCGTTCTCGACCAGGTGCGGAGCGCGGGCGTGGAGGTCCACCTCCTCCCGGATCCCGCCACCGTCGCGGGCACGAAGGAGAAGATCCGCCGGATCGGCCGGCTTCTGGGTCGGGAGGCAAAGGCCGACTCGCTCGTCCAGCAGATGGAACGCGACCTGGCTGAGGCCCGCGACGTCCGCGAGGCCGCGAATTCCACACCGCGGGTGCTCTTCATTTACGCTCGCGGAACCGGCTCGATGAACGTCGCCGGACGTGGAACGTCGGCCGAAGCCATGATCGAGCTGGCCGGTGCGAAGAATGCCATCTCCGGGTTCGAGGGGTTTAAGCCGATGACGCCCGAAGCCGTCGCCAGCGCCGAGCCGGATGCCATCCTGATGCCGTCGCGCGGGCTCGAGAGCGTCGGCGGCGTGGACGGGCTGCTCGACCAGCCCGGCATCGACCTGACGCCGGCCGGCGAGAACCGCCGCATCGTGGGGATGGACGACCTGCTGCTTCTCGGCTTCGGCCCGCGCCTCGGCACGGCCGTGAAGCGTCTGACGATGAAGCTGCATCCCGACCTCACGCCCCCGACCTCCGCCTCGCAATAACCGGCCCGACCTGCCCCGAACGACCGGGTAGCCCCGTTCTTCCCCATGGAACCCACGCTGGTTTCCGACAAACCGCGCACTGCCGACGAGGCGGAAGCGTCTCCGCGTCCGCAGTACGCAGACCGGATGCAGGAGCGGCACCGGTGCCGCTCCCGGTTCGTCCTCGGCGGACTCGTCGTTCTCCTGGGGGTGGCCGTCGGGGCCGGCCTCGCCGTCGGAGCCGTCGGCATCTCGCCCGGACAGGTTCTCGCCATCCTCGGCGACCGGGTCGGCGTGTCGCTGCCGTGGGAGTTCGAGCGGCGGCAGGCCCTGGTCCTGACGTCCATTCGCCTGCCGCGCGTGCTGCTGGCGATCGGCGTCGGCGGCGGGTTGGCGGTGAGCGGCGCGCTCATGCAGGGGCTCTTCCGCAACCCGCTGGCCGACCCGAGCCTCATCGGGGTGTCGAGCGGCGCGGCCCTGGCGGCGGTCGTGACGATCGTCCTCGGATCGACGGTCTTCGGCGCGTGGAGCGACGTGCTCGGCGCCTTCCTGCTTCCCGCGGCAGCCTTCACCGGCGGTGTCGTCGCGACCTTCATCGTATATCGCCTCGCCACCCGCGAGGGACAAACATCGGTCACAACCATGCTCCTCGCGGGCATCGCCATCAACGCCCTCGCCGCCGCCGGAACCGGGCTGATGATCTTTATCGCAGACGACGATCAGCTTCGCGACCTGACCTTCTGGACCCTCGGCAGCGTCGGCGGGGCGACCTGGACGCGCCTTGCGGTGGTCGGCCCGTGCCTCCTCGGCGGGATGCTCGCCGCCCCGCTCCTGGCCCGCCCCCTCAATGCGCTCCTTCTTGGGGAAAGTGAGGCCGGCCACCTCGGGATCCGCACCGAGCAGGTCAAGAAAGTCGTCATCACCCTCGCCGCGCTCGTCGTCGGGGCGGCGGTGGCGGTGAGCGGCGTCATCGGGTTTATCGGACTCGTCGTGCCCCACCTGCTTCGCCTCGCCGTGGGGCCGGACCACCGCATTCTGATTCCGGGCTCGGCACTCCTCGGCGGCGGCCTCCTCCTCGGCGCCGACCTGCTCGCCCGCACCATCGTCGCCCCGGCCGAACTCCCCATCGGCATCGTGACGGCCCTCGTCGGGGCGCCGTTCTTTCTCTGGTTGCTTCTCCGCGACCGAAATCGTGGGACGGGCTACTCGTTCTGACGCCAACCGACCTCGACGATCCTTCCCCATGCTCATCCTCCACGACATTACGGTTCGGATCGGCGACGCGACGCTGATCCAGAACGTCTCGGCCGATATCCGTCCCGGGCGGCTGACGGCGGTCGTGGGGCCGAACGGAGCGGGCAAGACGACGCTTCTGCGCGTGGCCAGCGGCGAGATGACGCCCAGCAGCGGAAGCGTCCGCTTCGACGACCGACCGCTCGCTTCGCTGCCGACCCGCGAGCAGGCGCGCCGCCGGGCTGTTCTGCCGCAACATTCGCGGCTTCGCTCGTCGTTCTGCGTGCTGGAGGTGGTCCTCATGGGACGCACCCCGCACGTGGAGGGAGCGGAGTCGTCGCGGGACTGGGCCGTTGCGGAGGCGGCCCTCGACGTCGTCAGCATGGGCGACTTCGCCGAGCGGTCGTTTCCGACGCTCTCCGGCGGCGAGGCGCAGCGGGTGCACCTCGCCCGCGCCCTCGCTCAGATCTGGGACAGCCCGGACGACGGGAACCGCTATCTGCTGCTCGATGAACCGACTGCCAGCCTCGACCTCGCCCACCAGCACAACGTCCTGCACACCGCACGATCCCTCGCCGATGCCGGCACCGGCGTGCTGGCCGTGCTGCACGACCTGAACCTCGCCGCCCAGTACGCCGACCGCGTTCTCCTTCTGCAGGAGGGGAACGGCGTCGCCTCCGGACCCCCCGCCGAGGTGTTCACGCCCGAAGCCATCTACCGCGTCTTCGGTCTCCCCGTGTGCGTCCTCGCTCATCCCACCCAGTCCTGCCCGCTGATCGTTCCGGATGCCGGCGCATCCCCCGAAGCACCGACGCTCCATGGCGACGGAGACTGGTTGAAGCGGAGCGCCGGAGAGACGGGGAATCGACGAAATGGGGAGACGGGGAACCGGAGAATCGGAGAGGCGGCGAACCGGAGAACCGAGTAACGCCGATGCGTCGGATCGGCGAGCGCCTCCAGAATCGGCACCCCAACCCAAAACCCCCAACCCAAAACGCACAACACAAACCCACAACCCAAACCCCTCAACCCGAACCCCACAACCTATCATGCCGACCTCAACCGTAGAAGCCACCGATCTGAAAACCCGCTGGAGGGAGTTCCAGGAGGAGCATCCGGACGTTCGCATTCGCACCGCCGCCGATCGGCTGGGGGTGAGCGAGGCGGAGCTTCTCGCCACCGGGTGCGGGGAGCACGTGACGCGCCTGGACGGCGGATGGAGCGCGCTCCTGAGCGAGCTGGAGTCGCTCGGCCCCGTGATGGCGCTGACGCGCAACGACGCCGCTGTCCACGAGAAAACGGGCGTCTACCACAACGTGAAGTTCACCGATGCCCACAACATGGGCCTGGTGCTCGACGACGACATCGACCTGCGCCTCTTTCTCGACCACTGGGTGCTGGGCTTTGCCGTCGAAACGCCGTGGGACGGCGGGCGCGGCGGCGTCCGGCGCAGCCTGCAATTCTTCGACCGCGACGGCACGGCCGTCCACAAGGTCTTCCTTACGCGCAAGAGCGACCTCGACACCTACGATGCCCTCGTCGACAAGTACCGCCACGACGACCCGTCCATCGACCAGCCCGTCGAGGCGGTCGAATCGGGCGCGGACGAGGTGCCTTCCGAAGAGATCGACGTCGAGGGATTTCTCGACGAGTGGGCCGACCTCAAAGACACGCACGACTTCTTCCCGCTCCTGCGCGACTACGACGTCAGCCGCCGGCAGGCGCTTCACTTCGGCGAGGGACGCTTCACCCACCGCGTTGCGGCCGACAGCCTGCGCCGCCTCCTGCAGGATGCCGCCGAGGAGGAGGTGCCCATCATGGTCTTCGTCGGAAACACGGGCTGCATCCAGATCCACACCGGGCCGGTGAAGAAGCTGAAGGCGACGCCGCCCTGGTACAATGTTCTGGATCCGGGCTTTCAGCTCCGTCTGAACGAAGAGGCGATCGCCCAGGCGTGGGTGGTGCGCAAACCGACGCGCGACGGAGACGTCACCTCGCTGGAACTCCTCGACGCCGACGGCGGGATCATCGCCCGGTTCTTCGGCAAGCGCAAGCCCGGGCAGCCGGAGCGCGAAGACTGGCGCTCGGTCGTGCAGGCGCTCGTGGAGGATGGATGATGGAGGGGGGAGGGTTGAGGGTGGAGGATGGAAGATCGAGGATGGAGGATGGAAGATCGAGGATTGAGGATAGGACCATTCATGCGGTGCCGATCTACCGTTTCCCCGTCTCGTCGTGTCTTCGATTCATGGGCACTCCCGTCCACCCTGCGTCCGCCCTCACCTCGACCGCCGACGGGGAAGCCCGGAACCACCCCGCCCCAATCCTACGGGGTCGGCATGACGAACACCTTGTCGGCCACCGGTTCGCCGAGGAGTTGCTCTTGATCGTCGACGCGGACGACCAGGAGGCCTTCGAGGGGACGCGTTTCGATGACCTCGACGGTCGCGCCGGGCAGGAGGCCGCGCTGCTCCAGCAGGTGCAGGATCTCGGAATCCTCGTCGGAGATGTGGTCGATGCGCGCGATGTCGCCGTCGTGGAGATCGCTGAGCAGGCGGCCGGACACCTCGTCTACACTCCCGTCCCGGCTCGGGATCGGATGACCGTGCGGGTCGCGCGTCGGGTGGCCGAGCATCTCCTCGATGCGAGATTCGAACCGCTCGGAGATGTGGTGCTCGAGGCGTTCGGCCTCGTCGTGGATCTCGCCCCACTCGAAGCCCATCACCTCCTTCAGGTAGAGCTCCAGCAGCCGGTGGTGGCGGATCACCTCCAGGGCGACCTTTCGGCCATGCTCGGTGAGCGTAGCCCCTTCGTAGGCCGTGTAGACGAGAAAATCGAGGTCGCGCAGGCGCTTGACCATGTTGGAGGCCGACGCCGGCGTCACCTCCATGGCCGTGGCCAGGTCGCCGGTCGAGACCGGGTCGCCATCGGACTGCCCCTCAAGCTTGTAGAGCGCCTTGAGGTAGTCTTCCACCGAGGGACTAATCATGGAACCGAGAGGTCGCTGGGGGGAGGACAACCGGAGTTTCCGTTACGCCCCGGCAAAAGGAATGTTACGCCGACGGGCAGGGCCGTTGCATGGATCAATGATCATTGTTCATCGCCGCGTTCCAGCGTCCGCAGCCTCCCAAGCGTCCACAGCCTCCAAGCGTCCACGCTCCCAAGCCCCCACGCGTCCAAAGCCCCCACGGCTCGTAGCAGGTGGCCGTGACCGCGACCGGTCGATGCAGCAAAGAACGACCGTCTCGACGGTCATTGGTCATTCGACATGGGTCATTGGATGAATCGCTCCCGTTGGTCGCGAAGGCCGATGGACACAAGTCATTGAGCATGGATCAATGATCATTGTTCATTGCCCCCTCCACCGCGCCCCAGCGCCCCCAGCCTCCAAGCGTCCAAAGCCTCCAAGCGTCCAAAGCCCCCACGCCCCCACGCCCTACAACACGTCCCGCAAGTACCGGCCGGTGTGGCTGTGGTCGCAGGCGGCGACGTCTTCGGGCGTTCCCGTAACCACGACGTTTCCGCCCTCGTCGCCGCCCTCCGGACCGAGGTCGATCACGTGGTCGGCGTACTTGATGACGTCGAGGTTGTGCTCGACGATGATGACGGAGTGGCCGTTCTCGATCAGTTGGTCGAACGCGCCTAGAAGCTGCTTGATGTCGTCGAAGTGAAGCCCGGTCGTCGGCTCGTCGAAGACGTAGAGCGTTTTGTCGTTGTTGCGCCCGCCGAGGTGACTGGCCAGCTTGATCCGCTGCGCCTCTCCCCCCGAGAGGGTCGTCGACGGCTGACCGAGCGTCAGGTACCCGAGCCCGATGTCCTGCAAGACCTCCAGCTTGTTCGTGATGGAGGTTTCGCCCTCGAAGAACTCCGCCGCCTCGTCGACGGTCATCTCCAGCACGTCGGCGATGTTCTTGCCCTGGTAGGTGACGTCGAGCACCTCCTTCTTGTAGCGCTGCCCGTTGCAGGCCTCGCACTCCAGGTAGAGGTCGGCCAGGAACTGCATCTCGACCTTCACGACGCCCTCGCCCTTGCATTCCTCGCACCGCCCGCCGGAGACGTTAAAGCTGAAGAAGCCGCGATCGTAGCCGTGAATCTGCGCCTGGCGCGTCTCGGCAAAGAGCTTGCGGATGCCGTCGAAGGCGTTCGTGTAGGTGGCCGGATTGGAGCGCGGGGTGCGCCCGATCGGCTGCTGGTCGACCATCTCGACGGCGTCGATCTGCCGGTGGCCGCGGATCACGTCGTGCTTGCCGACCTTCTCGTCGCCGCTCCCGCCCTTCAGCCGGCTCAGTCCTTCGAACAGCGTCTTGTTCGTGAGGGTCGACTTGCCGGAGCCGCTCACGCCCGTCACGCACGTGATGGCGCCGAGCGGAAAGGAGACGTCGATGTTCTTCAGGTTGTGCTGCCGGGCATTCTCGACCGTGATGGCCGTGTCTGGGTCGATCTCGCGCCGCTCCTCCGGAACCGGAATTGATTCCCGACCGCTCAGGTACTTGCCCGTGAGCGAATCCGCGTCCTCCAGGATCTCGTCGTGGCTTCCCTGAAAGACGACCTCGCCGCCGAAGGCCCCAGACCCGGGCCCCATGTCGACGAGCTGGTCGGCCGCCTCCATCGTCACCGGGTCGTGCTCCACCACCAGGACCGTGTTGCCCAGGTCGCGCAGGCGCTGCAGGATGTCGATCAGCCGGTCGTTGTCGCGCGGGTGCAGCCCGATCGTGGGCTCGTCGAGCACGTAGAGGGAGCCGACGAGAGACGAGCCCAGCGATGTCGACAGGTTGATGCGCTGCGTCTCGCCGCCGGAGAGCGTCTGCGCCAGCCGGTCGAGCGTGAGGTAGTCGAGGCCGACGTCGACGAGGTAGCGGCTGCGCTTGCGCAGCTCCTCCATTACGCGCCCGGCCACCTCCTGCTCGTAGTCGTCGAGCTCCAGCGCCTCGAAATAGTCGCGCGCCTCCCGCGTCGTCATCGCGCAGATCTCCCCGATGTGCTTCTTCTCGATCCCCTCGGTGTCGCCGCCTACCTTCACGTAGAGCGCCTCTTCGCGCAGACGGTGGCCGTTGCAGTCCGGGCACTCGGAGTACCCGCGAAAGCGCGAGCGGAAGATGCGGTAATGCATCTTGTAGGAGCGCTCCTCCAGCCAGCGGAAGAAGCCTTCCAGGCCGATGTAGTCGCCTTTCCCCTCCCAGACGATCTCCTCCTCCCAGTCGTCGAGCTCCTTGTAGGGGCAGTCGATGTTCATCCCCACGTCGGCCGCCACCTTCACCAGGTCCTTGAAATGGGTCGACCACTTGTCGCCGCGGAACGGGGCCAGCGCGCCTTCGCGGATCGAGAGGTTCTTGTTGGGGATAATCAGGTCCTCGTCCAGTCCCGGCACGCGACCGAAGCCCTGGCAGGTCGGGCAGGCGCCCACCGGACTGTTGAAGCTGAACAGGAGCGGCTCCGGCTCCTCGAAGCGCATGCCGTCCCGCTCGAAGTAGGCGCTGAAGCGAAGCGGCTCCGGCAGCGTTCCCTCGCGGGGCACCGGCTGGATCGTGCACTGCCCGTCGCCCTCCTCGAACGCCTGCTCAACGGATTCGGCGATGCGGGAGCGGTTGGACTCGTCGCCGGCCTTTACCTTCAGGCGGTCGACGAGGACGAGGAGGCGGTCCCGGCCGTAGTTGTTGACCTTCGAGGGCGGCGTCTCGTTGAGATCGAAGATCTCGGGCCGTTCGCCCTTCTCGGCCTGGCGCTCCGTCGGCAAGAGGACGATCCGGAAGAAGCCCTGCTCCCGCAGGCTCTTGAGCTCGTCGCGGAGCGCCATCTCCGAGTGCTCCGGCACGGGGAACGTCAGGTAGAACCGGGCGCCGTCGTCGAGCTTCTCCTCGACCTCCAGCGCAACGCTGCGCGGTGTGTCTTTGGTGACGGGCCGGCCGCTCACCGGCGAATACGTCGTGCCGATGCGGGCGAAGAGGAGGCGCAGATGGTCGTAAATCTCCGTCTGCGTCGCGACCGTCGAGCGGGGATTATTCCCGGTCGTCTTCTGTTCGATCGCAATCGCCGGTGCGAGGCCCGTGATGAGGTCCGCCTCCGGCTTGTCCATCCGCTCCAAGAACTGCCGGGCATAGGCCGACAGGCTCTCCACGTAGCGGCGCTGCCCCTCGGCGTAGATCGTGTCGAAGCAGAGG
>CAKZLV010000196.1 GCA_937127285.1 uncultured Bacteroidota bacterium
GGACGCTGGGGACGCTGGGGACGCTAGCGCTCATCAAGGATCATCGATCCATGCTCAAGGGTTCTCGCCCGACCGCGAACCACGAACCACCAACCACGAACCCCCAACCACCTACCAGTTCGACGTGGCGGCGGTGAAGATGTCGTCGGCCAGGCGTTGCAGGGCGACGCGGGCGGCCTCTTCCTCCCCGGCCGCCCCCTGTTCGACCGGGTCGTACTGGGCCGAGTTGGTAAAAGTACGTGCGAGCAAGTCCTCTCCGTTCACCTGGTCGACGTACTGTATGCGGACCCGGATCGAGACTTCATTCTGAGACGCGACCTCCTCGCCGGTCACGGACGTCGGCTGGTTTCGGTACTCGGTGATGACGGCGTCGAGGCGAGCATCAGCCGTGGCCCCGTTCGTGCTGAGGGACAGGCGCGTGCGGCCGACGAACCGATCCGTTAGCAGATCAGTGAACTGCCGGTCGATCGTGTTCACCGGGTTGACGCTGTTGTCCTGCACGATCGGAATGGCGACGGTTTCGAGATCGGACGGAATCGTCGCTCCGGAGAAGCTGTAGTAGCTGCACCCCGGCAGGCTCAGAGCCAGCCCCACCACAAGGACGAGGGGCCGAAGCCGACCGCCGGGAAGCGGCTGCAGGAGAGACATAAAACGCGTGCAATCAGTTTCCATCGTCGCCGGATTGCCTGGACATCGGATGGGCGGTATTTTCGGGAGCCCCCTACAGATCTTCGTCGATGTCCTTGAGCTTGCGGTAGAGGGTTCGCTCGCTGATGCCGAGCGCCTGGGCCGTCTTCCGGCGGTTGCCGTCAAACTTCTTGAGCGCGCGGCTGATCAGCTGCTTCTCCGCCTCTTCCAAGGTAGGCAGGTCTTCGTCTCCAGCTTCCTGTTCGTCGGTCGACGCGTTCTGCACGTCGGCCGACTCGACCGCCTGCGTCCCGTTGGCCGGAGACCGGGACGCCGTGCGGTCCGATTCCGCAGGGGCCGACGACGGGTGGCGCGGGGCCGACGGCCGCTCGGCGGCCCTGCGCGAGGAGCGCGGGGCATCTTCTTCGTCGACCTCGTACACCACGTCTCGAATCATCTCGCCCACCTCCGTCTCCTCCCGAGGCGGGGAGTCGGGCTCCGACGGGTCGACGTCTCGGACCACCACAAAGTCGTCGTAGTCGCCGGGAAAGTCGGTTCGCTCTACCACTTCTCGCGGGATGATCATGCCGACATTGGAGACGAGGGTACGGATCTGCTCCTTCATGTCGCGCATCTCCATCCGCATCTCCAAAATGGCGCGGTAGAGCAGTTCGCGCTCGCGGATACCGGCCTCTTCGCCAGCCGCACTGGCGCCGGATGCAGTTCCGGGCCCCTGCTCCTGCTGCTCGGGTCGCTCCACCCGCATAAGGTCCGTCGAGCCGCCGACGTCCCGCAGAAGGGGACGGATGTCGTCGTCGTCCAGCTCCTCATCGCGCAGCAAAACCACCGCCTGCTCAGCGACGTTGCGAAGCTCGCGCACATTGCCCGGCCAGTGATAGCCGGTGAGCACCTCTCCGGCCGCCTCCGTAATCCGCTTGCCGGGCGAGTTGTACTCTTTCGAGAACCGGTGCAGGAAGGTCTCAAAGATCGGCAGGATGTCCTCCCGGCGGTCTCGCAGAGGCGGGATGTCGATGAGAACCGTGCTGAGGCGGTAGTACAGATCCTTGCGGAAGCGGCCCGCCTGCACCTCCTCGGCCAAGTCTTTGTTCGTGGCCGCCACGATGCGAACGTCCGTTTCCTGCTGCTGCGAGGAGCCGACGCGGCTGAACCTGCCCGTCTCCAGCACCCGCAGCAGGCGGACCTGTGCCTCCTTCGGCATCTCGCCGATTTCGTCGAGAAAGATCGTCGACCCGTCGGCCTCCTCGAAGTAGCCGACGCGCTTCTGCACCGCCCCCGTGTAGGCTCCCTTCTCCGCCCCGAAGAGCTCGCTTTCGATGAGACCTTCGGGGATGGCGCCGCAGTTGACGACGACGAGCGGCTCGTGGCGGCGAACGGAGAGTTCGTGGATCGCCTGCGCGATCAGTTCCTTGCCGACCCCGCTTTCTCCCTGCAGGAGAACGGTGATGTCGGTTTGGGCAACCTGACGGGCGCGATCGATGACGTTCTTGATCGCGTCCGAGGAGCCAACGATGCCGAAGCGTTCTTGAATGGATGCTCGATCCATGACGGGAGGATGTGAGAAGCGGCGACGGCCGGCCCATGGCGCTCACGAGCCTGCCAGTTTGTCACCCAGTGCACATCCATCACACCCGCTACGCGTCGTCAGGATCCCCACCGAAACGCCGCCCCCTTGAGAATGCCGTGAACGAAGGGATGGGCGTGGGGGCGTGGGGGTGTGGGAGCGTGGGAGCGTGGGAGCGTGGGGGCTGTGGACGCTTGGGGGCTGTGGACGCTTGG
>CAKZLV010000197.1 GCA_937127285.1 uncultured Bacteroidota bacterium
GGGCGTCTTCCAGTGCCGTAATGCCGCACACTTTCAACTTCGTCTGCATAGGGGGAGCGGGGCTGTGGATGCTGGGGAGGCGGTGGAGGCGTGGAGGCTGTGGACGCGTGGAGGCTGTGCAAGACATGGATCAATGCTCAATGATCATTGATCAATGAATCGATCCTCCATCTTCTATCCTCTATCCTCCATCATCACTCCTCCATCTTCCAGTTACGAGCGGTTTCGGTAGGCGATTTCTTTGGCGTCTTGTCGCAGTTGGGCGAGGGCGTCGCCGGGGGTGTCGGCCCGCATGAAGTGCTCACCGATGAGCACGCCGTTGACCCCGTTCTGGCGAAGGCGCACGAGCGTGTCGGGGTCGCTCAATCCGCTTTCGGCAATGCGTCCGACGGTGCGGGGAACGTTCTCGAAGATGCGGAGCGAGTTGTCGATGTCGACCTCGAAGGTGGTCAAGTCGCGGTTGTTGACGCCGAGAAGCTGGACCTGGTCGAAGTCGATGGTATCCAGGTCGTCGTGGTCGTACACCTCCACGAGGCAGTCCAACCCCACCTCCTCGGCCGTCTGGTGCAGGTGCGCCAGCTGTCCCGGGTCGAGAGCCGTGGCGATCAGCAGGATGGCGTCGGCCCCGACGGCTCGCGCCTCCACCACCTGGTACGGATCCACGATGAAGTCCTTCCGGAGCAGCGGGACGTCCTGAACGTGAGCGCGAACCCAGGCCAGATGCTGCAGCGATCCCTGAAAGTACTGCGGCTCGGTGAGCACGCTGATCGCCGACGCGTCATTCTCGGCATACTGACGGGCGATGCGGGCCGCGTCGAAGTCGGAGCGAATCACGCCCTTCGACGGCGAGGCCTTCTTGACCTCGGCGATGAACGACATGCCTTTCTCCTTGATCGCCTCCACGAGCGACAGCGGCTCGCGGTCGCCGTAGAGCGGACGGTCTTCCAACTCGCCAACCGGCGTTTTTTTCTTCCGCTCCGCCACGAGGTCCTTCGTGTCGGCAATGATCTCGTCGAGAATGCTCACGGTGGGGTGGGGGGTCGTTAGCTCGGTATTCGGTACTGGGTACTCGGTACTGGGTACTCGGTACTCGGGGCTGGGGATGGGTCGACGGGCGCCGGTCACTGGACACGGGTCATTGGACACTGGACACTGGTCACTGGTCAATGGCTACTGGATATCGGGGACGGGAAAAGGGTCATGAGGAAGCCAGCCATCCTCGATCCTCCATCCACCATCCACGATTCACGACCCACGATTCACGACGGACGCCCCCTCCACCCCTACCCAGTCGGTGCTTGTTGAGAGACGTCGATCAGAGCCTGGAGCTTCTGCATGGCGGCGCCGGCGTCGATGCTCTCGCGGGCGGCCTCCACGCAGTCGTCCAGGCTGTCGAAGCGGTCGCTGGCATGAAGCGCATACGCAGCATTCAACACCACCACGTCCCGCCGTGCACTTCGGTCCTGCCCGGAGAGGATTCCTTTCAGGATGTTGGCATTTTCGATGGCCGTGCCGCCCTCGAGCTGCGTCGCCCGCTGGCGGTCGAAGCCGTGCTGCTCCGGGCCGACCTCCCGGCTGCGCGGGACGGCGTCCGACTCCGAGTCGTCGTATTCGAAGACGGTCGTGGCGTCGGAGATGCTGAGCTCGTCCATGCCGTCGCGGGAGTGGACGGTCACGACGTGGTCGGCATCGAGGCGGGCGAGGATTTTGACCATCGTCTCGGCGGTGTCCGTGTTGAACGCCCCCACGAGCTGACGCGTCACGCCGGCCGGGTTGCACAGCGGGCCCAGGATGTTGAAGAACGTGCGTACGCCCAGGGACTTCCGCACGGGCATCACGTGCTTCATGGCCGGGTGGAAGTACGGTGCGAACAAAAACGCGATGCCGGCCTCGTGCAGGCAGTGCTCCACGCCGTCCTTCTTCAGGTCGATTTGAATGCCGAGGGCTTCCAGGACGTCGGCCGAGCCCGACTTGGACGAGACCGAGCGGTTGCCGTGCTTGGCGACGGTCACGCCCGCGCCGGCCACCACGAAGCTTGCCGTGGTGGAGATGTTAAACGTGTCGGCGCCGTCGCCGCCGGTGCCGCACAGATCGACGGCGTGCGGATCGCCGGCGTCGACGGTCACGGCGAAGTCGCGCATCACCCGGGTGAAGCCGACGAGCTCGTCGAGGGTTTCCCCCCGGGTGCGAACGCCCATCAGAAGGGCGGCCACGTGCTCGGGGGGCGCGTCGCCGCTCATCATGTGCCGCATGACGTCTTCGGCTTCCGGGCGAGAGAGCGGATCGCCGTCGGACAGGATGTCGAGGTACGACTGCATAGGGGAGGGGATCAGGCAGAGGACAGAAGGCGGGAGGGGGATCGGGCCGTCCGAGCGCGGGCGCCGCTTATCCTTCGGCCGGGGAGGCGTGCTCCTCCAGCACGGCGTCCACGCCGCACGACTGCAGCCAGTTGGCAATGAGCCGGGGGCCGGCCTTGGTCATGACGCTTTCCGGGTGGAACTGAATGCCTTCGATGGGGAGGGAGCGGTGGCGGAGGGCCATGATCGTCCCTTCGTCCGACTCGGCCGAGATCTCCAGTTCGTCGTGCGGAAACGTGTCGCGGTCGATGATCAGGGAGTGGTAGCGGGTGGCATCGAAGCGGGGCGAGACCCCCTCGAAGAGGGTGCGCCCGTCGTGCTCGACCGGGCTCGTTTTGCCGTGCATGAGCGTCTCCGCCCGGGCGACCTCTCCGCCGAAGACCTCCCCAATGGCCTGATGCCCGAGGCAGACGCCCAGAACCGGGGTCGCGTCTCCCATCTCCCGGATCAAGTCCTCCGTGATGCCGGCCCGTCCGGGATGGCCGGGGCCGGGCGAGATCACAATCCCGTCCGGGTCCAGGTCTTGCACCTCCGCGACCGTCATCGCGTCGTTGCGCGCCACCGTCACGTCGTCGGTGTGCTGCCCGACGAGGTGCACCAGGTTGTAGGTGAAGCTGTCGTAATTGTCGAGAACGAAGATCATCGTGCGTGTGGGCGGTTGGGCGTGTGGGCGGGTCTTGAATTATGCGCGACCGGCGGTCCAGGGGAGAGGGGTGGTTTCGTCATCGTAGTCTGCATCGGTCTCGCGAACCTGAGACGGGCCGCACCATCGATTTTTGTTCGTCATCATTGTGACCAAACTACCCTGGATCTTGTCATACCGATCATCGAGGTCGGTGTACGTCGCGTGGGTGATGCATCCGTAGTCAACTGCGAAGTCGAGCCACGACTGGGTTTCGGCCGCTTCTGCATCGCCGTCCGACAATTTGCTCACGAAGTGGTTCGGGTATCGGCGTTTGCGCCACGCCTCTGCAATGTTGGTTGCGACCGACCGGGAGGAGCGGCGAATCTGATCGGTTAGCGCATACCGCTCCTCGGTCGGCCAGGTCTTCGACAGCCGGTAGATCTCGCGTGCTGCCAAAAAGGCTTCTCGGTACACCCGTAAGTCTCGAAAGTGCTGTACCATCGTTTTGTCTACAAGGAGGCCGCCGCTGCTCACCTGCGCCACACGCCCATCCGCCCACACGCCCATCCGCTCAGACCCGTACCGCTCAGTCCGTCACCACCACCCCGGTGGCGTCGCGGACGGCGGCCATGATGGGTTCGACTTTCGCGCGGGCCTGCTGGGCGCCGTGGTGCAGGACGTCGCGGATGTAGCCCGGGCGCTCCGCAAGCCGCTTGCGCCGCTCGCGGGCTTCGGCGAAGGTGTCTTCCAGAAGTCCGAGCAGTTCCTTCTTCGCATGGCCGTAGCCGTAGCCGCCCGCCCGGTACTTGTCGGCAATCTCGGCCTGGGTCTCCGCGTCGGCCACGAGACGGATCAGCGAAAACACGTTGCAGCTCTCCGGGTCCTTCGGCGCGTCGAGGGGGGTGGAGTCGGTCACGATGCTCATGACCTTGTCCTTCAGCTCGCTCCCCTCGTCGAAGATGCCGATCGTGTTGCCGTAGCTCTTCGACATCTTCCGCCCGTCGATGCCGGGCACGACGGCAACGTCGTCGAGGATGTAGGGCTCCGGGACGGGAAAGAGCGGGTCCTCCTCCGCGGCAAAGGTGCGGTTGAAGGAGCGAGCGATGTCGCGGGCGATTTCCAGGTTTTGCTTCTGGTCGGCCCCCACGGGGACGGTCGTGCCGCCGTAGGCGAGGATATCGGCCGCCTGCAGGACGGGGTAGTTGAACAGGCCCGCGTTCGGCGTCAGGCCGGCCTCGACCTTCTCCTTGTAGGCGACGGCCTTCTCCAGGCGGCTGGTGGGGAGCAGGTTGAAGAACATCCACATCAACTCGGTCACCTCCGGCACGTCGCTCTGCACGAAGAGCGCGGCCTCTTCCGGGTCGAAGCCGAGCGCCAGGTAGTCGAGCGCCACGTCCAGCGTATGCTGGCGAAGCGTCTCTGCGTCCTGCACGGTGGTCATCGCGTGGTAGTTCACGATGAAGTAGTAGGCTTCGTGCCGCGTGTGCAGGTCGATGTGCTGGCGGATCGCGCCGAAATAGTTGCCGAGGTGCAGCCGTCCGGAGGGCTGGATGCCCGACACGACGACGGGGGGCGGGTCGCGGTCGGTCGTCTCGGCATCGGAAGAAACGGAGGAGGGGGAGGCGTCCGGCATGCGGGAAGCAGGGAGTGGGAAGAAAAAAGCGGAAGCGAGGAGGGGCGCCGCCACGTGCGTCGGGGCGCACCGCCCCGGCGGGCGCTTCACCCGCGGGCGACGCCCAGCGGGCGATGCACGAAGAGGCGTCAGGCGGCGGAGCGGCTCGCCCCCCGGGTGAGCTGGCGCAGGGTGCGAAGGCGCTCTTCGCTGTTGGTCTGGACGACCTTCAGGATTGCGCGCGTCCGCATCTGGTGCTCGGCGTCGTTCAGTTCGTCCTGGACGGCGTCCCGGAATGCAGATTCCAGGTCTTGCAGTCGAAACAGGCGGTCGGCGTCCGCCTCCGGCAGGTCGATGTCGTCCGGGCCGAGATCCGTGCCGTTGTAGGCCGTGCCGCCGCAGCTCAGCACTGTCTCCGAGAGTTTGCCGACGTCGGCGCGGGCGGTTTTCTGCAGGTCTTCCAGCGTCTCTGCGACGGCGGGACGGTCGTGATGATCGATGACGGCCCGGTAGTGCCGGTTCATCCGGATGAACTGGCGGATCAGCGGGTTGACGCGCTCGACCGTTTCAGCGCGGGTGATGGTCGTGCCCGCCCAGCCCTTGCCGAGCAGGAGGTCTTTGAGGGAGGTTGACATGTCGTCGGTGGATGAACGGCGGATGGAAGGCGGTGCGAGGCAGGAGACGGCGCAAAACACCGTCCAGGTCATGGAAACGTACGGAGGCCGGTCCGTCAGGGTTGTGGAGCCGACGCCAATCCTGCGCCCGGCGTGGTTGTTTGCGGGCTGGTTGTTTTCGGGGCGGTTGTCTTCGGAGCGGTTGTCTTCGGAGCCGTCGCCGGCCGGGCAAATCGGGCGCAGGGAGCAGAAGCCGTCGAGAACGTGGACGGTGAGCCGGACGAGAGCGGGGGAGGGGGCGGCTGCTAGAGCAGGCCGTTGGCGGCC
>CAKZLV010000198.1 GCA_937127285.1 uncultured Bacteroidota bacterium
CCAAGATGAAGACGGAGTGGTTGAACCACTACTGGAGCGACCATCGCGAGCCGCTCCGCTCCCGGCTGTTCGCGCATCAGCCGCAGATCGCTCGCCGCATCGCCGGCACCCCGCTCGCCGACGTCGTCAACTGGCTGAGCCGGCGCCCGCTCCTACGCCGAATGGGCGAGGCGCTCCTCGGCATCGATGCCGAGCGCTCCCTGCCTCCGTTCGCGCGGGAGACGTTCCGGCAGTGGTTTGACGACCGCCACGGCCCGGCGCCGCTGCGAACGCAGGCCGCTGCCGAACGCGCCGACGGCCCCTCCCGCGTCGTGCTCTTCGCCGACACGTTCAACGGCTACCATACGCCCGCTCCCCTCCAGGCAGCCGTGACCTTCCTCCAGGCCACCGGTCACGGGGTGGAGATCCCCGAACAGCAGACGTGCTGCGGGCGAACCCTGCTTTCGAAGGGGCACATCTCCGAGGCCCGGGACCGGGCCCTCCGCACCGTCGAAGCCCTCTACCCCTACGCCGACGCCGGGCGACCAATCGTTGGACTGGAGCCCAGCTGTATTCTGACCCTTACGGACGAGTTTCTGGATCTTCTCCCGGGAGACCCTCGGGCAGAAACGGTGGCGGAGGCCGCCTGCACGTTCGATACGTTCGTCGCCCGGCAGGTCGAACGCGGGGAGCTGAACGATCCCCCGCCGGCGGGGGAGGACGAGCGCGGAGACGTGCTCCTGCACGGGCACTGCCACCAGGACGCCCTCGTCGGCACCGCCGACACCGTCACGGCGCTGGAGTGGGCCGGCTACGGCGTCGACGCACTGGATGCCGGATGCTGCGGCATGGCGGGCGCGTTCGGTTACGAGAGCGAACACGTGCCGATCTCAAAAACGATGGCCGAGGATCGTCTGGCTCCGGCGGTGCGCGGCGCTCCGACCCAAACGCTCATCGCCGCTCCCGGCTTCTCCTGCCGGTCGCAGATTCACGACGTCACCGGCCGGACGGCCCACCACCCGGCCGAACTGCTGGCCGCGGCGCTATCGTCCGGGCCCGTCCGGCCCGCCGCCGCTCCCGATGCGGCCGCCGGCGGCAGGTGACAGCAGATGATGAAAATGTAGCGTCGCCGTGGCTGGGTCGTTGTGCCCGGGTCGCCGTGCCCAGGTCGTTTGCTCGGGTCGTTTGTTCGGATTGTTGTACCCGGCCGTCCCGACGCCGCGGGCGCACCTGCCGGCGACGGCAGCCGCCTGTCTGGATGTGTGCGGGCGGAGCGCGTTTGGCGACAGGGGGCAGCCCCGATCACAGCTCTCGCGCTGCGCCGGCATGCCCGACCGTGTTTCTTGCCGGCCGAATCGGCGCCTCGACCGACGACGGGTCAGAGGCGGACGCCGAGGCCGAACGTGACGGCGTCGTTGGCCGCCAGTGCGTAGTCGACGTTGAGCCGCACGATCGCGAGGGTGATGGAAACGCCGGCAATTCCGCGAAACTGGTTGGCCGCAGACTGGTCGAGGGTCAGGCGGACCGGGCCGGGCGCAAACGCTCCCCCTTCCGTACTCGACGGATCAAAGACGTAGCTGTACTCAACGTCGAAGGTTTCGTACTGAAGGCCGCCGTAGAACGTTACGGGAAGCACGGGCAGGCCCTTGCTGGCCTGCAGGTTGACGGCCCAGCCGCTGGCATCCAGGACGTCGCTGACCTCCTCCGTGCCGGTGCTGATCGTGCTGGTGCCGAGCGACATTTCGTTGTATGCGCCCTGAACCGATAGCTCCAGCGGGGAGAGGGGGATGTACTGGCTGATGCTGTGCCGGACGGCGATCCCGAAGAGACCGACGGTTCCGTACTCGTAGATCCGTGTCTCCGGAAGATATCGCACCTGCACGTCGGTGCCGAAGAGCGAGCCGATGCCCGCCTGCGGGACGAGCAGGGGGGCCACCGGAGTGTCGACGAGACCGGGCGGGAGGAGGGCTTGTCCGATCTCTACGCCGGTTGCTTCGTCTTCGATGACGAGGCGAGCATCCGGGGGAGCCGTGTCTCCGAAGGCGGTCGGGAGCGACTCGGCATTCCCCTGCACACGCAAGGTGTACGTCCGCTCCTCCGGTCCTGCGAAGGACTGCTCGAAGTCGGCGGGAAACGCTTTGTCCGACGACGCCATGAGCGCCCCAGACACGGAGAGGCCGAGGTAGAGGTTGACGCCGGGCAGGAGGCCGCCGCTGACGTCGGCGGTACGGAAGAGACCGGCGTTCATCCCCGACCCCATGGCGTCGGTCACCGGCTGGACGTACAGGTCTGCGTACTGGTCGCCCATCACCTGGAGGGCGGCCGAAAGCTCATCCAGACTTTCCAGATCCTGCGGGTCGGTGGAAGGGACCTGGGCGTGAGCGGAGGAAACGGAGAAAAGAAGGGCGAGACAGACGGCGAGGCCGCCCAGTCGAGTGGCAGTGCGGCGCATGTGGCGGTGGGGGAAGGATGAGAGAAACGATGCGAGCAGCAAAGAACTCGATTCGCTTCTCTTTCCGCACAAATCATGTGCCGCACCCCCGGTCGCGGTCGGTGCGCCTGCCGCAGGCCGTCTCTACCGGCCGCTCCGAGGCCGATTTGCCTTCGTTTGGTGGGGGCGTGTCGGGACAGCCGTTTCCGGGCAACCGTTTTGGGCAGCCGTTTCGGGGCGACGGCTGGCAACCGCCAGATCCACCGCGAAAGGACCGGCGGCCGCGTCAGCCCGAGCGCGTGCTGCCCTCCGTCGATCGCGTTCTGGAGGATGGGGAGGGGCGCCGGACGCGCTGCGGCGCGGGCTGCGACGAGGGCCGAGGAGGGCGGTCGGCCGTGGGAGACCGGTCGTCGTCCGGGATGCGGCGGTGAGGCGTGTGTGGGGAGGGCGACACCGGCGGTGGCTCCACATCCGGCGGCGGCGGGTCGTCCGGATCGTCGTCGCGGCCCTCTTCGAGCATTCGCAGGGCGTAGAGACCCAGGACGAACGGAAGTGCGCTCAGAACGAAGACGGCAATCTCGATCATAGGTTGCAGCAGGCCCGATCCGAACGCCCGTCGCAGGGACGGGCTGCGCGGGAGAACGAGGGGAGCGGGGGCAGCGCGTCGGTGAGAAGAAACTTGGATGAAGGTTTCACTCCTCACCGCCGGGAGAGGTTTCGCGCCGGGAAGAAGCGGCGGACGGTGAGTCGTCGAGGTCGGGTCGTGGGGGAAGGGCCGTGGGGGGAAGGGTCGTGACCGGGCCGCAGGTACGGGACAGCAGATCCAGGACAGCATCTCGGGAAGAGCAGCTCGGGAACAGCAGGTCGGGGACGGGGGGCGGGGGCTCGTCATCAGACCCGGGTGTTGATTCGCTGGCACGGCAGTGAGGCGCCGGGACGCTCGCGCGTGCCTCTGCAGATCCTCGAACCTGCTTCCAGAATCCCTCCCCCAGTCCGCCGGCCCGTGTGAAGATAAAGAGTCCTCCCTTCTGGGTCCGTCCGGGAAAGAGGTGCCCCGGTGAGAAAGGACCCCCACCCGAACCTTCCACCTCTACCCACGGGAGACAAGCACGGTCCCGCCGATGACGAGGCCGGCGCCGAGGAGGCTCCAGAGATCAGGAATTTCGTGAAAGGCAAGAATGCCCCACAGGGTGGCGAACACGATTTGGAGGTACGACACCGCCATGGCGCGACCGGCCTTCATGGCATGTAGCCCCTTCGTCAAAAAGACCTGGGCCACCTGGGCGCAGCCGGCGACACCTGCAATGAGGAAGAGCCACTCCCACGCCGTCGGCCACTGCAGGTCGGCCGCCCCGGCCGTCGGGATCGACCCGATCGTCGCCACGAGCGGAAAGTAAAAGACGATCACCAGCGGATGCTCGGTATCGCGGAGTTTGCGCACGACGACGTACGCCGAGGCGGCGCTGAGTGCGCCGAGGAGAGCCACCCCGACGTAGAGCAGGTTGGGGCTGCCGCTGGACGTTCCGAAGAGAAACGACGGCTGAGCGATGAAGGAGACGCCGGTGAGGCTGAGCAGAGCCCCGACCCATTCCGCCGGCTCGATGGATTCCTTCAATACCACTGCCGCGATGAGTGCCGTGAAGACCGGATTTGTGTAGTGAATGACTGTTGCGTCGGCCAGAGGCAGTTTCGTGAGTGCAAAAAAGAAGCAACTGAGTGCCGTAAACCCGAGCAGCCCGCGAAGCCAGAGCAGCCGGCGGTTGGACCCCCACAGACGTGCTGCGCCCGACCACCGAACGAGCAGGTAGCTGTACGCCAGGGTGACGACGGCCCGGACGAGAACGATCTGCTGGCTCGGCAGATGCTCGCCCACCACCTTGACGAAGACGCTCATCAAACTCCAGAAGAAAGCGGCCCCCACCATGTAGAGGAGCCCCATGCGGCGCTGGGAGGTGGTGGAAGTCGTCATGAAGGGAGAGGGAATGAAGAGGAGAAGGCCAAAGCCGAGAGGACGGGCGTCATCGCCGATTTCTCCAATTCACGTCCCGACCCGTAGATTCCGGGCGTTGCAAAAGAAACAGGAACTTTGAGAAGTGATCGCCGCCCCGCTCGGGGGAGCGTGCCGTTGCCCCGAACGCACGGTGGGCGCCCCCTTGCTGAAGCGATCGCGTGCAGAAGAGGTCACCGCCGGCTTCCGTTCCCGGCTCCCAGGCACCCGTCCGTCCGGTTTTGGGAAGAACGTGTCCGGTAGGTCGACGGCGCACGGGGGCTCCGGTGCCGGCCGTCCGCTCGTTGCCGGCGAATTCCCTCTTTGTGGCCAACCGATACCGGTGAGCGAGTACCGTGTAAAATAGGCAAATACGAAGCAAATTCTACGACTCAACGATACCGCATAGAAACCCTGTGTACGATTCTACGTCGAACCGTTACGTTTTTGACCGACAGGTCTGTCCCTGGGACGAATACGTCCCTATCCCACCCACTTGTTTTCTAAACCTTCCTTTAATCTTATGTACGAAACGGCTGATGTAGATGCGATTGCGACGATCACCGAATTGCGGGCCGATACGGCATCGGTGATCGAACACGCTCAGAAGACGAACCACGGGATCATGATTCAAAAGAATAATCAGCCCGAAGCGGTCCTGATTTCGTGGGAGATGTATAAGCGGTTGAAAGAAGAAGTTGACCTTCAGGATCTGGTCTAGACCGCCCCGAAACGACCGGCGCACGTCGGCACCGCGTCGATGAGGTGCGCTGGTCCTATGTTTGCACGAGGCGAGCACGGATGGCCGGTAGCGGCTCATCCGTGCTCGTTCGTTTGTGGGACGGAGATGCCGCGTATGATTGCCCGAATGGTCGACTGGATGCGTCGTATTCCTGCTCTCGGGTCGGCCGTGCGCGCCGTCCTGTGGTGGGGGATCGCCCTTCGCGGCGTGCTTCTCACCGCGATGGCGGTGGTCTGGGCAACGGGAGGAAACGAGACGGCCGCCTGGCTGATGTCGGGATCCGTTTTTCTCGGAGGCATCGCACCGGAGTCGGGCACCGCGCCCGTACCGGCTCTGGGCTTCGGACTGTTTCTCCTCGGCGGAGCCGCTCTCCGCTGGTCGACGCTTCGGTCGATGAACGAGGCCCGGCCGTCCGGCCCCGGGTGAGGTCTACCGATCGGTTCCGGGCACGCGCCCCAGCGAGAGAAGCGGTGTGAATCGTCGGTGGAATACACCCGGCCTGCGGGCGATGTAGAACCTGCTGCGTCTGTTTGAGTTAAGAATGGTCGCGACGACGGTTGCTGCCGTTCGGTACGCGCTGCCGTCGAGATGCATTTCAACTTATCTCTAGGCTCGTAGCTCAACTGGTAGAGCAACGGACTCTTAATCCGTGGGTTGGGGGTTCAAGTCCCCCCGGGCCTACCAACACCCCCGCTTCAGCGATTGCTGGAGCGGGTTTTTTGTTTTTGACCCCGGTGCCGCACGGGGCGTCTCGCCCGAGACGGGCTGAAACGGGACGCGGCCCATCAGTGATGGGATCGGATACGACTGGTATCATTGAGGGGATAGGGGAGTGCTTGTCCGGGCACATCGGCAAGAATAGGTGGGCAAGAATAGGTGTGCGACCTCTTGCCTTGCTGCAGCGATCCTTCCGGTAGTACCCATCGGGATGTACCCTTTTTGACTGGCCAAAGAGGGGACGGAAAAAAGCCGCACCAACCGGCACGAGCTCACTGCGTTCACGTCGCCGGGCTGGACGCGCTGCGGCTGACGGCGCTGCTCTGCTTCGGGGCCGCGAACAGTCCCTCTCGTAGAAGGCGAATCGTAGAGGACGAAGATTTCGTCTCCAAACGTCGTAGAGCCAGCTGTCGCCTCCTTCCTCCCGCCCGTCCAATTGCCAATCGCACGTCGCCAATCCCTACCCGAGTGCGCCGCTGTAAAAGTAGCGCCCGAGGCCGACGGTGAAGATCCAGCCGCCCCAGAGGGCGTGCTCGATGGCGACGAGGCGAAGAGAGCCGGTTCGGTGGTACGTCCAGGCAAAGAGGAAACCGCCCGTCGTGGAGAGAAGCGGCGCGGTCCAGTTGCCGAAGAGAACGTGCGCCCATCCGAAGAGAAGGGCACTCGCCACCACCCGGGCCGCCGGCGACGACAGGACCGGCCGGTAGCGGTGGAAGAAGAAGGCCCGAAAGATCAGTTCCTGGGGGTAGACGGAGAAGAGAGGGTACCCGAGCAGAAGGGCCCCCCAGATGAACGGCCGCTGCATCGGAAACGAGAGCAGCAGGTCGGGCGTCGCGATCCAGAGGACGGCGGTGAGTCCCCCAGCACCGGCCCCCGTCCGGACGAGCACGGAGCGTACGTCCTCCCATGCAGGAAGCGCGCCCCAGAAGCGGGAGCGACCAAAGCCCGGATCCACCCCCAGCAGCGCGCCGCAGAAGAGGCCGAAGCCGATGAGGATCGGGATGACGAGGTGGCTCAGGCTCTCCCGAAGGAGATAGAGCGCCGCCGGAATTCCGATGAAAAGGAGACTCCCTTCGACGGCGAGAAACAGCCGCCCGCCTCGCTCCGGCACGAGCGGCCTCGTGGACGGCGACGGGGAGGAAGCAGACGGGACGTGGGGGTCGGTGGGCACGGGGCGATCAGGATGGAACGGGAGGGGTCGGAGATCGGCGCGGCGAGACTCGAGGCACATGCGGAACCTGCCGACCCGACGGGGAGGGGGCGACGACCCGAAACGGAAATCGGCCGCCGAGCCGACAGGGCGGATCGGCCCGCCGCGGTCCTACGATCCGGTTGCGGCGTCTTCCACTTCGTCGGCCGACTTCGGAATGCGGGGGCCGAGGATTCGAGAACCGGACTCCGTAATCAGAACGTCGTCCTCGATCCGGATGCCGCCGAATCCGATGAAGTCGGCGACGACGTCGTAGTTGATAAAGTCCGTGTGGCGCGCCTCCTCGCGCCAAGTCTGAATGAGCGGCGGGATGAAATAACAGCCCGGCTCGACGGTCACGACGAATCCCGGCTCGAGCGGCCGTGCGAGGCGCAGGGCGTCGAGTCCGAACTGGTCGCTCCGTTCCTGGTCGTCGGCGTACCCGACGAGGTCTTCGCCGAGGGCCTCCATGTCGTGCACGTCCAGCCCCAGCATGTGGCCGAGGCCGTGGGGGAAGAAGAGCGCGTGCGCCCCGGCCTCCACCGCGGCGTCCGGATCCCCTTCCATGAGGCCGAGGTCCGTCAGGTGCTCGGTGAGCACGCGGGCGGCCCGCAGGTGGACGTCGCGAAACGGCACGCCGGGCTCCAGCTGCTCGATGGCGGTGACCTGCGCGTCCAGGACGGCGTCGTAGACGGCGCGCTGCCGGTCGTTGAACGATCCGCCGACCGGAACGACCCGGGTGACGTCGCCCGCGTAGTGCAGGGGCGAGGTCGCGCCGGCGTCGACCAGGAGCAGGTCGCCATCCGCCATCGTATGGGTGTAGTCGTGGTTGTGCAGGACCTCCCCGTGCACCGAGCAGGTCGGCTGAAAGGACAGCTCGCCGCCCCGCGACCGCGCGAGCCCGGAGAGGAGGCCGGCGATCTCGCACTCGCGGCGTCCGGGGCGCGCCATCGACAGGGCGTACTCGTGGATCGCTGCCGTGGAGGCGACCGCCTGCTCCAACTCGCGGATTTCCGCCTCGGACTTCACCGACCGCTGATCGATGACGGCGCGCGTTAGCTCGGTCGAGGCGTAGTCGTCGGTCCGCCCCCCCGTGATGCCGAGAAGAGAGCGGAGGCGGCGCCGGTGCTCCTCCCGGTAGGGCCGCAGGAAGTGAACGGAGCGCCCGCCGCGAATTGCCGTGGACAGGTCGTCGGCCAGATCGGACGGCGAACCCGTTTCTGGCAATCCGGCCGCATCCGCCCGGTCGGCGAGGGAGGGCTGCGGACCCATCCAGACGGTTGTTTCCAGATCGGGATCCGACCCGTAGAGCGTGGCGGACCCGTCGTCCGCGTCCAGGACGACATCGACGCCGGGCTCGTCCAGTCCGGTATAGTACAACATCGTGCTGTCCTGCCGAAACGGATACGGGTTGGCCGCGGCGTTCATCGGGCTTTCCCGGTTGCCGAACAACAGAATGAGACCGGAGGAGACGGACGAGGCCAGGCGGCGCCGACGGGCACGGTAAACGGAAGGATCGAACATGAACGAATAAGTTCTGGGAAGAGAGCAAGGAGCATCAGGGGAGACGTCGGGCACGCGGTCGTTGCAGGCGCGGTGCCGGGTGGGAGCGGAGGCCGGGTCGGCGCAGTCCGAACGCGCGGGACCGAGCGCGCGGGAATGGGCAGAACGCCCGCGGGCATCGCAACCCCCTCCTTCGAACGAACGGAATGCACGCCCGAGACGCAAGCACATCGGGGCTGACGGGCACATCGGGTTGACGGGACAGAGCCGACCGGACCGATACGACCGGACATCTGTGAACGAACAGCCCTGACCGGACAGGTATGACCGGACAGCCGTGACCGGACGAAGATGACCGGAAACGCACGATCGGGCAGAAAGGACCGTCTGCCGTCCGGCAACGGACACC
>CAKZLV010000199.1 GCA_937127285.1 uncultured Bacteroidota bacterium
CTTAGGACGCTGTGGAGGCTTAGGACGCTGTGGAGGCTTAGGACGCTGTGGAGGCTTAGGACGCTGTGGAGGCGGGGAGGACATTGATCAATGATCATTGTCCATTGATCAATGATTCACGCCTCACGACTTACGATTCACGACTTACGCCCAGTCCCCCCTCACCGAACTTCTGCCGTCGGGGGCGTCGGGGGCTCGCCCAGGACGGCCTGTACGTAGGAAGTTGTGTCGAGGAGTTCGGCGGCGGAGCGCTCGGCGAGGACGACGAGGGGCTCGGCGTAGAGGCCGATGGACAGGGTCACGGCCGCGAGGAGCACGACCGGCGTCACCATGGCCGCCAGCGACGGCGTTCCGGGGGACAGTGACCGGTCGTCCGGCAGCGGCTTCCAGAAGGCTTCGTTCCAAATTTTCGTCATGGAGACGAGCGTCAGCAGGCCGGCTCCCAGGGCGGCGGCGACGGCGAAGTACGCCTCCGCCTCCAGGCCCGCCTGCAGGATGACCAGCTTGGCCCAGAAGCCCGAGAGCGGCGGCAGTCCGGCCAGCGACAGCGCCGGAATCAAAAACAGAACGGCCAGCCAGGGCTTCGCCCGGTAGAGTCCGCCCAGATTCTTGAGCTCGAAGTCCCCCGCCAGCCGGTGCGCCACACCGCCGACGAGAAAGAGATTCGTCTTCACGATAATGTGGTGCAGGATGTAGAAGATGGCGCCGAGAAGCGCGAGCGGCGTAAAGAGCGCCAGGCCCATTACCATGTAGCCGATCTGGCTGACGATGTGGAAAGAGAGAATCTTCCGCACGTCCGTCTGCGTCACCGCCCCCAGCACGCCGGTGATCATCGTCAGCGCGGCCACCCCCAGCAGGATCGTGTGCGTGTAGCCGACGTCCTGCGTAAAAAGAAGCGTAAAGACGCGGATGAGCGCGTAGACGCCCACCTTCGTTAGCAGTCCGGCGAAGATGGCGGTGACCGCCACGGGCGGGGTGTGGTAGGCGGCGGGGAGCCAGAAAAAGAGCGGAAAGACGGCCGCCTTGATCCCGAACGCCACCAGAAACAGCATCGACACGGTGGTGATGAGGCCGGGGGCGTCCACCTCCGGAAGGCGCACGGCGAGGTCGGCCAGGTTCAGGCTTCCGGCGATTCCGTAGAGCAGAGCCACGCCGGCGAGAAAGGTAAGCGAGGCCACCAGGTTGAGGAGGACGTACGACACGGCGCCTTTGACTTGCGACCGGTCGTTGCCGAGCACGAGGAGCACGAACGAGGTGATGAGCAGCACCTCGAACCACACGTACAGGTTGAACAGATCGCCGGCGAGGAAGGCGCCGCACACGCCCATCAGGAGCAGGTGGTAGAGCGCGTGGAAACCGTTTCCTTCCCGCTCCGCATCGATCGAGCCGAGCGCGTAGACGAGCACGCAGGCCCCGGTCACGCCGACGATGACGAGCATCGCGGCCGCCAAGACGTCGGCCACGAGGGTGATTCCGAACGGAGACGGCCAGTTGCCCACCTGCAGGTGCTGGACGCCGTCGTTCCAGACGGCGGCGGCAATCCAGAGGGTCGTGCCCAGGAGAGCCACGGCCCCGAGGAGGCTGCCCACCCGCTGAACGCGACGGGACCGCCAGGCCAGAAGCATCGTCACCGCCGTTACCAGCGGCACCAAAACCGGGAGGACCAGGAGGTGACTCATTGATTCCTGTCGGTTGAACAGATTCCTGTCGGTTGAACAACTATCGGTTGAACCACTGTCGGTTGAACCAAAGTGAATGTGCTTCCGGCAGCACCGCTGCATGGCTGCCCCGTGTCGACCTTCGGCGGCACCTCAAATGTCGCGCTTCACAGCACCCCCCCAATTCCCCCATCCTCCACCCTCTATCCCCCATCTCCCTTCTCCCCCCGTTCCGGCTCCCGCGCGAGGTCGTCGGCATCCACCGTTCCGAACGTCGCGTAGGTTCGATAGAGCAGGACGAAGGCGAAGGCAACCAGGCCGAACCCGATCACGATGGCCGTCAGGATGAGGGCCTGGGGCAGCGGGTTGGCCACTGCGCCGGCGGGAGCCGAAAGCCCTTCAGGGATGATGGGCGGGGCGGCCCGCGTGGTGCGCCCGGCGGCAAAGAGCACAAGGTTGACGGCGTTGGAGAGCAGGATCACGCCGAACAGCATGCGGACCAGCGAGCGCCGGAGCAGGAGGTAGACGCCGGCGGCCGTCAGCACACCGGCCAGAAGCGCGAACAAAACATCCATGACACGAGCGGAGGCGGAGGGAGGAGCGGACGGCGAACGAATGGAGGTGGTTGGGAGATTGGGCCGGGATTAGACCTCGGCCGGTTCGGTGGTGCCGCCGTTGAGGCGGGCAGGCTGCCGGTCGGCCGCGGCGGCTTCGGGGGAGGCCAGCGGCTGTTGCGGGGGCTGCGGCGGGCCGGCGACGACGCGCTCCAGGCTGAGGACGATCGTCAGGGTGAAGCCGACGACCACGAGGAAGACGCCGACGTCGAAGAGCAGCGGCGTGCCCAGTTTGAGGGTGCCGACCGCCACCCACTGCCCGGTCAAGAACGGCGCACCGGCCAGGGCCACGCCGACGAGTCCGCTGCCGACGGCCACGGCCAGGCCCACGCCCAGCGCCGAGCGCGGCGGCACCCGCAGCAGGCGCTCGGTGCGTGCCTGCCGGAAGGCCATCAGGTACAGGACCACGGCCGACGCCGCGAACAGCCCGCCGATGAAGCCCCCGCCCGGCTCGTTGTGGCCGCGCCACAGCATGAACAAGGAGGTCACAACGAGCAGGGCCAGCAGCAGCCGGGCGCCGGCGCGGAGGACGACCGACGGGACCGGCGGCGGCCCGAGGCGCGACCGGGCCGGGCGGCCCAGCTTGAGGACGACGAAGGCGCCGACGGCGGCGACGGCGAGAACGGCGATCTCGCCGAGCGTGTCGAGCGCGCGAAAGTCGACCAGAATCACATTTACGACGTTGCGACCGAAGCCTCCCGGCACGCTTTCCTCCAGAAAGTACTGCGGAACGGTGGCGTCGAACGGCAGCCGCAAAACGGCCAGGAGCAGCATCGAGACGGTGGCCCCGACGGCGACCGCCAGCACCGCGTCGCGCCCGCGCCGGCCGCGCGGTTCGACCTCTCGGGCCAGCGGCAGGGCCTGCATCACGCCGAGGGCGATCACGACGATGAGCACCTCCACCAGAAACTGCGTCATCGCCAGGTCGGGAGCACTCATCATCACGAACAGGAGGGCAAGGCCGAGCCCGACGACCCCGAGGCTCGTAATCGACAGCAGCATCGAGCGGAGGCGAGCCGCCACCAGCGCGGCCGCCCCGACGATGGCGACGAGCCCGGTTTCGTAGGGCAGGGCCTGCAGGCCGTCGAGCAGGACGGCGGGCTGGAGCGAGACGCCCCCGCGCAGCAGGAGGGTGCCGCCGACGGCGAGGGCGATCACGCCGAAGGTAGCCGCGAGGTAGGACCGGACGCTGCCGCCCTCGAAGAAACGCGTCTGCCACGCCGCAAGCCGGAAGAGCCCGTCGAGCCCCGCCTCGTAGGCCCGCTCCGGACCGGCACGAGACAGGCGCCGGAGGCGCAGGAGGGCGTAGCGGATGGGCGTCCATCCCGCAAAGGCGGCCACGCCGAGGGCGACGGTGGCCAGGCTCAGGTAGAGCGCCGTGTTGACGCCGTACCACAGAGCGAGGTTGATGTCCACCGGCTCTCCGGCGACGGCATCGACCGCGGCCGACACCGGCGCATACAGCAGGCCGGGGACGAGGCCGAACGCGAGGCCCACGAGGCCGATGACCACCGGGCCCACCCACATGCCGAGGGGGGCTTCGTGCACTTGAGACCCGTCGGGCGTGCGCCGCCGGCCGAAGAAGGGGCGGGCGACGAGGATGCCGGCGGCGGCGACCGTCAGCGCATTCGCGGTAACGGCGATGGTCGGGAGCAGCCACCCCAGGTTTTCGACCCCGAGCTTCGCCTTGTAGGCCAGTTCTTTCCCCACGAAGCCGAAGAGCGGCGGCAGTCCGGCCATCGATAGGCCGGCGAGGACGGCCGCGGCGGCGGTCAGGGGCATGGCCCGTCGCAGTCCGCCCAGGTGCAGGACGTTCCGCGTGCCGGTTTCGTGGTCGATGGAGCCGGCGACGAGGAAGAGGGCGCTCTTGTAGAGGGCGTGCACGAGCAGGAAGACGATGGCCGCCTTGATGCTGGCGCCGTAGCTGAGCCCGAGAAGGACCACGAGCGTTCCGAGCGCGGTGATGGTGGAGTAGGCGAGCACCTTCTTCAGGTCGGTGTGCCGCAGGGCGCCGACGGCCCCGACGAGCATCGTGGCCGCACCCGCCGCCGCGAGCGTCCACGTCCACAGCCCCGTTCCCCCCAGGATCGGGTCGGTGCGGGCGAGGAGGTAGATCCCGGCCTTCACCATGGTGGCCGAGTGCAGGTAGGCGCTCACCGGGGTGGGGGCCGCCATCGCATTCGGGAGCCAGAAGTGAAACGGCACCTGGGCCGACTTCGTGAAGGCACCGAGGGCGATAAGAAGGAAGGCGGGCAGGTAGAGGTCGTGGCTGCGGATGGCGGCGCCCCGCTCCATCAAGACGGAGAGCTCAAACGATCCGCCGGCGATGCCGAGAAGGAGGAAGCCGGCGAGCAGGGCCAGCCCTCCCGCCCCGGTGACCAGCAGGGCTTGCAGCGCCGACGTGCGGGCCGGGGTGGACTCGTGCTTGAAGCCGACCAGCAGGTACGAGCAGAGGCTGGTTCCCTCCCAGAAAATAAAGAGCAGGATGAGGTTGTCGGCCAGGACGACGCCCAGCATCGCACTCAGGAAGGCGAAGAAGAGAAGGTAGAACCGCCCCAGGTCGCGATGCCCGTGCAGGTAGCTGCCGGCATAAACGGCGATGACGGCGCCGAGCCCGGTCACCAGAAGCGCAAACAGGAGGCTGAGGCCGTCGAGCACGAACGAGGCCTCCACGCCGAGCGTCGGCACCCAGGCGGCGGTTTCCCGGATGGAGGCCTCCGGCCCGACCGTGCCCCCGGCCGCGAGGAAGCCCGCAAACAGGGCGGCCGGCCCGAGGGCGAGCACCCATCCGGCCGCTCGGCCCGCCGCTCGAACCAGAAGGGGCGCGGCCAGCGCCCAGCCGATGGAAAAGAGAAGCGCGAGGAGCATGAGCGTGCGTCAATCAATCGGGAGAAAGGAGTCCCGGTCCGCGATGCGCGACCGGGCGGGGGGAGGGGCCGGGGAGGCGGCGCTAGTCGGCCGGCAGGGCCGGGTCGGCGGGCCGGGGCTGGACGGCGTCGGTATCCGCCGAAGAACGTTGTAGGTCGTCTGCCAGCTCGTCGACGCAGGTGCGTTGCCAGAGCCGAGCCTTTCCGGTGTAGTAGGCCGCCCGGGCGATGACGTGTGCGGCGATCGGGGCTGTGAGCAGCAAGAAGACGAACGTAGCCAGGGCCCGCGCCAGCACGCTGGTGTCGGGGATCGACACCGCCACGGCGATGAGGAGAAGGCCGGCTCCGAGGGGGCCGGCTTTCGTCGCCGCGTGCATGCGCATCAGCAGATCGGGCAGGCGCAGAACGCCCACGGCGGCGACGAGGACGAACAGGGAACCGATGAGCAGGAGAATCGAGGCCATCATGGGGTGGGTGCGGTCGGACTCGGATACCGTTGGGACGGGCGTCGGCGGTGCCGGCAGCGCCCGGCCGTGCGGCCGGTGCGTCGCAGGAACGGTCGCAGGAACGGTGGCGGGGACGGTGGCGGGGTCTACGCCGGCCCGTCGGCTGTAGGTGCCGGCGGCGAGGGAGACGACCCGGCCGGCTCTTCCGGCGAAGGCGCGGGCGAAGACGAAGGTGGCGTCGCGGGAGCAGACGACGGGGTGTTGCGGCGCTCGACGAACTGGGCGAAGGCGACCGTTGCCATGAACGCCACGAGAGCGACCACCAACGCCGCGTCGAGAAGAGCGGCCGCGCCGGTGGCCACCGTATACGTGGCAATGAAACCGATCGCCACCGCCGACAGGACGTCCAGCGCAACGACACGGTCGGCCACGGTGGGGCCGCGCACGAGGCGCACCACAACGAGGCCGACGGAGACCACCAGGATCGTCAGCGTCAGCAGCGGGAGCAGCGGCATCGGAAGGAGGGAGAGATCAAACACGGGATCCGGCAGCAGGTGAGCAGCAGGTGAGCAGCAGGTGAAAGCAGATGCGGGGGCGTCGGCCCGAGGCGCGGAGCCGTCGCGTGGGGAGCGGCCGCCGCGGGCCGCCTCAGCGCGACGTCGAGGGCGTCTCCTGCCCGTCGGACAGGCGGGCGGCTTCTCGCCACTCGGCCTCGCGCTTGGCCCGGTCGACGACGACGAGGGCCGGGTAGGTTCCCCCCTCCAGGGTCGCGCGCGCAATCGGGCTGAGCGGGATGCGGCCGAGGCGCCCCTCGGCGTGGGCGGCCACGATGACGAGGTCGGCCTCGGACTGGTGGGCGAGCATCGGAATCGCGTACGTCGGGCTCTGGAGGCCGACGACGACGTCGACGCGATCCGACGGCAAACCCGCCAGGCGCGCTCGCTCCCACAGCCAGGTGCGCATCGCCGGGACGACCGTGGTCTCGACGTTGTCGCGCATCCAGACGGCGGGTGCGGGGACGAACTCGCCCCCGGGCTCGCGGCGGACCTGGCTCGACAGCGACAGGTCGATGGCGTGGAAGATGGTGACCTGTGCGTCGAAGCGCTCGGCCAGAAGGCGCGCCCAGCCAAACTTTTCGTACCAGATGTCGCCCGTGTCGACGGCGACCAGGATGCGACGGATCGGCCCGTCGGGCAGGTCGCGAAGCACGAGCACCGGGATGGGCGTGCGCTCCAGCAGGTGCTGCAGATCCGGCGGAATCGGGCCCCGGGGCTCCGGCCGGTCTTCGTGAACGATGAGAAGGTCGGCGTCTCTCTCCCGGCACTGCTGGACGACGTCGTCTTCGGGATCGAGGCGGACCCGCTCCAGAGGGCGACGGGCGTGCGTCATGCGGTGGTCGACCCAGGCGTCGGGACCGTCTCGATCCGTGTCGAGAGCCGTGGCGATGCGCCGCAGCGGAATGGGGGATCGACGCCAGAGGGCGGGCGGGACGAGCAGCACGGAACAGGGGGCCTGCAGGGTGAGAGCCGTTGCCTGACTCCCCGACCACATCCGGCTGAGCCCGCGCCGCGCCTCCGTCGGGACCACCAGAAGGTCGGCCCCGTGGTCGTCCGCCCATGCAGCCACCTCCCTGGCCACGTCCGACCCGGGCCGGTGCACGGCGTCGACGATTATGCTCTCCTCCCCGTCCCCGACGGTCTGCCGAATGCGCTCCTGCTCCGCGGTGAGAAGCGCCTCGGAGCGGGGGGCGTCGGCGGAGGCGACGTGAACGAGCGAGAGGGTCGGAGCCGCCTCGCCTTCGCCTGCCGTCTGCGCGAACAGCTTCGGCAGCCAGTCGGCCGCCAGCAGAGCGCCCCCGCGGGCCGAGGGCGTGAAGTCGGTGGCCACGCCGGCGCGACGGATCGGGAGGTCGACCTCCTCGTTGACGACCAGGCACGGGACATCCGACGATCGGACGACGCGCTCGGCCGTCGTGCCCCCCCACCGGGCCGACAGGTCCGACCCCCGGTGCGGGCCCAGGACGATCAGGTCGGCCCCGACGGCGGCGGCGTGAACCAGGATGCCGTGGAACGGCCGGGCGTCGAACACGACGGCAAGGTCGACCGCGTCCGGCCCTTCGTCTCGGCCGCGGAGGGCCCGGCCCGGCGAGTCGGAGTCGATCGAGAGGTGGGGCAGACTCCGGTTCCACTGCTCGACAAGGGAGGCGCGAAAGGCCGCTTCGTCGTCCTCCTTCCAGGGATCGGCAATGGTTGCGAGCGTGAGGGAGGCGCGGAACGCACGAGCAAGCCGGGCGGCCGCGCGAACGACCGGGTCGCACCCGGGCGTCCGGCTCGTCGCTGCAAGAATCGATCGAACGGGAATCATATCGGTCTTCCTCCCCTCTCCGGCTCCGATGTATCGGGCGGTGGAGGCCGCTTCGGTGAGCCGGTCTCGCGGTCGCCCCAAGCAGACCGGGACGTCTCCACAGAAGCCGCCTCCACCGGCGCGACCCCGGGCGCGGTGAGGGTTCGCTGGGCATCGTCCCCCGTCCTCCGGCGGAACCGGTCTCCCACACGGCCGGAGTTTCTCCGGGGAGCGGGAGCAGACAGCAAAAGGGAGCTGCGGGCGGACGAGACGGGTCAACCGTCTCGCCGGGTACCTCCAGTCGGGGATGCCTCGTGCAGACGGGTCGTGCCGGACGCCGTTCTACGGGCACCGGACCACGACCGGTCGTAGACACCCACCGAGTGAACGCATCCACATCCTGGACGCACCTTGTCGAGTCGTCCGCATCTCAGCCTCCGGTTCGCTGAACCGACGGGCGGGGACGGTGCGGGCAGTGATCAAACGACGGGGGAAACAGAACGACCAGACGGGTCGCCTGATTACGCACGAGACGGGCGTTCCAAGACCACGTGGCTGATGGACGTAATCCACGCTCGCTGCGGACAGCGGGCCCAACCTTCAAGCAGGGTGACACGGAGATGACGGCACATGGCAGCACAGGGGGGTGAGACGAGCAACCACCGCGGGTGCGGCACGATGCATAGACGCTATCTCTACTTTGCAGGGCCACACGGGGTTGCACCGGCGAGCGGCCTCTGCGCCCCCAACTTGTAACGGACCTGACAAACCGGCCGCCCATGGGGGTTATCGGCACTGAGAAGCGGAGGCGGGCGGCGTCCCCGAACGGTGGCGAACGGAAGACGCCGAGAGTGGGGACCGATCGGATTCAACGCACCGCCGGCTACCTGTGGACGGCTGCCTGTGGACGGCCGCCTATGGACGGTTGCTTGTGGACAATTGCCTGCGGGCCGTTGCCTGCCGGATTCGCCTCTCGAGGCGCGGCCCGGGTTTCCCACGTCCTTCTGCAGCCGGCGGTGCAGGTCCCA
>CAKZLV010000200.1 GCA_937127285.1 uncultured Bacteroidota bacterium
GTCGCACCCGGCGCGTCGACGGGGCCGAACACCTCGATCAGGCGCCGGCTGGTGGCCGCTACGTCGTGGAGCGAGGGTTCGGCGCGGGAGGCGGGGGCCTCCTGCGAGGCACTCCGCCGCTTTCGGCCGTCGGCCGGCTGCGTTCCCGCCGCCAGGTCGAGCAGGGTTTCGACCAGATCAATCACCAGTCGAAGGCGGGTGCGCCGGGCCTCCTCCCGCTCGAGCGCCCGGCGCAGCACCGTTCGATCCTCCTCCGATCCGGCTTCGGCCCGCCGGTCGTGCAGCCGGTCGATGCGGTCCTCCACATCCGTGACGGCCGCCCCCAGGGCGCGCCCGTAACCTGCGCGCCCCTCCTCGTACCGGCGTTCGGCCAGCAGCGTGGCCACCTCGTGGGCCTCCATCTTCTCGCCCTCGGCGATCCGGCCGTCGGCAACTTGCTGCTCCATCCAGCGGTCGACGCGCAGGTGACCGCTGCGAAGCAGACGAACGAGCCTCTCCGGCGGATAGCGGCCGGCCACCCACTCGTAGAAGCCGTCGAGGAGCCGCCCCGTTCGGGTGGCCGTTCCCGGAAGGCCGGTGGCGGCCGTCGACGCGATGCCGATGCGGTTGAGGGTGTCGACGAGAAGAGACAGGTAGGGCCGAGAGTCCGCGTAGGCCATCTCTGCCTGTTCGAACCCGGTCTCGTCGTCAACCGGCGGGAAGGCAGACGCCGGCCGCCCGGCCGGGGAGTCGGCGGGCTGCGGGTCGGCCTCTGGCTGCGGGTCGGTGCCGAGGTCCGTAAGAAGATCGCGCACGGCGGCCCGCACCTCCGTCGCCGCCCCGACGGCGCGCACACACCGATGCACGGTTGCGGTCGGCTTCGCCGCCGACCGGTTCGCTTCTGCCTCCGGCAGAGACGGCGCATCGGCAAAGAGCGCGGCCGCCGCCCGGGCCGGGGGATGCGGGGCCCCCTCCCCGAGCCGCACGAACCGCCGTCCGACCGCGCGCAGCGCCTGCACGAAGCGGTAGGCACACTCCGGAAGGTCGAGAGCCGGCGTGACGGCGTAGACCGTCTGTTCCGCTGGACGGGCGTCCCCGCGCTCGATCTGTTCGACCGCCCGCAGGAAGAGGTCGGTATCGTCGAAGAGATCCCACGTCTCGAGAAGAGAGACGTACCGCTCGTAGCAGGCCCCGACGGCCGCCAGGGTTGCGGGGGCGTCGTCGGTTGCCGCCCGATGGCGCACCGTCTCGACCGGGACGCTGTTGAGGCGAAGCGTCTGAATCGATCCGGCAATCATTTGGGCGAACCGGTGGGCGGACGGCAGGTCCTCCGCCCGACCGTCCTCCTCCATCTCCTCGAGGAGGGCAGCCGCCAGAAACGAACGGTTGCCGTTCCGGAGCTCCGTCCGGCCCTCCGATACAAGGGCCCGGCGCGCCAGCCTGCGGGCGTAGGCCAGCGGCGTCGTACAGCGCAGGCCGACGACGTGCCCGCGCCTGCGCACCGCCGCGCGCTCCAGAGCCCCGCCCGTCTGCACCCGGGGAACGAACACCACCTTGGGTGCGGTCGGCTCGTCGGCGCACAGACGGCACAGGGCGGGGAGGAGAGGCGAGGACGTCATCACGAAAAGCGATCCGGCGCTGAATTCTACGGATCAACCAACGTAACGCTCTCCCACATCGTTCTCAACGCCGCAGCCCTTTCCGCGGGGCGGCCGCGCCCAATCCACCGCGCCCTGCAGCCGACCGCTTCGCGTCTCGCTTTCTCACGTGTTGAACCTCCGTCTATGATCCGCACGATTCCGGTGATCAACAACACGGGTGGGGTCGGGAAGCGAAAGGAGGTGATCGTCCGGACGGAGACCGACGGTCCGTCGCCCGCGCTCCGCACGCTGAACGAAGCTCGGGAGGAGGGCTGGCGGATCGCGCAGATCGGTCTCCGCCCCCCGCCTGCCGGCCCCTCGCGGGTCGTGGTGACGATCGAGCGCGACGCGCCGCCCTCGCTCTTCGACTTCAGCGGCGACGCCTGGTAACCCGCCCCGGGAGGGGCGGCGGCCCGGGAGGGGCGGCGGCCCGGCTACCCGCGGCTGCCGTCAGAGATCGAGTGCCGTCTGCGAGCCCGACGGGCGCGGCGGGTCCGCCGGTTTCGTGTCGGCCGAGCGGTCGCCACCGGAGGCGCGCCGGTTGCGCCGGCGCCGGCTTCCATGATCGTCGACGACCTGGCGGGCCCGGGCCTGCACGTCGGGCCGCTTGCGAAGGCGGTGGATCTCGTCGCGGGCCCGCTTCGCGGCGGCATCGTGGTTGACCAGCGGGGCCGGGTAGTCGTCCTCGATCCGGCATCCGGCCGACCGCTGAACGTTTCCGGGCATCAGCCACGGCGTGTGGATGTACGCATCCGGGACGTCAGCCAGTTCGGGAACCCAGCGCCGGATGAAGCGGCCGTCGGGGTCGTGCTCGCGCGCCTGCTTGGTGGGGTTGTAGACGCGCACGGTGTTGATGCCGGTCGTCCCGGACTGCATCTGAAGCTGGGAGAAGTGGATGCCCGGTTCGTAGTCGATCCACCGCCGGGCGAGGACGTCGTGGAAGCGGCGCCAATCGAGCCACAGGTCGTACGAGGCGAACGAGACGAGAAGGGCCCGCATCCGAAAGTTCAGGTACCCGGTGGCGGTAAGGGCCCGCATGCAGGCGTCGACGAGCGGATAGCCGGTTTCGCCGGCAGCCCAGGCGGCCTCTCGCTCCGGGTCGTGGGCGTCTGCGCGAAGGTCGTCGAACGCCGGGATGAAGCTTTCGTGCTCGATTCGGGGCGCATCCTCCAGCTTCTGCATGAAGTGGTCGTGCCAGCGCAGGCGGCTCTCCAGGGAGGACAGCGCCCGCCCCCAATCGGTGCGTTCTGCATCGGGCAGCGACCGGATGGCGTCGCGGCGGCGGTCGACCGCCCGCTGCACCACGCGCAGCGTCAGCGTTCCCCAGGCCAGATGCGGCGACAGGCGGGAGCAGGCCTCGAACGCGGTGACGGGGCTGGACATCTGCCGTGTGTACCGGCGTCCCCGGTCGTGGAGAAACGTGCGCAGGCAGTGATGGGCGGCCTCCTCCCCCCCGGACTGCAGCGTTTCGAACGCGCCGGACACGAGGCCGATTTCTGCCCGGGTGGGGATGGGGCCGGGACGGACGGGGACGGGCTGAAGCGACGACGGGGCCGGCGTGACGGGCTGTTCCACCCAGTCCTCCCATTGCTGCGACCAGCCGTCCCGGTCGTGCGGTCCCCGAACGATCCCGTTCTGTCGCGGCTCGTGAACGGGAATTCCCTGGGCGCGGGCCCATCGCCGGACGGCGCGGTCTCGGTCGTAGGTAATTTGATTCCCGGTTTCCTGGTGCGCCCACAGGTCGAACCGCCCCGCGGCGTCGTGAAGGCGCTGGAAGACGTCAACAGCCTCTCCCCGGCGGATGACGAGCGGTTGGCCGCGCTCGGCCAGGCGACGACGCAGTTCCTGAAGGCTCTCGCGAACGAAGTGCCAGTGCGCAGCCGAGAAGTCGTCGGCACGCACAACGGACGGCTCGACGATGTAGAGGGGGAGCACCGGCCCGCGCCGGGCCGCCTCTGCCAGCGGGACGTGGTCGTAGACGCGCAGGTCGCGCTTGTACCAGACGACCTGCAGGTTCGGAATGCGCGAAGACGATGGCGGGGCGTGGGACGACACGGGAAGGTGTGCAGGGTGCTTCACAACGTGCGGAGCGGAACGAAACCGGCGGCCCCCTGCCGCGACCGGAGACAGCAGGCCGGATCCGCCGACCGGCGCGTCCCCCGGTGCGCCGCCGAACGCGGGCGGCCCTTCCGACCCGAACGGGTGCAGCACCCGGTCACGACCCGGCCGTGCTGCCCCGACGGGACGGATGCGTCGCCCAGACGGTTCGGAAGGGACGGCGAAGGGTTAGTTCCCGCCACCGGACGGGCCTGCCGGGCTGTTTCCTCCCTGCCCGCCGCCCTGGGGGCTGCTGAGGGGCGACTGCTGATTCTGTGCCGGCGGCATTTGCTGCTGCTGCTCGGTTTGCTGCTGCGCCTGCTGCTGGATGACGCTTTCCTCCTGCCCCGGCTTCGTGATGAAGAAGTTCGACAGGATGCACAGTACGATGAAGATCGTGCCGAGCGACCAGGTGGCCTTCTCCAGAATGTCGGGGGCCTGGCGCTGACCGAGGACCTGGCGCGTGGCGCCCCCCGAAGCAATTCCGGCCAGACCGCTCCCCTGTCCGCTCTGAAGCAGAACGACCAGAATGAGGAGCAGCGCGATCAACGCGATAAAAACAACGAGTAGCGAAAACATACGCCTGGTGTCCGTTCGGGAGAAAGGATCCGCAAAGGGTGCGGCGCCCACCGACCGCAGCGTCCGTGCCGGTCGGTTCGTGGGGTTGGGGACCGCGCGCTCGACGTAGTCCTATGACCGGCGCGCGAAATCGTTCGGGCTCTCGGCATCGGCGGTCACCGGTCCGACCGGAACTGCTCCGCGTACAGGAGAGCCGTGATGGTCTTCATGTCTTTCAGTGCGCCGGTGCGCGCCCGGCGGATGGCCTCATCGAGATCCATCGACACAACCTCCACGAACTCTCCGTCCGCCAGGTTCTGTTCGCCGCGTGCAAGGGCGGTCGCGGCGAAGACGTAGATGATCTCGTTGCTGTACCCGATGCATGGATAGGCGGCGCCGATCGGATGCAGGGAGCCGGCGCGCCAGCCCGTTTCTTCTTCCAGCTCGCGAGCGGCGACCTCCTCCGGGTCTTCGTCCGGCGTGTCGAGCTTCCCGGCGGGCACTTCCAGGAAGGTCCGGCGCGGCGGGTACCGAAACTGGCGGACGAGGCACGTGGTGCCGTCCTCGAAGAACGGAACGATGGCCGATGCACCGGGGTGATCGATCCATTCTCGCACCGACGCCTCCCCGTCCGGAAGCTCAACTTCGTCGCGGTGCGCCTTCAGGAGCGCGCCGTCAACGAGCTGCTCAGACGAAAGGGGCTCTTCGGTAAGATCAGCCATCGGCCGGGAAGAAGGAGATTGGCAGTGTCAGCATCTGCGAACGACCTCCGGGGCGCCTTGCTCCTTCTCGTTTTATTCTTCATCCGCCCTCATTCTTCATCCGCCCCGGCACGGGGGTCTCATCGTCCTGCCGCCCACGTTGCCACCGTGGCCGCGGCGGTGATGCCGGCTGTTTCCGCGCGCAGCCGGCGCGGCCCGAGAGAGACCGGGACGAAGCCCTCCTCGGTTGCGGCCGCAACTTCGCCGTCGGTAAACCCTCCTTCCGGCCCGACCAGCACGGTGATGGATGCGGGGGCGGCGGCGCGGCGCAGCGCCTGCAGCAGCGTACCGGCGGCATCGGCCGGGCGGTGGCAGATCAGGCGGAGGTCGGCGTCGGTCTCGGCGGCGACGTCGGCCACCGGTTGCGGGGACGGAACCGTCGGGAGGCGCGACCGGCCGCACTGCTTGAGGGCGGCGACGAGCAGGTTGTGCGTGCGTTCGCGGCGCAGCGTCTCTTTCTCGGTTCGGTCGCTCGTGAGCGGGATCAGGTGCGCCGCCCCCAGTTCGACGCCTTTCTCCAAGAACGTCTCAAACCGGTTTCGGCTCTTCAGGAGTCCGAGCCCGACCGTCAGCGACACGTTCATTTCCCCAACCTCCCGCCGCGTCTCCATGCGCGTGCCGACGACCTGCGACCGCGATACGTGGTCGATCTGAACGCGGTGCCAGCCTCCCTCTCCGTCGACGACCACGATCGAATCTCCGGCCTGCTTACGAAGCACCGTCGACGCATGGCGGGCCTCGTCGTCGGGAAGCAGGACGCGATCGCCCCGGATGGACGACGGAGGCGTGTAGAACGCAGTTGTCATGGGGATGAGGTGGGGTGTGGGGGCAGTGCGGAAGATGCGTTGGGTCGGGAGGTGTGGGTCGGGGATGGAGGAAGGCCTAGAGGGCGAACGACAGCCGCAGGTGCACGCGTCCGCTTGCCGGGCTGGCGTCGGCGGGTTGCAGGGCGTAGGTTGCGTTCACGATGCCGAGGGCGGTTCCGAACTGAATGCCGACGCCGTACCCCGGGTGCCAGTCGTGCGAGGCGTCGGCGGCCTCCAGGTCCGGGCGTTCGACGTATCCCAAATCGCCGAACGCGTACGCATAGGAGACGCGGTCGATCTGAAGCCGGTATTCCAGGAGGGCCCGTCCTACGGCGCGCCCCAGGAACCGGTCTTCGTCGTATCCTCGCAGCGACTGCGCACCGCCGACGCGAAACAGGTCGCTTCGATCGTAGGAAGGGCTGAGGAGGACGGACGCGTCGAGGCCGGCGGCGAGGACCTGGCGGTCGAACAGCGGAAGGTAGCCGCGGACGGTGGACTCGATTCGCTCCTGCGCGACGGAGACCCGCTGCCGGGTCGTATCTCCATCGGCCGTGCGGCGGAAGAAGCGGCGCTCTTTCTGCCCGCGCTCCAGGCGCAGCATCAGGCGCCCGCCGCGGCGCGGGTTGCGGGGGCGGTCGACGTGCTCGAACCGAAGACCGACGCCGTAGAACAAAGCCTCAGACCGAGGGATGGCCTGCCGCCGCCCGCGCACCTGAGCGCCCTCCTGTCCGGGCCGCGTCACCTCGCGGCTGACTGTTCCCAGCACCTCCCATCCGCCGCCGAAGCGGTAGCCGAGGGTCCCGCGGTAGCGTCGCTGGCTGAAGGTCGAGTCCCGCTGCTCGCCCCGAAACCGTCCTTCGAGGCGAAGGGGGCGGCCGAAGAGGCGGGGATCGGCGGCCGAGACGTCGAACAGGCTCGTCTGGCCGGGGCGGCGGTCCAGCTTCAGGCGAGCGGTGCGTGCTCCACCGAAGAGGTTTCGGAGGGCCAGGCGTCCACTGCCGACGATCTGCCCCCCTCCGCCTCCCGGCGACGGCGGCAGGTAGCCGAGCGCCAGGTCGAACGAGCCGGGGCTGGTTTCCTCGACGGGCACATGCAGCGTGGCCCCGCCCTCGGCATCGACGCGCAGCTCCGGGGGGCCGACGGAGGCGAACACGTCCGCCCGCTGCAGCCGCCGGCGGATCGTTGCCGGGTTGTAGCCCGTCATCCGCTCCCCCATCTGCAGGTCGGCCAGGTGGGCGACGAGCGACGGCGAGGTGCGGGCCTCCTCCGGCAGCGTGATGGCCTTCAGCCACAGGGCGGGCCCTTCGTCCACGTGAAGACGGAGGTCCAGTTGGGCCGGCGAACCGCGTCGCAGGGTG
Organism: uncultured Bacteroidota bacterium; assembly: GCA_937127285.1. GTDB lineage: Bacteria > Bacteroidota > Rhodothermia > Rhodothermales > Salinibacteraceae > CAKZLV01. The sequence goes on from CAKZLV010000200.1 coordinate 7,200, forward strand.
GTTTCCGCGATGCGGATCTGGGCGAGCGGGTATCCGGCGTCCTCGTACGTCTGCAGCATCGCATCCAGGTCTCGTTTTAGCCGGTCGGGACGGAGGGGGCGTCCCGGTTGCGTCCGCAGCTCGCGGCGCAGCGAGGCGACCTCGACGGCGCTGGTGCCGGAGAGGGTGATGGAGCCGACGACCACCTGCGGCCCGCGGGTGGCGTGCAGGCGAACGCGGGGAGGGGAGGCGCTGCGCCGCACGGTTGCGGAGTCGATGCGCGCGTAGTAGTACCCCCGCGCCCGCAGACGCTCGAGCACCTGCGACGCGACGTGCTCGAGATCCCCGATCGGCGCGGTGGCAGGTGGGTCGCCGCCGGGCCAGTCGGCCGCCTGTCCGTCGACGGTAAGCGTCCAGGTCGCACCGGCCTCCGGCGCGGACGCACCGGGGGCAGGGGCGTCGGGAACGGAAGCGTCCGAGGCGCGGGTCTGCGATTCGGGGGGCGCCCCCTGGACGGAGGTCCCGCTGCCGGAAACCGTTCGCACCGGAAACGCGCGCGCCGCAACGGAGAGGCGATCGTTCCCCAGCGGGAGCGGAGGCAGCCGGTGCGCCCCGGGCGAGAGGCGCTGCATGACCGCGCCGGCAGTCGAGTCCGGAGCCTGAGCGCGAACGGCTTCCGTCGTTCCCCCGACGAGAACCGCTACGGCCACCGCCAGGGCGGCGACGATGCGCACAGCCAACCGCGATGCAGGCTCGGCAGGCGGTGCGCTTCCCGCTCTCGAACGGGGCGGGATCGGCCGTCCCCCGTCGAGCAACACCGCGGGCTGAAGAGGGTATGTTCGGTGATCTCGCTGAACCGTCATTCGCTCGATTGCGTCCGGTATGGTCCGCCAAACCGTCGCTGCCGCGTGCATTACGCTTCTGCTGGGAACCGGCGTGAGTCCCGGGATTCCGGCCGATCCCCCTCCTGTCTCTGCCGCTGGTGGGGGGAACGCCCCGGGTGCCGCAGCCCCCGGTTCCACAGCCTTCGAACCGCCGGCGCGGGCGCGGGTTGCACAACCGCCCGACACGCTGCGCCGAACGGTTGCCGCCGGCGAATCGGTGGTCGTTTCCCTTCCCTCCTCCGTGGGCGGCCGGCGCGTCCGGGCCTACCGGATCCTTCGAGCACCGGCCCTGAGCGGCGTCGCCGACCGGTCCTTCGCCTGGGCGACCGAGTCCGTCCCGGCACGAACTCACGACATCCTCCTGCGCGCCGAACACGACACCGCCGCGCCGGACACCCTCGTTCTTCGACTGGACGTTCAATAACGGTCTCAACGGAAGCGGGGCGCTCCCGCCAGCAGGATCGGCAGAAGAATCGACCGCGAAGGGCCGCCTCCGAACCGGACGGCTGTCACCGTCTCGCTGCCATCGTCTCGCTGCCATCGTCTCGCTGCCTCCGGCATCTCGTCGCATCCGGTAGCGCCCCCGGTTCGGCTCGTCTCCCTCCCCAACGCGGTCCACAGACACCGAACCGTCTGCGGATACCCGACATATTTGTCCGGTGCCATCTCCAGGACCCGCGCGCCACCGGCCTTCTTTGTCCGTCTCACGGTTCCACACCGACTTCCCTCGCGTACTTCTTCTCTGATTCTTCCTCCTTCTGTGCCCGACCTCTCCACCCTTCACGCGTCCGATGCCGAGAAGCAGGTCTTTCGCGACGATCTTCTGTCGTGGTACGACGATCACAAACGGCAGATGCCGTGGCGCGAAACGGACGACCCCTACGCCATCTGGGTCTCCGAGATTATGCTGCAGCAAACGCGGGTGGATACCGTCCGCGCCTACTACCGCCGCTTTCTGGAGGCCTTTCCCACCGTCGACGACCTCGCGGCGGCCGACCGCGACGACGTTCTAAAGCTCTGGGAAGGACTCGGGTACTACTCGCGGGCGCGCTACCTGCACGAGGCCGCCGCCCAGGTGGTCGAGGAGCACGACGGGCAGGTTCCCGAGACCATGGACGCCATTCGCGACCTGCAGGGCATCGGCCCCTACACGGCCGCCGCCGTCCTGTCGATTGCCTACCAGAAACCGCACGCCGTGCTCGACGGCAACGTCGCCCGCGTTCTTACGCGGATCTACGCCGTGGAGGACGATTCGACCTCCAGCACCACGAAGCGCCACCTGCGCCGGCTGGCGAACGAGCTCTTGAACCCGGACCGGCCGGCCGACTTCAACCAGGCAGTGATGGAGCTGGGATCGACCGTCTGCACCCCGACCTCGCCCGACTGCGACGCCTGCCCGGTGTCGACGGTCTGCCGCGCCCACGCGGAGGGCGACGAAGAACGCTACCCGATCACGCCCGACGCGAAGCCCGTCCCCCACCACGACATCGCCGTCGCCCTCATCTTTGACGACGACGGACGCCTGCTCATCCAGCGCCGCCCCGACGACGGGCAGCTGGCCGGACTCTGGGAGTTTCCGGGCGGGAAGTACGAAGCGGACACCGACGACTCGATGGAAGCCGCCTGCCGGCGAGAAATCCGGGAAGAGATCGGTGTGGACCTCGCCGTCGAGGAGCCGTTCTACACGCTGAAGCACGCCTACACGCACTTCAAGATCACGCTCCACGCGTTTCGCTGCCGCATCGCCGACGGAGCCCCGACCCCGCGCGAGGATCAGCCCATGACGTGGGTGACACTCGACGAATTGGAGGACTACGCCTTTCCCCGTGCCAACGGCAAGCTCATCGAAGAACTCCACCGCCGCCAGGAAGAACCCTCCCTCTTCGACTGATCGGAACGGGGTGGGGGGTGAGGGTTGTGGGGTTTGGGTTGAGGGTTGAGGGTTGGAGGTTGTGGGGTTTGGGTTGGGGGTTTCCTGCCTCCCATCCCCCCCTTCCCCCTCCACCCTTTCACCCCTCTACGCTTCGGGCGGTTGCTGCACGGCGCCGGGGTGCGCCGTCTGGCCGTCGTCGCTCCCGAAGATGGCGGCGCCGATAGCCCCGCCGATCGCGCCGAAGACGGCGAAGAGGACGATCGAGAACGCAAGGCCGAAGAGAATCGTCGTGACGCTCGGGTCGCTCTGCTGCTGCATCATTTGCTCCAACGCCGGCGGCACGGTCTCCCCGCTCTCCCGCATCGTCTGCATCATGCTTTCCATAAACCCGCGCGAGATCGACTGGCTGTCAAGTTCGAACGGCCGCAAAACGAGATCGAATACCTGGGCGAATACCGCGCCGAGGGCACCGGCTCCCGCCCCCAGGAGCGCTCCGTCGCCGGTTTCCACCCCGCCGATCCGGGACATCTGCTGGGCGGCGACGGCACCGCCGATCAGGACGCCCAGGCAACAGAGAATATTGATGATCTGGAGGTACGACGTGGACAGAACGCCCACGACGACGGCACCAACGACGACGGCACGTTGCTTGTCGGACATGGAAGGCAGGAGGGTTGACGAAACGGAAACGGGCGGGGCGAGAGGACGCGGGCGAATGACAAGGCGGCGTGGTACCGGACGCTGGGGCTCGCCCCGGCGATCCGGGCCAGCAGGCGATCCGGGACAGGCTCCAGCGACCTTTATACGGCAGCAGTCGCGATGGCCTCTCCAAGTTCGCTTTTCAACCGGTCGACCAGGTCCTGCGCCTCCTCCTCGCTCGGCGCTTCGGCGTAGACGCGCAGGATCGGCTCGGTGTTGGACGGGCGCATGTGCACCCAGCGGTCGGCAAAGTTGATCTTCAGGCCGTCGATCGTGGAGAGGTCTTCCTCGGCGTAGCGCTCCGCCATCTCGCGCAGGACGGCGGCGACCTCCACCTCCGGAAGATCGCGCTTGTCCTTTACCATGGCGTAGTGCGGAAGGTCGTCGTGCAGCGCCGAGAGCGGCGCCCCGGTTTCGGCCAGGTGCTGCAGGACGAGCGCCGTGCCGACGAGGGCGTCGCGGCCGTAGTGGAGGTCGGGCAGGATGACGCCGCCGTTGCCCTCTCCGCCGAGGAGGGCGTCGACGTCCCGCATGCGTTCGACGACGTTGATCTCGCCGACGGCGCTTCGGTACACGCTCTCGCCGTGGCGCGCCGCGACGTCGTCGATCGCGCGGGACGAGGACAGGTTGGTGACGAACGGGCCGGACCGGTGCCGCCAGAGGAAGTCGGCCGCGAGGACTTGCGTCAGTTCTTCGAGGATAAACCGCCCGCGATCGTCGACGAGGGCGAGGCGGTCGGCATCGGGATCGACGGCGAGGCCGAGGTCGGCGCCCTCGTCGGCCACCCGCTGCGTCAGTTCGGTGAGGTGCTCGGGACGCGGCTCGGCCGGGTGCGCAAACCGACCCGTCGGCTTGCAGTGGAGGCGCACAATCTGGTCCGGCGCCACGCCCAGACGGCGCAGCAGTGCGGGAAGGGCGGTCCCGCCGACGCTGTTCACGCCGTCCACGACGACGGTCGCATCGAGGCCCGCAATGGCCTCGCGGTCGATCACGTCGAGGTCGAGGATGGCGTCGATGTGCGGTTCCAGGGCGCTCTCCGCGTCGAGGCCGCCCAGGTCGAACGCGCCGACGGGCGCGGCCTCTCCGGCATCGGCCCGGCGGATGACCTCTTCGCCCTGCCCGGGCGTCAAGAACTCCCCGCGCTCGTTGAGCAGCTTCAGCGCGTTCCACGCCTCCGGATTGTGAGAAGCAGACAGGATGATGCCCCCGGCGGCGTTGTGGCGCAGCACGGCCATCTCGACGGTCGGGGTTGCGGCCATGCCAACGTCCACCACGTCGCACCCCATGCCCCGCAGCGTGCCGATGACGATCTGCGCACAGGCGGGTCCCGACGGCCGGGCGTCGCGCCCCACCACGACCACCGGATCTCGCCCCGCCTCGGTCGACCGCTCGCGAATCCAGGTGCCGTAGGCGCCGGCGTAGCGGACGAGCACAGACGGGTCGAGCCCGTCCCCGACGATGCCGCGGATTCCAGAAATCGATGCAATCAGGGTTCCCATAAGATCGGTGAGTCGTGAAAAGGGGAGCTGTACGAGGAGGGGCCGCAAGAGGGTGCGCTGTTCAGGACGCAAGAATGCGGGGGGTTGGCCCGGTGCAGCCGTGGGTGCGGTTTGGCGGTGCGGCCTGCAGCCAACATCGGGCATGGAGCGGGCGGGATCAATCGCGAACCCGACGGAATGACGAACGCGGCGGCATCGCCCGGTGTCTCAGGGTCTCGGCCCCGCTCCGCCACCGATCCGCCACCGATCCCCCCCGGTCATGCACCGGGGCGCGCGTCGTCTTCCTCAAAGATCCGGTCGCGGTAGCGGTAGAGCACGTACGCGAGTCCGCCGAACAGGAGCACGCCGATGACGATACGGCCGTACGCCCGCAGGTAGACCGCGATGATCTCCCAGTTCTCCCCGACGGTAAAGCCCGCGTAGGTAATCAGCGCGCACCAGACGGCCGAGCTGACCGTCGACCACCAGGCCGTCTTCCAGAGCGACATCTCGGCCATCCCGACCGTCAACGAAATCACGGATCGGGCCCCACTCAGAAAGCGATTGGCGGCGACGACGCCGTAGCCGTACCGGTTCATCCATCGGCGCGCTTTTTCGAAGCCGTTCTGGGGAAGCCACGAATAGCGGTCCGACGTCGTTACAGCTTTCCCGACGCGATACCCGACGGCGTACATCGTCATGAAGCCGATCGCCCCGCCGACGGTCGAGAGGCCGATGCACGCGAGCAGGTTGAGCTTGCCGATGCCGGCCAGGTAGCCGCCGAAGACCACGACCATGTCGCCGGGGATGGGCGGGACGATGTTTTCTCCGTAGGCCACCGCAAACAGCGTCAGGTAGGCCCACACGGGCGGGAGGGCGGCCATCCAGTCGAAAAATCCCGTAAACCAGTCCATTCGCGGCGGGGGAGGCCGGATCGTGAGACATCGTACGACAGGAAGAGCGGATGGGGAGCGGCCGCCGGGCGCGCATTGCCGATCGCTGCCTACCGTTCTTGCAGGAGGCAGACGGCGTAGGCGGCAGCTCCCTTCTCGGCACCGATGAATCCCAGGGCCTCGTTCGTGGTGGCTTTCACGGAGACGGCCCCGGGCTCGACGGTAAGGGCGCCGGCCAGGTTGTCTCGCATCGCCGGAACGTGCGGCTGCAGCTTGGGGCGTTCGAGGACCACGGTGGCGTCGACGTTGCCGACGCCGTACCCCGCCTCGGCAACGCGACCGCGTACGGTTCGAAGCAGGGCGAGGCTGTCCGCGCCCTCCCAGGTCGGGTCGGTGTCCGGGAAGTGGCGGCCGATGTCGCCCAGGGCAGCAGCGCCCAGAAGCGCGTCGGCGACGGCGTGCAGCAGGACGTCGGCATCGGAATGTCCTTCCAGGCCCTGCTCGTGAGGGATCTGGACGCCGCCCAGAATGAGGTCGCGGTCGTCTGCCAGGGCGTGAACGTCGTATCCGAATCCAATGCGCATGCGCCGTACTCGCTACCGGGTCGGTGGGGGAAAGGGCGGGCGACGAGAAATCGAGGACGGAGGATCTAGGACGGGGTTGGATGAGAGAGGGCCTCCGTCCAGTGCGGCCACAGCGTTTGGGCCAGCTGCCAGTCGTCTGGCGTCGTGATTTTCAGGTTGCGACGACTGCCCGGAACGAGGTGCACCTCGTGGCCGCTGCGCTGAACGAGCTCGACGTCGTCGGTGGCGGAGCGCCCGTCGTCCATCCCGGTGCGGTGCGCGGTTTCCAGCCAGGTTCGCCGGAATCCCTGCGGCGTCTGCATCTGGAACAGGTTGGATCGATCGACCGTCGCGCCGAAGCGGTCGTCTTCGGCGCGGCGGAGGGTGTCGGCGACCGGGATCGCGAGGGAGGCTGCTCCGTGCGCGCGGACAGCGTCGATGACGGCGGTGACGTGATCGGGATGAACGAACGGACGCACGGCGTCGTGGACGAGGACCGCGTCGACGCCGGCCGGGGCGGCGCGGAGGGCGTTTCGCACCGACGCCTGGCGGCTGTCGCCGCCGCTCACCACCGCGCCCAGCTTCGTGACGCCCTCCGCCCGCAGCATGGTGCTGACTTTCCGCACGTCGTCCTCCGGTGCTGCCACCACCAGCGCCTCGACGCCGGGGTGGCGCTCGAAGACGTGCAGGGTCTGAGCCAGGAGCGGACGCTCTCCCAGGTGCCGAAACTGCTTGCGCTGCCCTCCCAGTCGCGTGCCGCGCCCCGCCGCCGGGACGATCACGGCCACATGGCCGGCACGGTCGTCCGGGGCGGCGGGGCGGTCAGGCGGAGAGTCGGCCATGGGCGAGCAATCGGAGGATGGGGAGGGCGGCGGTGGGCGGGACGCTGCAGGACATCGGGGGGGATGGCGGCGACCGCAGGCACCTACTTGATCATCATCGCATCTCCGAAGGAAAAGAGCCGGTACTCTTCTTCGAAGGCCTCCTCGTACGCGTCGAAGAGAAAGTCGTAGCCGGCAAACGCGGACGCCATCATCAAGAACGTGCTCTCCGGCCGGTGGAAATTGGTGATCAGGCGCTCCGTCACCTTAAAGTCGTACGGCGGGTAGATAAACTTGTCCGTCCAGCTCTCATCCGCCTTCAGCGTCTGGCTGGCAGACAGGCTGGACTCGATCGCCCGCACCACGGTCGTCCCGACGGCCGTCACCACGTTGTCGTCCGACAGCAGGGCTTCGTTGACGATGTCGGCCGTCTCCTCCGGGATGCGGAACTGCTCCGAATCCATCCGGTGCTTCGTCAGGTCCTCCACGCCCACGGGCCGAAAGGTGCCGCGGCCCACGTGAAGCGTGATCGGCACGACGTGAACGCCTTTTTCCCGGAGACGATCGACGAGGTCTTCGGTAAAGTGGAGCCCGGCCGTCGGTGCGGCCACCGCCCCGCGGTGCTCGGCAAAGATCGTCTGGTACCGCTGGCGGTCTTCTTCTTCCACCTCCCGGTCGATGTACGGGGGGAGGGGCGTCTCGCCGAGTTCGCGGATTTTTCCGTACAGCTTCTCGTTCGTTCCGTCAAACGAAAACCGGATCGTGCGGCCGCGCGAAGTCGTGTTGTCAATGACCTCTGCCGACAGTTCGTCGTCGAACGTGAGCTTGTTGCCAATCCGGATCTTGCGTGCCGGATCGACCATCACGTCCCAGAGGCGGCTTTCCGGGTTCAGCTCCCGCAAAAGAAAAACCTCGATGGCGGCTCCGGTCTTTTTCTTCTGTCCGTAGAGGCGGGCCGGGTACACCTTCGTGTTGTTGACAACCAGGACGTCGCCGGCGTTGAAGAAGTCGGGCAGGTCGTTGAACGAATGATGCTCGACGTCTTCCTCTTCGCGGTCGAGAACCATGAGCCGGCAGCTGTCGCGCGGCTCGGCCGGGTACTCGGCAGTAAGCTCTTCGGGAAACTCGTAGCTGAACTCCGAACGTTTCATATACGAACGTACTCAGGAATTGACGTGGGGGAACGCGGCCGGGGCGAGCCCGGCGTCGGGACGGGGGACAACGTGCGATTCGTGCAGACGGCCGGTCGTTGCCGAGCGGCCATGCGAAAACCGCCGCCCCCTCGGGTCGACGGCGGATTCGGAACGGCTGCCTCGAGGACGCCGCGCGCGAGCAGGCGGCTGGGACGATGCAGACTGTAAGACGCGGTACAAACAACAGCCCCTTCCGAGATGATCCCGCCCCTCGGTGCGGCAGGCCGTTCGTCGAGCGGGGAGATCGATTCTTCAACACACCTTACATTCGCGCCGTCTGCACCGTCGCGGTGGCCGGACCGTTTCAACGGCAAGAGACGAGGAGGCCAGCAGGCGGGAAACGCAGGGGCGGCCCGCGGCGACGGGTGCGCTCCTGGCCGGGCGTCGTTCTTGGCGTGGGCCTCCGTCTGGACGCGAGCGTCCGCGTCACGCGGTGGTTGCATCTTGCGGAGTCGATGCAGCGGGCTTCCACCACTGCCGTTCCCAGTCGCGTGCCGGGGGGTCGAGGTCGGCGCGACGGGGCGCAACGACGGAGGCCAGCAACTCGGTGGACCGGTAGAGGCGCGGACCGGGGCGGTTGAAGTAGGCGTTTCCGTCCAGCAGCGCCACGCGGCCGTCTCGAACGGCCGTGAGATCGTTCCACCCGTCGCGGCGTGTCAGGTACGACAGATCGCGGCGGGTTTCGTCGAGGGTGAACCCGCAGGGCATCACGGCCAGGACGTCGGGGTCGGTCTGACGCAGCGCCGACCAGGCCACCGGCTGCGAGGGACTGCCGGAGGCCGACAGGACGGCACGCGCTCCGGCGTGGCCGGCCACGTCCGGCATCCAGTGGCCGGCCGTCATCAGCGGTTCCATCCACTCGATGCAGGCGATCGTCGTCCGGTCGGCGGGGTCGTCTCTCTTGTCGACCCCGAGCCGGTCTCGAAGCTGCTGGAGGCGCCGTTCGAGTGCGGCGACGGTGGACATCGCCGCGTCGGTGCGGTCGAGAAGGCGACCGAGGCGCAGCGCAGCGTCGAGCACTTGCTTAAACGTCGAGGGCTGCATGGAGAACACCTCCGGCTTGCTGCCGAACCCGTCCCGGAGGGCTTCTTCCAGTTCCGGCATCGACACGGCGCAGACGTCGCACTGGTCCTGCGTCAGGATCACGTCGGGCTCCAGCTCGCGCAGGCGATCCAGGTCGACCGCGTAGAGACTGAGTCCGTTCTGCAGCTTCTCCTGTACGGCCGTGTCGATCGCCGCCGAATCTCCCTCCGACGAATAGGTGGCCCGGGTGACGACAGGTACGTCCTGAATGTCGGGCGGGTAATCGCATTCGTGACTGCGCCCGACGAGGTCCTCGGCGGCCCCGAACGCACACACCCACTCCGTCGCCGCCGGAAGAAGAGAAACGATGCGCATAGCTGTTCACGTGCAAATAGCAAAGGGCGAAGCGCGACCGAATTCCGAAGCAGAATTCGGGGTTGGATGGAAGGACGGGTGGTGGGGGGTGAAGGCAATATGTGTCTATCCACCCTTCCGACGTTCTCCCCCGAACG
>CAKZLV010000201.1 GCA_937127285.1 uncultured Bacteroidota bacterium
GGCGGCGACCCGCGACCATGGAGCGATCTACTATATTACAGTTACGTGACCTTGACCACGCTGGGCTATGGCGATGTGCTTCCTCTGAACACCCGCGTGCGCTCCCTTGCCGTTCTGGAAGCCGTTGCGGGTGTCTTCTACGTCGCCGTACTCGTCGCCCGCCTCGTGAGCCTCCATATTCTACATGAGCAAACGTAGAACTTGATGCCTGCGCTTCTGCACCGAGACGGCAATCTGGCCGAGCGAAGCGGAAGGGAGGGGGGACCTGCATCCGGCCTCAGCGAGGCCCGCACCCCCATGTGTTCGTTCCGACACACCAGGCCGCGTGCCGATTCGCTGAACGGCACGTCCATGGGAGCGCGCCGGCGCATCAACGGCCGTTAGCGTCGGATTCATCGATGCCCCCATCCGGTAGAAGGTGATCGGGACGCCCGGCACCCGGACGCCGGAATGAAATGGCCGACCGCAAGCAGCACCTGCTTAGGGATCGTGACCGGGTGCTGCCCACGACTCGGAAACGGTTCCGATCGCAAAGGGGACACCGCTGAAGCCATGATCACGACGGCACCGAGGCCGCTCAGTCGGCGTCGGCTGCCGCCGATGTGAGAAGGTTCAGGTCCCCCTTCCAACGGGGGAATGGGATCCAACGGCGGAATGGGAGCGCTTCGTTCACGGGGGCGACGACGGGTGGGCTTGGTTCGTTGTAACAGAAAAAACGGGTTGTTCGCTCTGATGGGTGCCTGCGGAGGAAAGAGGTGGGCTGCCGGGACGAAGATTTCTCCGGCAGACATCCCGATCGACTCGAACCAACCCGTTTTGGACCCATGTTGCTCAATCGACGCTGCGTTTCTCGCAATCTCACCCGCTCCTGTCGTCGTCCCCGCCGCCCGTTCCAGGTCGGGTACGCCGAGGGGCGTCGCACCGACTCTGCGTCGAAGGAGAAGCCGTCCAAGAAGAAATCGACGCCACAGACGTAGAGGTACCGGGTCAGACTCTAAACCATATTCCGTTATTGCAAAACAAAATAAGTGTCAAGACGAAAGGAAGCGTACACTCAGTAAGCAGTCCAGCATCCGCTGGTGGGAAGTACGCTCCTACACTCCCACCATCACACCAACGGCCAAGAAAATTCCCCCTGAATCCCCGCCGCGAGGACGGGGATTGGTATTCCGCCACCGGTTGGATCCGGAGTTTTTGGAAGGAAGGCCGCGGTACCGAACAGGCTTCCGAGCGAAATGACGATACACCCCGCATATGTGAGGACAACCGCGATGCACGGATTGGTCATGACGACCGTCTCGGTCGTAAACGTAAAGCTGGGCGCGAGAAAGAGCTGCATGTTAAACACCGTGGTCCACGATAAAAGGACCGAGATACACACAACCAGTACAAGCCACCGTGCGCAGGAAGGAGTCCCGCACAACTGGTAGATGGGGCGGCTTTCGGGGATGGACAGCAGAATCTGAAGTCCCAATACGCTCACGATTTCAAGCGA
>CAKZLV010000202.1 GCA_937127285.1 uncultured Bacteroidota bacterium
GCGTCCAAAGCCCCCACGCGTCCAAAGCCCCCACGCTCCCACGCCCCCCTGCTTTCTCACCACAGCGGGGTGTCTTGGCTGGCGGGCAGGGGGAAGGCGTCGAGGACCGACCGAAGGAGGTCCTGTTTCTGCGCGTAGGGAAGGAAGGCGTAGCGGAAGCCGTTGAGGGCGATTTCGCGGAGCTGGGAGGCGTCGATCGTGCAGTGCCGGTGCACGCGCCAGAGCTCGTCCGTCACGGTCGTTCGGCTGAAGAGGCGGTTGTCGGTGTTGACGGTTACCGGCACGTTTTCCTCGACGTAGGTCGTGATCGGATGGGCTTCCAGGCTGGGGACGACGTGCGTCTGGACGTTGCTCGTCGGGCAAATTTCCAGCGGAATGCGGTGGTCGGCAAAGTACTGCATCAGTTCGGGGTCTTCCCGCAGCGAGATGCCGTGCCCGATGCGGTGGGCGCCGCAGTAGAAAAGCGCCTGCCGGATCGAATCCGGTCCCCACGACTCCCCGGCGTGGATGGTCAGGTTGAGCAGGTGGTTGCGGGCGTGGTAGAACGCATGCAGATGCCCCTTGGGCGGGTTGCCGGCCTCTCCGCCCGCCAGGTCGAAGGCGACGACGCCCCGGTGGCGGTACTCGGCGGCGAGTTCTGCCTGGCGCATCGACGCGCTCTCGTACCGGTCGCGCAGCCCGCAGATGATGAGGCTGGTCGTCACGTCGAAGTCCTCCTCCCCCCGCTGCAGTCCGTCCAGGACGGCGTTGTTGACGGCATTCAGTGACAACCCGCCCTCGGTGTGCACGATGGGCGCATAGCGCACCTCCAGGTAGCGGACGTTCTCGGCCGCGCTGTCGGCCACCAGTTCGTAGGCAACCCGCTGCAGCGCGTCCTGCGTCTGCAGCAGCGGGATGGTGGTGCGGAACCAGGCCAGGTACGCCTCCAGCGTTTCGGATTCGTCAACCGCCTGCAGACGCTCGGAGAGGGCCTCGACGGTGTCGCCGGGAAGGACGTGCGGCTTGCCCTGCGCGTCGGCCAGCTCGAGCATCGTTTCCAGGCGCAGCGATCCGTCGAGGTGGCAGTGCAGGTCCGCTTTCGGCCAGCTGAGAATGTCGTCGCGACGTAGTTCAGTCGATGGAGAGGCCATCGGTGTGGGAAGTCATCCGAGAGAGACCGGGTCCGGATCTACCTTCCACCTCGTCGTCCTGTTTCTCCGGTCTCGTTGCGCGCGGTGTGAGAAACGAACAGGGAGCGGAGGCGTGGGGCGTCCGTGGGGCGTCGATGAGGCGTTCGGCGGCATGCGGCCGGTCGCCGCTGGAACCGGCGGCAAACCCCCTCGTTTTGTTCCCGATACACGACCTGTTGCTGTTGCTCACCGACCCTCCTCTGCCGTGCGGCGCGTGCCCGGCATCGGCGCCGCGCCGCAGCCGCCCGTCTGGGAAGCGGAACGGCTGAATTCGCCGGAACTTCCCCTGGCGTCGCCGGGGCTTTGCTTCCTGGGTTGTACGTTCTCATCGCGTCCGTTGCAGGCGTCCCGCGCCTCCCGCAACGGCCTCCCGCAACGAGTGTCCGCGCGACGGGGGATTGGGCGACGTGTGCTCCGGGGACGCGTGCTGTGGAGACGCACGTTCCTGCGCCGGACGGCGGGCCGGCAGCGCCTCCGAACTGTTTTCTTTGACCTAACGCCACCGACGACCATGGGTGCTCCCGGACCCCTCGAACTGATCCTCATCTTCCTGGTCGTGCTCTTGATCTTCGGAGCGAAACGCATTCCGGAGATTGCCCGAGGCATCGGAAAGGGCATCCGCGAGTTCAAAGACGCGACGAGTGAGATCTCCCGCGAGATCGAAGCGGAAGACCAGCGCCGCCAGATGAACGAGCCGCGGCCGCCGCAGCAGGGCCAGCAGCAGGCCCGGCAGCCGCAGCCGGCCTCCAACTCGGGCAGCAAGCCCGCGTCCGAAGCCGGCGGCGATGCCGAACCGGAGCAGACCTCGTAATCCCGCGGTGCCCCCCGCGGCGCTACCCCGCAGTGTCACCCTGCGACGGGACGGCCCGCCGGGATCGGCCCCGCCGGCCCGACCGGGACGCGTCCCGACCTCGTTCCCTTCTCGGACGGACTGCTGACAGCCACAAACGGATTGCCAGCTTCATGACCCACCCGACGTTTGCCGAGGCCCATCGGGCCATCGAAGAGGAAGAGACCAGCTGCGAAGCCCTGGTCTCTTCTTTTTTGGAGACCATCGACGAAAAAAACGACGCGCTGAATGCCTTCACCGCCGTCGACGACGAGGGGGCGCTCAACCACGCCCGGTACCTGGACAGCCAGCGGGAGCGCGGCAACGCGCGGCCGCTCTCTGGCCTCGTCCTCGCCGTGAAGGACAACATCTGCATCCGCAGCTTCCCGGTCACGTGCGGGTCGAAGATGCTGGAGGAGTTTTCGTCTCTCTACGACGCGACCGCCATCCAGCGCCTGCGCGAAGCCGGCGCCGTCTTCATCGGCAAGACCAACTGCGACGAGTTCGCCATGGGCTCGTCGAACGAGACCTCGCACTTCGGGCCGGTGAAGAACCCGGTCGCCCCCGATCACGTCCCCGGCGGCTCCTCCGGCGGCTCGGCCGCCGCGGTGCGCGCCGGCATGTGCCACGCCGCCCTGGGAAGCGATACGGGCGGTTCCGTGCGTCAGCCGGCGGCCTTCTGCGGCACCGTCGGGCTGAAGCCGACGTACGGACGCGTCAGCCGGTACGGCCTGGTTGCCTTCGCGTCGTCGCTCGACTGCATCGGGCCGATGGCGAACAGCGTCGAAGACGCAGCTCTGCTCCTCGAGACGATCGCCGGCGCCGACCCCAACGACGCCACGAGCGCCGACGTTGACGTGCCCGCCTACCGGGAGGCCCTGGACGGGGGCGTCGACGGACTCCGCGTGGGGCTTCCGAAGGAATACTTCACGGAGGGGCTCGATCCGGACATCGAACGGATGGTCCGCGCGCAAGTCGAAACCCTGAGCGACGCCGGGGCGACGGTGAAGGAGGTCTCGCTTCCGCACACCGAGTATGGCATCGCCACGTACTACGTCCTCGCCACCGCCGAGGCCTCTAGCAACCTTGCCCGCTACGACGGCATCCGGTACGGCTTCCGGGCCGACCTGCAGGAAACGAAGGACGATATCCGGGAGCGGCGAGCGGAGTTGAAGAAAGAGCTCTCGGCCGCTCGCTCGAATGGGAACGACGAACGCGCCGCCGACCTGCGCACCGAACTCGACGAGCAACAGAGCGTGCTCGATGCCCTCTACACCCGCACGCGCACCCAGGGCTTCGGCGACGAGGTGAAACGACGGATCATGCTGGGCACCTACGCCCTCTCGGCCGGCTACTACGACGACTACTACGAGAAGGCTCAGCGCGTGCGAACCCTCATCCGCAACGACTTCGACCGGGCCTTCGAAGAGGTCGACGTCCTGGTGACGCCCACAACGCCGACGCCGGCCTTTTGCCTCGGAGAGAAGACGGACGACCCGCTCGAAATGTACCTGAACGACGTCTACACGGTCACGGCCAACCTCGCCGGCGTTCCGGGCCTCACCGTCCCGATCGGGACGCACCCCGGCGATCCTCCCCTCCCGGTCGGCATGCAGCTTCTGGGTCGGCACTTCGACGAATCGCTGCTCTTTCGCGTCGGACAGGTCGTCGAGGACCAGGTGGCAGACGACGAGAGACGGGCGGAGCCGGACCGCCGGTGACGGGACGACCCTGCCGGTGCCGGGCCCGCCGATGACGGGCCCGCCGGTAGGCGGACCGCAGGTGTCGAGCGTTCGGGTCGAGGCGGTTCGAATTTCGGATGCCGACGCGGCTCCCGGTTGCGGTTGCCGGTGCTGCCTGCTATGATCCACACGCGGTGCCGGAGCGCATCGGCATTCCCGCGGCCGGCGGACACGCCCCGGCGGCCCGGTGCTGCAGCCGCAGTCGGCAACCGGTCGAGCGCGAACGGTTCGCTCCGGGCACGCGTCCCGCCTCCCTCCATCGATCCCATTGATTCCCACATCCTCATGAGCATCCTGGTTGACGACAGCACCCGCGTGGCGGTGCAGGGCTTTACCGGTTCGGAAGGCACCTTCCACGCGGAGCAGATGATCGAGTACGGAACGAACGTCGTTGCCGGCGTCACCCCCGGAAAGGGCGGCACGACGCACCTCGACCGCCCGGTGTTTAACACCGTTGCGGAGGCCGTTGAACAGGAGGGAGCCAACACGTCGGTCATTTTCGTTCCGCCGCCCTTTGCCGCCGACGCCATTCAGGAGGCCGCTGCCGCCGGGGTGGAGGTGATCATCTGCATCACCGAGGGCATCCCGGTGAAGGACATGAAACCGACGTATCACTACGTGCAGAAGGTCGGCGCCCACCTCGTCGGGCCGAACTGCCCGGGCGTGATCACGCCGGGAGAATGCAAGGTCGGCATCATGCCGGCGATGATCTTCGAGCCGGGCTCCATCGGCGTCATTTCGCGCTCCGGCACCCTTACCTACGAAGCGGTCGACCAGCTGACGCGGGCCGGCTACGGGCAGAGCACCGCGGTGGGCATCGGCGGCGACCCGGTCATCGGCACCCGCTTCATCGACGCCCTGAAATTGTTTGAAGCCGACGACGAAACGGAGGGGGTGGTGCTGATCGGAGAGATCGGTGGATCGGCCGAGGAAGAAGCGGCCGGGTACATCCGCGACCACATGACGAAACCCGTCTTCGGCTTCATCGCCGGGCGGACGGCCCCTCCGGGACGCCGCATGGGGCACGCCGGCGCCATTGTGTCGGGCGGCTCCGGCACCGCGGAGGCCAAGTTTGCCGCCCTCGAAGAGGCCGGCGCCACCGTCGTCAAGAACCCGGCCCTCATCGGGGAAGCCGTGAACGAGACGCTCGGATGATCGGCCGAGAAGACCCCCCGATGCAGGCGACCCCCCCGGCGCCGGCAGAGGCGGGCGACGACGGAACAGGCGGGAGCTGCCCCGCCGCTGCCGAGAGCGCGGCTTTTCGGTCGGTCCTTCGGGGAATGCTTTGCATCTCGCCTTTTGCCCCTTCCCTCTTGCCCCTCGCCCCTACACGTCGCCCAGAGCTGCCGATGTACGACTCCGCCGAATTTGTCAAAGGATGCGTCGACTGGGACCAGCTTCCCGACGACGGGCGCCCGGAGGTTGCGTTCATCGGCCGGTCGAACGTAGGAAAGAGCTCGCTGTTGAACGCCCTTCTGAAGCGCAAGCAGATCGCCTACACGAGCAAGAAGCCGGGTAAGACCCGAGAGCTGAACTACTTCCTGGTCGACGGGGATGTCTATTTCGTCGATCTGCCCGGATACGGGTTTGCGAAGGTCCCGACGCACGTCCGGAAAAAGTGGGCAGGTCTGATCGAGCGGTATCTGACGGAGCGCCCGCCGCTGGCCGGCGTCGTGCATCTCATCGACAGCCGCCACCCCCCGATGGCGAACGACGAAGACCTGATCGACTTCATGCGCGGGAGCGGCGTCCCGTATCTCATCGCCCTCACAAAATCCGACAAGCTGAGCGGCAACCAACGCACCAACCGTGTGCGCCGCGTGAACGAGCAGCTGGCGGATGTGGGTCTGTCTGTTCCCGTCATCCTCACATCGGCCCAGGACAAGCGCGGCATCCGTGAGCTGCGGACGTGGATCGGGGATCTGGTGTAGACCCCTACCCCGGCGGAAAGACCGATCGCACCTCCAGGCTCACAGTGACAGCGAGCGGTTCCCTTTCCGAAGCGGCCCCTTTGCCGAGGCGGCCCCCTTTCCGAAGCGGTTCCCTTGCCGAAGCGGTTCCCTCGCCGAAGCGGCCCCACCGGGGACGAACGTCGCCGGCGGCAGCCCCTCTCGTCAATCGCGAACGAAGATTCTGCGGTTTTCACGTCCCCGCCCTGCGTCATTCGTGTGAAGGCACTTTCTTACACGATGCAACGCAGTCCGGCATCGATCCTTCTCACGCGAGTCCCCTCCGTTCATGTCCCACACGGTTCTGATTACCGATCCCCTCGACCCCATCGCGTATGCGATGCTCGAAGAGCAGGGCGTCACGGTCGACAACCTGCTCGACTACGATGAGGCCACCCTCATTGAGCACGTCCGGAACGCCGACGGCTGGATCGTACGCAGCGGAACGACGGTGACCGACGACCTGCTCGATCACGCCGACGATCTAACGGTGATTGGGCGCGCCGGCGTTGGGGTCGACAACATCGACCTGCCGGCCGCTACGCGAAAGGGGGTGCTCGTGTGCAACGCCCCGGACGGCAACACGATCTCGACCGCCGAGCACGCCTGTGCGATGATGCAGGCGATGGCGCGCACGATCCCGCAGGCCAACCGCTCGCTGCTCGACGGCGAGTGGAACCGGAAGCAATTCGCCGGGGCCGAGCTTCACGACAAGACGCTCGGCATCGTCGGGATCGGGAAGGTGGGCCGCGCCGTCGCCGAGCGCATGCAGGGGTACGGGATGGACCTCGTCGCCTACGATCCGCTCGTCTCTGAGGAGGTGGCCAACCGCTACAACGTCTCCCTGGTTTCGCTCGAAGAACTCCTCACCGAGAGCGACTTCATCACCATTCATACCCCGCTCAACGACGAGACGCGGGGCATGATCGGGGCGGACGAATTGCAGGCGTGCAAGGACAGCGTCCGCATCGTCAACTGCGCCCGCGGCGGCATCGTGGACGAGCCGGCCTTGCTCGACGCCATTCAGGCAGAGGAAGTGGCCGGTGCGGCGGTCGACGTGTACACGGAGGAGCCGCCCGAGTCCGACCACCTGCATGAGCTGATCTCTCATCCGAACGTCGTCGCCACCCCGCACATCGCCGCCACGACCGGTGCGGCGCAGGAAAAAGTGGCCCGCCAGATCACCGAACAGGTGCTGAAGGCGCTTGCGAACGAGGCCGTTTCCACGCCGGTCAACGGCATGGCCATCCGCATGGCCGCCCAGCCCGAGGTGCAGCCCTACCTCATGCTGGCCGACCGGCTCGGGCAGATCGCCCACCAGCTGACCGACGACCGCATCCGAAACCTGACCGTTCGCTGCCAGGGCGAGGTGCCGAAGCGGTTTGCGGAGGTTCTCTCCGTTGCCGCCCTGCGCGGGATGCTCAACCAGTGGGCCGACGAGCCGGTCAACTTCATCAACGCCCCCGTCATCGCCGAAGACATGGGGCTCTCGTTCACCGAAACCCGCCAGAGCGGGGGAGACCGCTACACCTCGCTCATCGAGGTCGTTGCCGACACCGACGACGGCACGTATACCGTGGCGGGCACAATCCTCAACGGCGACGATCTTCGGATCGTCCGCATCAACGACTACAACCTGGAGGTACATCCCGACGGCGAACTCCTCCTCTACCACAACGTCGACCGCCCCGGCATGCTGGCGCGCGTCGGAGGCATTCTCGCCGACGCCGACGTCAACATCGGGGCGCTGGCCCTCGGGCGGGAAGCGCGGGGAGAGATGGCGCTCACGGCGATCAGCGTCGACGACCCGGTGCCGGAGGCCGTGCAGCGCTCCATCGCCAACGTGAAAGGCGTCACCGGCGTCCGCATCGTCCGCATCGGCTAATCCCGAATCCTGAAGCAGAATTCGGGGTGGATGCGAGGACGTGTGGAGGGATGGAGGCAAAAAGGGATGGAGGCACAATACGTCCGTACATCCATCCGTCCGACGTCCACCCCCGAACGGAGCAGGCGGAGTTCGTGGACCGAGAGCATCGGACAAAGAGCATCGGACAACAAGAAACGCTTCGCTCCGGGAAGACGATCTGCAGATCGTCTCTAGAGAAAGAAAAAACGCCCGCGCTCCCATTTCGGGGCGCGGGCGTTTTGCGTTGGAGCCCGTCGGTCGAGATCCCGTGTGGAGGGTGCGGGAACCGACGGCGGGGGCGTCCGCTTACGGGCACTCGTTCTTCAGGTAGTGGTCCGAGCGAGCGGAGTAGTCGCCGTAATTGGACTTCTTAAACGTCTCGCAGGCGGCCGACGTGTTGCCCATGTCGAGCTGTGCCTCTCCGATGACGAAGTGGTACTTGGCGGCGTCACTCCGGCTGCCCTGGTGCAGGTCAAGGCCGTCCCGGGCGGTCTGGATGGCCTGCTCGTACTCGCCCTTTGTGTAGAGGGCCGTCGCCCGGTAGAACAAGGACTTGGCGCTGGGGTCGACGTATTCGCGCATCTCGTCCAGCGCTTCCAGCGCCGTGTCTGCGTTTCGCTGCGTGGGGTTCGACGCGCTCAGCGCCTTCGAGGCCCGCGCCACGAACTCCTGCCGGATGCGGTCGGCGGCGAGGTTGGCCGTGCGCGTATCGCCGTTTTCGCGGCCGACCTCAATCGCGCGCTGCATGGCCGTCAGAGCAGCCTCGGTGCTGTCCATGTTGACGAGGGCCAGCCCCTTGCCGTAGTACACGTAGGCGTCCTTCGGAGACCACTCCATGCCTCGCTTGAAGTGGGCCAGCGCCATCTCGTAGTCTTCCTCCTTCAGGGACTTGTTGCCCCACTTCGTCGGGAGGTTTTGCTGGAAGTTGCGGAGCTGGTTGAGGGCGCCGGACTGCTCGGTTGCTTCCGCCAGACGCGTGGCCTCGGCAAGGTGGGTATAGGCTGTCTCGTGGTTGTTCTGCTTGGCGGCTTGCTGGAAGGCCGCGTACTCCTTTTTCAGGGTTTCCAGCTTCTGCTTGCTGGCTCCGGAGCTCCCTCCGTTATCCTGGGCCTGCGCCGGTACGGCGCCGAGGCTGAAAACGAGAGTGGCGGCCAAGACCCCGAGGGCCGCACGCCGGGAACGGGTAACAAGCTGTTGAACGGATGCCATCATGGTGTGCGCGCTCTGTCGGTAGAAAGGTCGCGAGGCGGTGGTGGTGGGTATTGGAATGTGGATAAATCCTCCTGTTAAATCGGGCATCCCCCGCTGCATGTTTCCGGAGCGACCGGGCGGCCGGGCCGCGTGCCCGGTTGCGTGCCCGTGCGCTCCGGAGGCACGGTACGCTGCTCAGTTGCTGACGCGCTGCTGAACCTCCTGCCGGTGCTCCTCGCTGGCGAAGATCGCCACCTCGACCCGCCGGTTTTGCTGGCGGCCCGCCTCGGTGTCGTTCGTCGCCACCGGCTCGGATTCTCCTTTGCCCATCGTGGTGATGCGACCCGGGTTGAGACCCTGCCGGATGAGGTGCTCGGCGGCCGACTCGGCACGGTCCTCCGATAGCTGCTGGTTGTAGCTGTCGGATCCTTTCGAATCGGTGTGGCCGACGATCAAGATGTTCGTCTCCGGATACTCCTTCATGCTGCGGGAGAATTCGGTCAGGTTCCGCTGCGCGTTGCCCCTCAGTTCGGAGGAGTCGAAGTCGAAGAGAAGACCGCTGTCGAACGTAACCTTGATTCCCTCCCCGATGCGCTCGACCTCGGCATTGGCCAGTTCCTCGTCCAACTCTTCGGCCTTCTTGTCCATCCGGTTTCCGATGATCGCCCCGGCCGTGCCGCCGATCACGGCTCCCAAGATGGCGCCTTCGGCCGTTCCTCCGGCCGCCCTACCGACGGCGGCTCCGCCGGCAGCCCCCGCCCCGGCGCCGATGATCGCCCCCTGCTCGGTGTTGCTCAGGCTGGAGCATCCGCCCAGCGCCAGCGTCCCGATCAGAAGAAGGGCAAGGAAAGACGAGCCGGTCGATCGCGCAAAGGTTCTCATCGTGGCGTGTTGGCTGTGAAAAAGAGCATCGATGCATGCAACCGGGGCCTCGTCCGGTCTATCCGCCCGGATGGCTGTGACGGGCGCTGTGCAGTCGGACCCGCAGCTCTCGGCACGGCGCCGGGTCCTGCCCACGCTTCCCCTCATCGGTTTCATCCATCGGTCAGACGAGACGATGCCCCGCGCTGCTGCGGATTCTGCGGGTACAACCTGCATGCCAGTGCGGCGCCGCCGGCTCCGCTCCATATCCGCCGACCGCAGTGCGATCGGAAACGGAAGGAAAGGGGGCCGGTTGTGGACGGACAGGGCCTTGTGCCTGCAGATTCTGTGAAGCGAACCCCGGACGGCAAGCCTGCACAAACGCCGGTTTTCGGAACGCCCGTGGACGGCTGGAGCCGTACAGCCGGGCGGAAATGTCCATCATCATGGACACCGTGTGTCGGTCATCGGTCGAGGGCACCGGCCGCGGTACGGTTGAGCAAGCGGGTCGGTACTCTGGCAAATCGATCCCCCCGGCAAAGCGGCATGGGACCTCCGGGGCAACTGCCGTTGCGAAAACCTTCACACGCTGTTTCGTCACCATCCGTTCCCGTCGTTTCCACTTCGTAAGTCTCTCTTGACACGCTCCCCTCGAAGGAGGAGGAGATTCTGTCGTTCATCGACCGCTGCCGCTTCGGTGCACGTCCACTTCCTGACGTTCCGCACACACTCGAAGGTCGGCGCCAGAACGCGGCGACCGCAGAAGGAAGACGATGACCGCCGCCGGGCAACCGGGCCCATCCGGGTTGATCGCAGGGGGGCGGCACCGTCGGGGAGCGATCGATCTTCCCGTTGAATCTCCCCGTTCGATTTCAAAGTTCGCGTTCGAAGTGAGCAGAGGGCTGGCATTCGTCCGAGACCGGGCATTATCCTAGTTGCTGAAGGGTGCTTGATGGCACCGCAACCCCGGTTTGTGTTCTCATATTGGCACCGAATGCCGGCATCGACCCGGTGCCCTCCGGCTCGCCGGTGGTAGCGGGAGGCGTGCCGGTCCCGTCTTTTCTGCTCTTTTCTGCTCGTACCTGACCCCAACGCCCCATGAAACTGATCGTCCCGATGGCCGGGCGCGGCACGCGCGTCCGCCCCCACTCGCACGTGACTCCCAAACCGCTCCTCTCCGTGAAAGGGCGAAGCGTCGTGGAGCGTATCGTGGATACGTTCTCGC
Source organism: uncultured Bacteroidota bacterium (assembly GCA_937127285.1). GTDB lineage: Bacteria > Bacteroidota > Rhodothermia > Rhodothermales > Salinibacteraceae > CAKZLV01. The sequence goes on from CAKZLV010000202.1 coordinate 10,873, forward strand.
GCGTTCTGCCGGAAGTCCCCGACGAAGGCGTGTTCGTGCTCGGCCCGGACTTCGGGCAGGAGATTCGTGACCAGCTCACCCAGATCTGCGAGGCGCGGGACATGGCGGCTCGCTTCGCCGTGCAGGGAGAAGCGCTCGGCACCGCGCATGCGGTGGGCTGCGCGGACGAGTACCTGGAAGGCGACGGAATCGTCGTCTTCGCCGACACCCTCTTCGAAATCAACGAAGACGTCGATCTGGGGGATTCGGATGTCGTCGTGTGGGTCAAAGAGGTCGACGACCCCAGCCGGTTCGGCGTCGCCGTGCGCGACGGAGAGAAGGTGTCGCGCCTCGTCGAGAAGCCGGACGAACCCATCTCGAATGAGGCCATCATTGGGATCTACTACGTCCGCGACCTCGCCGCCCTGAAGACGGAGATCGACACCCTGATCGAAAACGACGTGCGGGGCAAGGGCGGCGAGTACCAGCTCACCGACGCCTTCGACCGCCGCCTGCAAAAGGGCGACGTCTTCACGACGGCCTCGGTGGATGCGTGGATGGACTGCGGCACGATCCCGGCGCTTCTCGAGACGACGGGACGCATCCTCGACCGGGAGCCCGACGACCTCCACCAGGGAACCGTGAAGGACAGCGTCATTCACGACCCCGTCTACATCGGTCCGGGTGCGATGATCGATGGCGCCGTCGTCGGGCCGAACGTCTCCGTCGAGGCGGGCGCCACGGTGCGAAACGCGGTCGTTCGCGACAGCATCGTCTTTCAGGACGGCCGGGTTGAGAACAGCGTCCTGCGCGATTCGATCGTCGGCCGCCACGCCGTCACCGAGCAGACCGTCGGATCGGTGAACGTCGGCGACCACTCGGAGGTCGGATAGCGGCTGGTAGACGGGCGAAACCCGGAACGGGAACGAGGACGGCCGACGAACGGATCGTCGACCGGAGCCGCCCGCAGCGCAGCGACCCGTGCCGCCCGCCCCGGCGAATTCGAGTTTTGTTCCCCGTTTGTAAGCCTCCTGACCGGAGCACACCCGCAAACCGCTCGTTTCCCCTCCCGGAAGCGAGCGGTTTGCTTGTTTAGAACCTGTTTGGTAGAGGGATGCGGTACCGACACGAGCGAAGCGACTGACGCAGTAAACACAGTGGGCGAAGCCTCCACGGAGCGCTCAAACGAGCCCTGTAGTGGGGGCTGAGCGAAGCGAAGTCATGCCTCTGGTGAGCTACCGGGCGAGTGCCGTAGCTTCGTGGAGCGAGATCCACGAAGTCGCAGGCCGCAGACAGTCTGCCAAACAGGTTCTTCCCCCTTCACTCTGCACGTCGAACGTCGCCCCCTGCAATGGACACCTTTCCGGGTTCGCTGGAAGAAAAGCTCGGCTTCGATGCCATCCGAGATCGCCTGGACGGGCAGCTCATGAGCCCCCTCGGGCGCGAGCGTCTCGAAGGCATGCAGCCGGCGCGGACGATCGGCTGGCTGCGGGCGGAGCTGGAGCGTGTGGAAGAGCTTCAGGGTGCCTACCGGTATGACGACCCCGTGCCGCTCGATCACGTGTACGACCTGCGGCAGGTGCTGAAGCGGGCCGCGCCCGAAGACGCCTACGTCAATCCCGAAGACCTGCTGGCCGTGCGGCTGGCGCTCATCACGCTGCGCCGCTTGAAGCGGTACTTCGAGGAGCGCGCCGACGATTTTCCGCGCCTCGCCTACGCGGTCGAGCGCATCACGCCGCTTCGCGAACTGGAAGAGCATATCCGGAGCATCATCGACGAGGAAGCGTCCGTCCGCGACGACGCCTCCGCGGAGCTCTCCCGCATCCGGCGGCAGATCCAGCAGAAAGAGAACCAGCTGCGCGACACGCTCGACCGCGCCCTGCGCAGTGCCGTGAAACAGGGCTACGCCACCGAAGAGCAGCCCACGATTCGCGGCGGGCGCATGGTGATTCCCGTGCGGGCGGAGGCGAAGCGCAAGGTCGACGGGTTCGTCCACGACACGTCGGCGTCCGGGCAGACCGTCTACATCGAGCCGACCGCCTGCCTCGAACTCAACAACGAGGTGCGTGAGCTGAAAAGCGAGGAGCGGCGCGAGGTGAAGCGCATCCTGCAGGAGGCGACCTCCCGCCTGCGGGCCCACCGCGACGAAATGGACGCCAACATGAAGGCGCTCGCGCAGTTTGACCTGCTCCAGTCGAAGGCCCGCCTCGCCAACCGGCTCGACGCCGTCGTCCCGAAACTCAACGAAGACGGAAATATCGACATCCACGAGGGCCGCAACCCGGTCCTGCAACTGCACTTTGCCGATCTGGAAGAGGACGGCGACACGAAGGGGCGCGACACGGGGACCGACGACATCCCGCCCCGCGAGGTCGTCCCGCTCAACATGTCCCTCGGCGAGGACTTCCGCACCCTCGTGATCACGGGCCCGAACGCGGGCGGAAAGACCGTCGCGATGAAGACGGTCGGGCTCTTCAGTCTCATGCTTGCGTACGGCATCCCCATCCCCGTCGCCCCCCATTCCTCGATGCCGCTCTTCGACCAGATGATGGTCGACATCGGGGACGAGCAGTCGATCGAGGAGGACCTCTCCACCTTCTCCTCGCACGTCTCCAACCTCCGGCACATGCTGGAACAGGCGGGCCCGAACACGCTCATCCTCATCGACGAGGCCGGCACCGGCACCGACCCGGAGGAGGGCGGCGCCCTGGCGCAGGCGGTGCTGGAGCACCTCACCGATCGCGGCGCGCGCACGATTGCCACGACGCACCACGGCATCTTGAAGGTGTACGCGCACGAGACGGAGGGCGTCGAGAACGGCTCGATGGAGTTCGACCAGGAGACCCTGCGTCCGACCTACACCTACCAGGAGGGCGTGCCGGGGTCTTCGTACGCGTTTGAGATCGCCCAGCGGATGGGGCTGGACGCTGACCTGCTCGACCGGGCGCGCACCCTGGCCGGCGAGCAGAAAACGGCGATGGAAAACCTCATCACCACCTTCGAGCAGCGCAATCAGAAGCTCGAAACCGAGCTCTACGAGGCGAAGCAGGCCCGGAAGGAGGCTGAGAACGAGCGCGATCGCCTGGAGCAGAAGCGCCGCAAGATTGAGAAGGAGCGCGACGAGTTCCGCCAGCAGGCCCTTGAAGAGGCTGAGCGGATCGTCAACAGCGCGAATGCGCGCATCGAAAAGACGATCAAGCAGATCAAGGAGGCCCAGGCCGAAAAGGAAGCCACCCAGCAGGCGCGAGAGGAGCTCGAAGAATTCAAGGAGGACCTCCACGACGAGCGGCAGGAGAGGGAAGACGCTCTCGAAGAGCCCTCCGCCCCGCCGGAGGTGTCCGGGGATGGTAGCACCGAGCCGCCCGAAGAGGCCCCCGAGCCGCAGCCCGGACCCATTCAGGAGGGCGACCAGGTCGTTCTCGACGACGGAACGACGGAGCTGGAGGTGCAGGAAGTCGAGGGCGACGAGGCCGTCGTGATCATGGGCTCGATGCACATGCGCGTCGACCTCGACCGCCTCACCCGCGTCGGCGGACCGTCTTCGCCCGAAACCACGACGAAAGGCTTCGGAGGCGACGTGCAGATGACGACGCTGGAGGCGAGCCAGTCGATCGACGTGCGCGGCCAGCGTGTGGACGAGGCGCTCTCCAGCGTCGAGCACTTCATCGACGACGCCATCGCGGCCGGACTCGACTCCGTCGAAATCCTTCACGGGAAGGGCACCGGAGCGCTCCGCGAGGCGATTCACGACGAGCTCCGCCGCCGCTCCGACATTGCCAGCTTCGAAAAAGCCCCCCTCGAAGGCGGCGGCGCCGGCGTCACCTACGTGGAGCTGGCGTAGGAATCGGTACTCGGTATTGGGTATTGGGTACTGGGCGTCGCGGAGCATCACCCCTCCACCCCTCGACCCCTTCACCCATAAACACCGCCCCGCCTCCGTTGCCGGCTGGAGCCGGGACGAGGGCGGGGCGGTGTCGTGCGGCGGTATGTAGAGCCGTACGCGGCGAGCATCCGGCGCTCGGCCGAGGCTCGACGGGAGCTACTCGCCGGAGCCGAGTTCAAACGCGGCCTCGTTCACGTCGGCGTTGATGGTGACGGACGTGATCGTCGAGGTCGACTGCTCCTGCCCGTCCTGGTACGTCGTTGTAGAGTGCGGGATCAGGATGCCGTCGTGCGACTGGAAGTCGGCGAACACGTCGGTGCGCGCCTTCGGTCCCTGCTGCGTCATGCCCGTGTAGTCCATGCGGGCCGGCTGGTGGGACTCCGGGTCGAGGTAGAGCGTGAGGGCGTTGCCGTTCGGCGGTGTCACCTTCACGGCCTCATACTCGGTGGCTTCGACGATTTCCATGCCGACGTACTGCGTCTGCAGGTCCTCGTCGTCGAGGTTCGCCATCAGGTACGGGAGGCTGCGCCAAAGGCTTCCGGCGGCCTGCTTCCGGAGCTGGGGCGGGGCCTGCTGCGTCCCGCGCGGCGTTTTCAGCATCATCTTGTCGCCGTCGTCGGCGATCGTGACCTGCATTCCGTTCGGGAGCGTCTGCTCGACGCGAAGCTGGTTCGGCAGCGCCACGACGAGTGTGTTCTGCAGCGTCTGCTCGCCGGCGGGCGACTGTACCGTCTGCTCCGACGACACCCGCATGCTCTTCAGGGAGGCGAAGGCGTCGCCGCCCAGAGCCTCGCGGGCTGCCTGCAGCGTCTCCAGGCCCTTGGCCTGCTCCTCGGCGGTCGCCGGCTGATCCTCGCTCGGCGGACTCGTCGGGATCGAGATGTCGACCTCGTTCACCGAGCCGTCCTTCGTGAGCGTCTCCAGCGAATCGCCGAAGTCCTCCTGCCGGCCGACGATCACGATGTGAGACGCGTCCGGGTGCAGGTACTCGTTGGACACCGCCGCCACGTCGTCGGCCGTAACGTTCTCGATCGCGTTCTTCGTCTGCTGCAGGAAGTCGGACGGGTAGTCGTAATACTCATACGTCATGAGCCGCCCCATGACCTCCCGCTTCGTGTCGAAGTTGAAGACGAAGGAGTTCAGGTAGCTGTCCTTCGCCAGGTTCATCTCCTCGCTCGTTGGCGGGTTCTGGCGCATGCCTTCGACTTCCTCCATCACCGCCTGCGCCGCCTCGACGGTCGAGCCGCTCTTGGTGAAGACGCCGGCGTAGAAGCGCCCCGGACGGTTGTAGCCGGCCGTGTAGCCGCCGAAGACGGAATAGGCGAGACCCTTTTCCTTCCGGACGTTCTGGAAGAGGCGACCGGAAAATCCGCCGCTCAAGACCTCGTTCATCATCGTGGCGCGCGGATAGTCGTCGCTGCGCCGCGTCATCTCGCCCATGTGACCCATGAAGATCGTGCTCTGGTTCACGTCGTCCTTCTGGACGAAGTTGACTGAGTACGACCGCTCGGCCTCCGGCTGCGGCGGCATCGGGCGCTCGAAGTCCGGCTCGCCCTCCCAGGTGCCGAACTGCTCGCGCAGCCGGTCTTCCATCTCGTCGGCATCGAAGTCGCCCCACACGCTCAAGATCGTGTTGCCGGGCTGGAAGTACTGCTCGTGGAAGTCGACCGCGTCGCTGCGCTGGATGCGGTCCACCGTAAAGTACTCGGGCGTGCGGGCATACGGGCTGTCCTCGCCGTAGAGCACCTTGTCGAACACGCGGAAGCCGATCTGCTGCGGGTTGTCGTTCCGCCGCGAAATGGCCGACTTCTGGTTGTTCTTGGCGAGGGCAACCTTGGCGCTGTCGAACGCCGGGTTGCGAATCACGTCCGCGAAAATCGGCAGCACGCGGTCGACGTTGTCGGTCAGCGTCGACATGAAGGCCGAGCCGGACGTCTCGCCGATGCTGGTCTCGACGGTGGCGCCGACGTTTTCGAGGGCGAGGTTGATGCTGTCCGGGCTCATCGATGCGGTGCCGCCCGTGCGCATTACGGTGCCGGTGACGGAGGCGAGGCCGCGCATGTCGGCCGGCTCGTAGACGGAGCCCGTCCCGAAGCGCGCCACGGCATTGACCTGCGGAAGCTCGCGGTCTTCCAGCAGAAAGATCACCATCCCGTTGTCGAGCTCAATCCGCTCGGGAGAGGGCACCTCGAAGTCCTGCAGGTCGGGGAAGGTGAGGTCCTGTACATCGTAATCGACGCTGTCGACGGCGCCGGCTTGCTGGGCGGCGGCCGGCACGGCCAGCAGCCCGGCCAGCGGCAGCGTCAGCATCAGCGTGAAGAGAAAGCGACGGAGAGAATCGGTCAAACGGGTCATAGGTTGCGGCATCCGTACAAACAGGGGAGGGAACGGAAGGAGGGAGGAGCGGCGCCGAGACGTCACTGCGACGCGTCGGCCGTGGAGGCGTCGGATGAAGAGGACGACGCATCGGCCTGCGGCTGCGCCTCGTCCGTCGTTTTGATCATGGCGACGGTCCGGTTGCTCCGGGTGAACGTTTCCTGCGCCACCCGCTGCACGTCTTCGGCGGTGATCGCCTCGATCTCGTTAATGCGCTCGAAGACGGAGCGCCAGTCGCCCGTCAGGGCTTCCATGCGCGAGAAGCGCCGGGCGAGACCGGAGTTGGAGTCGAGCTGGCCGATCAGGTTGGCGCGAGCCCGCGTCTTGGCGCGCTCCAGCTCCTCGGCCGTTACACCGTTCTCTTTGATTTTGTCGAGCTCGTCGTAGATGGCGTGCTCGATGCTATCCGGCGACACACCGCGGCTCGGCACGCCGAAGACCATGAAGAGCGACTCGTACTTGCTGCCCGGGAACGAGGAAATTGACTGTGCCTGCAGCGCCTGGCCGGTTTCCTGGAGGGCGGTGTAGAGCCGGCTCGTGCGCCCCTGACTGAGGATGTCGCTCAAGATCGTGTAGACCGGAGCCTTCTCGTGGTACATGCTCGGGCGGTGATACCCCACAATCGTGAACGGCTGCGTCTGCTCGCGAATCACGACGCGCCGCTCCCCGATCTGCTCCGGCTCCTCCGTCGTCACTGGCATCGGGTCGTCTCCCTCCGGCAGAATGGTGAAGTACTCCTCGGCGTACGCACGAACCTGCTCGGGATCGACGTCGCCGGCGATTCCAATCGTCAGATTGCTGGCCGTGTAGTGCTCCGCGTAGAATTCCTTCGCCTCCGACCGGGTCAGGTTCTGCAGGTCGGACATGTGCCCGATCGTCGGATTCCCGTACGGATGCGCCTTGTAGGCCGTCGTCAGGAATTCTTCGACGAGGCGTCCGGTCGGGCTCGACTCAGTCCGCTGCCGGCGCTCTTCCATCACGACGTCCCGCTCGGTGTAGAACTCGCGGAGCACGGGGTTCTTAAACCGGTCGGCCTCGAGGGCGAAGAAGAGCTCCAGCTTGTTGGCGGGCAGGCTGTAGATGTAGCCCGTGGCGTCGGCGGAGGTGTAGGCGTTCAGGCCGGAGACGCCGTTGCGCTCCAGGATGTTTTCGTACTCGCCGTCCTGGATGTAGCTCTGGGCTTCCTCCTGGGCGTTGTTGAACTGCTCCTCCAGGTCGGCAATGCGCGACGAATCGGCCTGCCGGCCCTTCGCCTTCTCGCGACGCAGCTCCAGGTAGATCTCTTCCTGGCGCCGTAGCGCCGCCATCTCCTTCTCGATGTTCTTCGTGCCGATCGTCGTTGTACCCTTAAACGCCATGTGCTCGAACATGTGGGCGATGCCCGTCTGTCCGAACGGCTCGTTGACGGACCCGACGTCGGCGTAGGTGTGAAACGAAACGACGGGGGCGTCCGGGCGCTCGACGACGACGAACGTCAGTCCGTTGTCAAGGGTGAAGGTCGTGGTCTTGTTTTCGAATTCGGAGAGAAGGTCCTGGGCCGAGGCGGTGGGCGGAACGGCCCCGGTGGCGAGAACGGCCGCCACCGCAAGGGCGAGAGCCGCCAGTCGGATGTGGGTACGCATAGACGAAGCGGAGGGGAATGGTGGAAGGAAAGCGGAGCGAAAACGCCAAATGGGGCTGTGGGCAATCGATCAAGCAAGGTCGCTTGAAGATGCGTCAATTGCAACGATTCCGGGAGACGCAAGCGTGCAGATTCAGATACAAAGGTCGGCGTCCAAAGGGAGCAGATGTCTCGGTCGGACCGGCGCGATCGGAGGACGGCCCGCGAGGCGGCCCTGCCGGGATTCACGAAGGATGAACACCAAAGGTCCTGCGGAATCGTAGGTTGGGCTGACGTTTTGGGCGAAACGACCGACCGATTGTCGTCTTCGCCCGAATAGACTTTTCACTCTTCTCGATTGTTACAGACCCCCCTTCCATCATGGCTGTTGAGCGAACGCTGGCCATTCTCAAGCCCGACTGCGTCCGAAAAGAGCTGATCGGCGAAGTGCTGCGCCGCATTCAGGACGCTGGATTTGAGGTTTGCGCCCTGAAGATGCTCCGGATGAGCAAGCAGGAAGCAGAAGGCTTCTACGCCGTCCACGAAGGCAAGCCGTTCTTCGACGAGTTGACCGACTTCATGTCGAGCGGTCCGTGCGTTCCCGTCGTCCTGGAGAAGGAGAACGCCATCGCCGACTTTCGCGAACTGATCGGCGCGACGAACCCGGAAGACGCCGAGGAGGGAACGATCCGCAGCGACTTTGCGGACTCCATCGGCGAGAACATCGTCCACGGCTCCGACTCGGTCGAGAACGGGCAGAACGAAGCCGCCTACTTCTTCCCCGAACACGAAATCGTCGCCAACCGCGGGTAGAGGCGGGGATGTGTGGAGGGGGGGATGTCTGGAGGGGTGGAGGGGTGTAGGGGTGGATGTGTGGAGGGATGGACGGGTGGGCGTGTGGTCGATTCTCGGCACCGCCGGTTCGACTGGAGGAGTCCCCCCAGACGCCCAACCCTCCAGACGCCGAACCCTCCAGACCCCCAATCCCCCAGACGTCCATCCTTCCAGCCGTCCACACCTAACCTATTCGGCATCGTCGGCGTCGTCGTTATCAGACGGGCGCCAGAGGATGGCGTAGACGATCTCGCCGTATCCGGCCAGGATGAGGAGGGGAGCAACCGTCAGCGAGAGGGTGCCGAGAAACTGGTTGTCGATCCGCATGATCGCAAATCCAACGGCGACGAGGAGCACGCCGATGGTAAGGAGGATGTAGTTGCGGCGCTCGAAAATAAGAGACCCGGGCGAGGATGAGCGCCGAGAGCGCTGGCGGGACGTGGGCATGAGCAGCAGTAAGAACCTGGCAGAAAAACCACGGCGGGAGGGCAACCAGAGCCGGACAGCAACGGGTCGTCGGTTCGCGATCGGTTTACGGAGGGTCGCGGGGGCGCGACGGTGCACAAACGCAGGCGGCGAACCCGCCCCGTCTGCCCGTGGATGTGCGCGAAACCCGGACGTCCGCCGGTAGGTTCCTCTTCGCAGCGGCGACCGGCCGTGTGCCCAACCGGCTGTTTGCCCTCCGACGGGCCCCTCCACCTCGAGCGCCGTTGCCGTCGATGGCTCGACGCTTCCGTCTGCGGCCCTGATGCCGTCCGTCCCGGACCGCCGGACCTCTTTCGGGAGAGGATGGGTTTAGCATGCGCGGTGTCGATGTACGCCTCTCGTCCGCTTTCTTCCCGTCCCTCCATGCTCCGCCGTTTCCTTCTCGTATGCGCAGGAATCGCCGCCGTCGTTGCCCTCGGCGTGGCCGGTACGATGGTGCTGGATGCACGTCCGCTCACACCTTCGTCGACGGCGCAGCGAGCAGATGCGGAGCCGCGCCCGGCGTCTGCACGGGCGTCTGCTCAAGCGACGGGACCGGCGATGCCTGCGGAGACCCCCGTCGAGAACCCTGCGGAAGACGAGGCGGCTCGTCGGTCCGGCCCGGATGCGACCGGCGGTCCTTCCCGGGGGCGGAACGCCGCGGAGTTGGAGCGCCGGATGGACGCGCTCCTGTCGGAGGGCGGGACCGAGGATGCATTCTGGGGCGCCTACGTTCGCGATCTCTCGACCGGACGAACGCTGTACCGCCGCAATCCCGAGAAGGCCTTTCTTCCCGCCTCGAACCAGAAGCTGATCACGACCGCCGTCGCCCTCGACGCGCTCGGAAGCACGTACCGCTACGAAACGACGCTACGGTTCGCCGGGCAAACGGTGGATTCGGTCATGACGGGCGACCTCATCATCGACGGCTCCGGCGACCCGACCTTCGGTAGCGTCGAGCTTCGCGGGCGCGACCCGCTTCGGGCGTGGGCCGAGCGCCTGGCCGAGATGGGGGTGCGGCGCATCGAGGGGCGTCTCATCGGGGACGATAACCGGTTCGACGACCGCCCCTACCCGGAAGGGTGGGACGTCGACTACATCACCCGCCAGGCCGGGCGGTACATGGGGACGAGCGCCTCCGGGCTTTCGTACAGCGACAACGTGGTCGAAGTCAAGATCTCGGCGGCCCGGCCCGGGGCGCCTCCGAACGTTCGCCTCCGGCCGGGAGGAACCGTCGAGGTGCGCAACGAGGCCCGGACGAGCTCCCGGTGGCGAGGCAGCTCCGTTCGCGTCGAGCGCATCTTTACCGACAACACGGTGCAGCTTACCGGCAGCGTTGCCCGCTCGTACCGCGGCACGGTCAACGTCCCGGTGAGCAACCCGACGACATTTGCGCTCCGGTCTTTCGTGCGGCGCCTGCAGGACGCCGGCATCCGCACGGACCTGGAGGTTGTGGACATCGACGACCTGCGGGACGACCCGGGGCAGCCCCCCGCCGACGGGGAGGCGCTGTTCGTGAGCCTGTCTCCCCCGCTCTCCGAGATTGTGGCGGTCATTAACAAGCGCAGCAACAACTTCTACGCCGAGCAGGTCTTTCGGACGTACGGATGGGGCGGATCGGCCCCCGGGGCCTCGAAGCGCACGGAGGCGTTTCTGCGGCGCAGCGGCATCAACGTGCGGCACCTGCGCGTGAATGACGGGTCGGGGCTCTCGCGGAAAGACCTCGTCACTCCCCAGGCGATGGTGGATGTGCTCGACGTGATGAGCGACCACGAGGAGCAAGCCGCCTGGTTCGCGTCCTTGCCGCAGGGCGGCGAGAACAACACGACGCTGGAGTACCGCCTTCACCGCGTGCCCGTGCAGGCCAAGACGGGCTCCCTCCGGTTCGTCCGCGCCCTCAGCGGCTACGCCCGGCGGCCCGATGGCAGCCGCGTGGCGTTCGCCTTCTTCGCGAATAACTACACCGGGCCGTCCTACCGGGTGACGCGGACGATCGACGACCTGGTCGCCGCCCTGTCCGAACCAAAAGGCTGACCGAGTGCGACGCCATCGGGGGTCGGGGGCGATGTCCCGGAGCGTACCCGTCCGCGCAGGGGGCCGGGGGCTGTCGGACCGGGGATGGGCCTGGTGCGCCTCAACGTTGCCGCGCCCGATCGCTGCTTTTCTCGCTCATCCGCTCTCTGCTGCCAGCGCTCTCCATGCCTGTATCCGTCCGGCGCCTGCTTCTCGGAGTCGGGGTGTTTCTCGCCCAGTGGTTCGTCTTCGGCCGTCTGCAGGTGTACGGCGCCCATCCGGACGTCGTGCTGCTCTTTCTGGCATGGTACGCCCTGCGGGAGGGGCGTCGCAAGGCGTCGTTGGTCGGGTTTGTCCTCGGGCTCGCCCTGGATGCGGTGCACGGCTCGTGGGGGGTGCACATGTTCGTGAAGACACTCGTCGGCTTCCTCCTGGGTCTGTTTGCGCTGGACGAACGCGACCCGCTCTTCATCCAGCCCCAGCAGGCCTTCCTGGGCGGGCTGCTGGTGGCCCTTCTGCACAACGGGTTGCTGGTGGCTCTTCTCTCGCTGCAAACGAAAACGACGAACGACTTTCTCGTCTACGCCCTCTGGCTGGGGTCGGCGCTCTACACCGCCATCGTGGCCCTGCTGTCCTCTCTCGTCCGTCCCTAGCAGCCCGAGCTGCCGGTTGCGAGGGCAGACGGAGGGCCTTCCGTCCGGTGCGGCCCGTGAATCCTCTGAATTCGACACCGGGGAGGCGGGCGAGCCGGAAGGAGGAACCGGGCAGGAGAGGCGAGGCTCCCCCGGCCGCAAGACTCCCGGCCGCAAGACTCCCGGCCGCAAGACCCACCCCGCTCGGCCCCGTGGCGCCTACACGGTTTGCAGGTGCTCGCCGAACGCATCCAGCACGCGGTGACGCACGGCCGAGCCTGTTTCCATCGGGACCAGGGGCAGGCGGACGTGTTCTTCCATGGCCCCGGCCGCAGCGAGGGCGGCCTTCACGGGTACCGGGTTCGTCTCGAAGAAGCACGCGCGCATGGCGGGAAGCAGGTCGTGGTGCAGCGCGCGGGCCGCCTCCAGGTCGCCCGAGAGGGCCGCATCCACCAGGCGGCAGAACGGTTCGGGCAGCGCGTTGCTCACCACGGACACGACGCCGTCGCCGCCGAGCGCGATGAGGGGAAGGGTCATTTCGTCGTCGCCGGAATAGACGCCGAACCCGTCCGGGCGGCCGGCCAGAATGTCGGTGATCTGAGCGAGGTCGCCGGAGGCCTCCTTCACGCCGACCACCTCGTCGACGGTGCGGGCGAGGCGGAGGACGGTGTCCGCTTCGATGTTGAAGCTTGTGCGGCCGGGCACGTTGTACAGGAGGATGGGCGCCTGCGTCTCGGTCGCAATGGCCTCGACGTGGGCGGCGAAGCCGTCCTGCGACGGCTTGTTGTAGTACGGTCCGACGACGAGCAACCCGTCGGCACCGGCGTCCACGGCTTCCCGCGAAAAGGCGATGCTCTCGTCCGTGTTGTTCGTCCCCGTCCCGATGATCACCGGCACGCGCCCATCGGTGTGCTCCACGGCGAGGTCGACGAGGCGGCGGCGCTCCGATGCCGTGACGGTGGGGTTTTCCCCGGTCGTTCCCAGAACCACGAGCCCGGACACGCCGCCCTCGATCTGGGCGTCGATCAGCCGGCGAAAGGCCGGTTCGTCAATGTCGTCGTCGGCCGTGAACGGGGTCACGAGGGCGGGTGCAGCGCCGCGAAAGAGAAGGTCGGACATGGCAGGGTTGAAGGTCGAGTGTCGAGGGTCGAAGGGTGAAGAGTCTTCGGGTGAGGGACGGGTATTGGGGGGAGACAGGGGAAGGAAGGGGGTGGAACCCATCCCCGAATCAGCAATCGGCGATCGACCAATCCATCCTCCAATCCCCCCGTCGCTCAATCCTCCCATCTCCACGTCCCCCGTCCGCAAATCAGTCGAGCCAGTCGTCGAGGACGTCGTCGAGGGTAAAGAGGCCGGTGCGGCCGTCGAGCCATTCGGCGGCCCGGACGGCGCCGTAGGCGAAGCCGGCGCGGCTCTTGGCCGAGTGGGAGAGTTCGACGCGGTCGAACGACCCGTCGAAGCCGACCGTGTGCTCCCCAAAGACGCTGCCGCAGCGGGTGGAGGTAACGTGAAGGGCCTCCGGGTCGATGCGGTCGTGCTGCGCTTCGGTTTCTACGCGCGACTTCCGGCCGAGCCGTTCAACGAGGGTTCGACCCAGCATCTCGGCCGTGCCGCTGGGGCTATCCACCTTCTGGGTGTGGTGCATCTCGTGGACGAAGGCGTCGTAGTCCTCCAGCTGGTCGATCAGCGGAGCCACGGCCGCGAGGGCGCGCTGGAGGACGGCGGTGCCCAGCGAAAAGTTGGGAGCGTACAACAGGCCGGCGTCGTGCTCGTCGACGAGTTCTCTGACGTCGTCGAGATGGTCGTACCAGCCGGTGGTGCCGATGACCGCGGGCTGGTGCCAGTGGCAGTAGCGCTGGATGTGCGGCAGCGCAACCGAGGGCAGCGAGAAATCGATCGCGACGTCCACGTCTCGGAGGTTGTCGGGGGAGGCCCCGGTGAGCGGGCGGCTCGAATCAAACCGGCAGGTGATGTCGTGTCCTCGGTCGGGCGCGACGTCTGCGACGGCCTGCCCCATCTGGCCGGTGCCGACGAGTGCGATGTTCATAGAGGAGTACGGCTGAAGAAGAGGCTGAGCGAGAGAAGGTCGAGCATTGCGTAACCCGATGTCGCCCCATAACCTATTTGCGGCGTCGATGCCTGTAAAGATGAATCTGTCTGCCAGGCGTCGATTTTCTTGAAACAGACACGGAAGAGTCGCCGAACAGGTGCAGGAAGAGAGGAAGAAGGGAAGGGAGGGCAACAGCGTCGCCGCCGTGCCGCCCCCGTGGCCGCCGTCTCGGGGTCGGCGCTGCGCCGCCCGTTGCGGTGGGGCCGCCCGGAGGGGGCGAAGGAGCCGACGGCCCGGTCATTCTCGGAAATCCGATGAAATGAGGAGGGTGTTCCGGTGGTTTGGGAACGACCTCTCAGGGTGCAGGTATCGGAATACGCAATCAAAGACGGGGCGGGCAGGTGTGCTCCGTCGGCGTCTCGATTGCTCGACATATGGACGCGTCGGGGCTATAGCTCAGTTGGTAGAGCGCTTGCATGGCATGCAAGAGGTCCGGGGTTCGAATC
>CAKZLV010000203.1 GCA_937127285.1 uncultured Bacteroidota bacterium
CTGCGCCCCGCGCCCCGCAACGCATCGGTTCCTTCCCCACCCGTGTCCGGGCGCGGACGCACCCGCGCGGACGCTCCCGCACCGATTCGTCGGCGCGGATTCGCCGGCGCGAACCTGCCATCGGCACGCGGCGCAGCAGTCCCCGCCCGGGCGTCTCGCACGACCCGCCTGCGGCACCTCCCGCGGCACCGGGCGGTGCGCGGTGCCGGGCATGCGTCGGCTCCACGCCCTGTTCGTTCGCCCCGTCCGTTCGCCCTGTTCGTTCGCCGCGCCCGGCGGCTTCAGCATCAGCCGTCAGCACCCGCTCTCTCTGCACCCGTTTTCCCTGCACCCGTTTTCCCTGCACCCCACCGTCGCTTGACCGTCCCCCGCCATGAGTCTTCCCTCCTCCCGGTCTTCCACCGATGCCTCGTCGATGTGGAGCTGGAACGAGCCGCGCCCGGCCAACGGCTCCGCTCGCCTGCATACCAGCGCCCTGCAGGCCGCCGAGACGCCGCAGCTGGCGTATGCCATCATGATCAGCTCGCTGATCGTCCTGGTCGGGCTCGTCCTCGCCGGCGTGTTCGTGCCCTGGCAGCAGACCGTCACCGGCTCGGGGCAGGTGACCGCCTTCGCCCCGGAGGCGCGTCCTCGCACCGTCGAGTCGCAGATCCCCGCCCGCATCCAGGCCTGGTACGTCAACGAGGGCGAGTCGGTGGCGGCGGGCGACACGATTGCCGTCCTCGAAGACATCAGCTCGGCCTATCTCGACAACCGGTTCTCGGACCGGATTGCCGAAAGCCGTGCCAACGAGCTCGAGGCCCTTGAGCTGAAGACCGAGCGGGCGCGTCGCAAGCTGTCGCAGGCCCGGCAGAAGCTTCGCTCGGCTGAAGCAAAGCTCGACAACGCCGTGATGGAAACGAAGACGGCCCGCGAGCGCTACCGGCGCGCCGACACGCTCCACGCCGAGGGGCTGACGTCGCTGCGCGACCTCGAAACCGCCCAGTTGAAGCTGCGCAAGGCGCGATCCGACTCGATCGCGGCGGCCGCCGATCTGGAGGCCGCCCGGGAGGACGTCGCCTCCGCCCGCCTCGACGTGCGACAGCAGGAGAGCTCGATGCGTGCGAAGCGGGCCGACCTGGACCTGAAGGTCGACAACGCCCGCGAGCGCCAGGCGGCCTCCGTCGTTCGGGCACCCATCGACGGCACGGTGGCGCGCATCAACCGTCCGGGCGCAGGGCAGACCGTGAAGAAAGGCGGGGAACTGGCCCTCATCGTGCCGGAGACCGACGATCAGGCTGTCGAGATCTTCGTCAACAGCGTGGATGCAGCCATCATTGAACCGGGGCGACGCGTGCAGCTTCAGTTTGCGGGCTTTCCCGCCCTGCAGTTCGCAGGTTTCCCCGACGCATCCATCGGGACGTTCCCCGGCCGCGTCCGTTTCATCGACCCGGTCGATGATCAGGGCGGTCGCTACCGCGTGGTGGTGGTGCCGGACACAGCCGGCCCGGCGGCAGAATGGCCGGATCAGACCTATCTGCGTCAGGGTTCGGCCGTGACCGGCTCGATCCTTCTCTCGAACGTTTCTCTCGGCTACGAAATCTGGCGTCGCCTCAATGGCCTCCCCCCACAGATCCCCGTCCGCGAGAAGCAGTACAAGCGCACGGCGAAATAGCCCCGCCGGCCCACCGGCAGCGGCCGGCGCGTCAAGGAACTGGATGCTCAGCAATCAGCAATCGACACGGATGACGGCGTACCCCGGCCGGGCCCTTCTCGTTCTGGTCTTGCTCGTGCTGGTCTCGACCGTCCTCGCGGTCAGCCCGGCGCAGGCGCAGCAGAACGCGCCCGCGGCCGACTCGGCCGAGGCCGCGGCACCGCGGCCGGACGCAGCACAGCCTCCCGTTTCGCAGCCTCCCTGTGCAGGGGAGGGACGCAACTGCCCGGTGCTCGACCTGCCCGCGTTTCTCTCGCGCGTGCTGCGCTCCAACCCGGAGGTGCGGTCGCTCCGCCTGGAAGACGATCGGGCGGTGGCGCGCATTCAGGATGCCCGCGGCCAGTTCGACCCGCACCTCGTATCGGGCTACGAGTACAAGACGCAGGCGGGCAAAGACAAGTTGAACGTCCTCCGCACCGGCGTTACGCTTCCGTTCAACCTGCCGCTCAGCCCGAGCCTGCTCGTCGACTACCGGCGCGGCCTCGGGTCGAGCATCGATCCGTCGGTCGGCACGACGTTCGACGGGGAGACGAGCATCGGCCTGGCGCTCGAGCCGTTGAGCGGCCTCTTTCTCGATAAGAAGCAGGCGACGCTCAGCAAGGCGCGGCTGGAGCCTCGGCGCGTCAACGCGCTGCAGGCCGAAGAGCGAAATCGCCTCCTCCTCGACGCCACGAAGGCCTACTACAAGTGGGTGGAGGCGGCGCGCAAGCAGCAGATCAACCAAGACCTGCTCGACCTCGCCACGCAGCGCCGAGACCTGATAACCCGCCGCGTCCGCAGCGGAGAGGCCGCCGCCATCGACAGCACGGAGGCACAACTGGCCGTGGCCAACCGCCGCGAACGACTGGCCGCCGCGCAGCAAACCGCCGAAAAGGCCGAGGTGAAACTCGCCGCCTTCCTGTGGACGACCGACGGCCGCCCGGACGCGTTCGCGTTCGCCCCCCCGCCGTCGATCGACCTTCCGGAGACGAACGGGCTCGACCGGTCGGCCGCCACCGAAACCGCCCGCTCGCGTCGCCCGGAACTGCGCCGGCTGGCGGTCAAGCGCCAGCAGACGCAGATCGAGGAGCGGCTGGCGACGAGCCAGCAGCGCCCGAACCTGAAGCTGAAGGCCCAGGCGGTGTCCTACGAGAACGGGCCGATGGACGTAAGCGACGTCAAGGTCGGCTTCGAGATCGAACAGCCGCTTTTCTTCCGCAGCAGTCGCAGCGAGGCCGAGCGCGCTCGCCTCGAAACGCAGCAGATCCGTCTCAAGCAAGACCTCACCCGCCGCAAGATCGAAGCGGACGTGGATGCCGCTCTCGTCGACCTGCGGCAGGCGCGGCGCCGCGTGGAGGCAGCCCGGGAGCGCGTTCGCCTCGCCCGGCGCCTGCAGCAAGCCGAGCGGCGCCGGTTCGAGATCGGAGAGAGCACCCTGTTTCTCGTCAACCAGCGCGAGCAGAGCTTCGCCAAGGCCCGCAAGTCGCTTGTTGCCGCGCGGATCGACGTGGCCCGCGCCTACGCACAGGTGCAATGGGCAACGGGAACCATCGCCGACAGCCTGTCTCCGGTCGGCCTGTCGGTAAACTGACGGCCGAGAGGCGAACCGGACCCCGGCCGGCCGCTCGGCCCCAACGGTCCGCACGACCGCTCCGATGTGACGGCCCTCGCCCGAGTGCTGCCTCACTGGAGCCTATCGAGAGCGGACGGAGACGAGGCGGGGATCTGGAAGCCGTTTCTCGCTGCCTCGTGGAAACGGTCGCCGTCGGGAAGACGGCCGGTCGTACGCTCCGGACTCCTCAGAACCGGTTGATTGCGGCCGTGGGCGGCCCCGGACGCGCTCATGAACCGGGCCGAGCAGGCAGGTGTCGTCGCCGCGGCCGCCGGCTCCTCTTCGCCTCCGGCACCGTCCGACCTAATTGAGGTCGCCCCGATCCCCACCTCCTCGCGTCTTGCCGGGATGCTCCGCGATCCGGACATTCCGCCTCCCGAACGCATCGCGCTCGCCCTGGGCGGACCCGCCTTTCAGTGGCGGTGACTGTTCAACGGCGGAGACCGGGGGCGGTCCTGGCGTCGGTGACCGTGGGGCGGTGACCGTGGGGCGGTGACCGTAGAGGCACTGTGTCGGTCACGTTCTCGCGGCGGCACAATCGTGGCACAATTGTGGGGTCTGTGCTCGGCCGGTCCCTCTCTGCAGCGCTCGAGATGCGCTCCGTCGAGGGTCGTTTTCGGTACGGACAAACCGGCTATCGCCGCCCGGCACCGTCTCCCTCCGGGAGCAGCGATCCGTCGAGGAACTGACGGACGACGATGGAAACCAGCCCCGCCGCGAGTCCGATCCAGAGTCCCGGCCAGAAGTCATCCGGGACGTCTCCGAGTTGAAACACCCACCACCCCGTGAAGGCCGACAGAGCCACCCCGATCAGGCGCTCCCACCGGGGCAGCGCCGCCACGGCCGCGCCGGCGATGCAGGCGTGCATCGAAAAGGGAATCGATTGCTGAACGACGCGGCCCCAGACGAAGATGAGGAGGACGGCTCCCAGTACCGGGCGTCGCCACATCATCCAGGCAAGGACGGCGACGGCCGGCAGATTGTAGAGGATGGCTTCCTGAGTGGCAGCAACTTCCATAGGGGTCATTGGCTTGGTCGGCGGCGTCGATCGGTTCTCATCGGTGAAGGGAGAAACCGGGTTTTCGGGATGGAATCGCTCGTACCTCCGGCGCGGCCGGCAGTATCCACCTCGCAACGCGGGACAGAGCGAGATAACCCTCATGTAACCCGGGGTTACAACCCGGTTGCAGGCGATTACACGGTGGTTGCATATCGGGGAGTCCTTCCGCGGCGCTCGCGATATGGACAAGGGAAGCACGGCGGCTCTCTTTTGACGATACGGCCGCCGCCGACCATCCCCGACCCTCCCCTTTCGACCCGATGCAACGCAATACGCAACCCTTGTTTTCACCCTTATTTTCAACTGTATCGCGAATCCTTCTTCTTCTGAGCATGACGGCCGGCCTTCTCGTCGGCTGCGACAGCAACGACTCCGACATGGAGGCCGACCCCCTCCGCCGCGTGAGCTACGATCTCAACGCGCAGCCGAATGACGGAACTCTCTCCGGCGGCGTGAGCGGAACCGTGACCTTCTGGGAATCCGGATCGAGCCAAACCCTCGTTACGCTGGAACTGGACGAGGGCGCCACGGGCGCTTCTGTGTCTCACCCCGCACACATCCACGAGAACAGCGCGTCGGAGGGAGGTGACATCGCCTTCCATCTGTCGCCTATCGACGGAAGCGGCGGCGGGGGAACCAGTGCCCGCATCATCAATCGTTCGTTCGACGAACTGTCGTCTTTCAACGGCTACGTCAACGTGCACGAGAGCGTCGCCAACCTAAGCACGGTCGTTGCCCAGGGTAACATCGGGTCCAACGCCGACGGCCGGGAAGGCCCCGGGCTGGATCTCGTGGAGAATCCCCGGCAGAAGACCTACGAACTTTCCGCCAACAGCAACAGCGGCACCGTGCTTCCGGGCGGCGCCGCCGGATCGGTGACCGTTCAGGAAGTGAACGCGGACCAGAGCCTCGTCTCCCTCTCTCTGAACACAGGTGGCTCGACGGGAGCGGGCGTGTCTCATCCCGCGCACATCCACGACAACAGTGCCGCCGACGGCGGAGACATTGCACTGTACCTCTCCCCGATCGACGGCACCGACGCGGCTGCGCGCAGCAGCAAGCTGGTCCCCCGCTCCTACGATGAACTCGTCACCTTCGACGGCTACGTCAACGTGCACGAGAGCGTCGCCAACCTGAGTACGGTCGTCGCCCAGGGCAACATCGGCGCCAACGCCGACGGCTCCTCCGACGACGGCGGCGATGATGACGGAGGCGGGAGCAATCCGTACTAAAAGCAGTTCGTGCGAAGAAGGAATCCGTACGGGAAGCAATCCGTGCTGGAGGGGCCGGATCCGGTACCGGTGCGTCGTCGCGCCCGCTCGAACGTGGGCGCGGCCGCTGCCGGACATCCGTCCCCGCCGCCGGACACGACACGAACCGCCGGGAGGCCGACGCTTCCCCGGCGGTTCGTTGTTTTCCCCGCGGTCCGTTGCGGATGGGTGGGTACCGTCCGTTTCCACATCCGGTCCGCTGGTGGGCAGAAACCGACCGGAGACGGATGGAGGAACCATGAAGGTCGGAAGGCGGGCTGACAGGCTCTCATCTAAACTGTACGTTATGAATGCCTGTCTGCCCACTCCTCCCACCTTTTCATGATGGATCCTCTTCCCGACGTGCGCCGGACGGCCGGTGCGCTTGTGTGCCTTCTCGCCTTTCTTGCAGCGCCTGTTGCCGCGCCGGTGGCCGCTCAGTCGGTCGACGACCTGCCGCCGGTCACCGACACCTACGCCCTGACCGACGCCCGGGTGATCCAGGCTCCCGGCCAGGTTCTCGATCCGGCGACAGTCCTCGTGCGCGACGGCCTCATCGAAGCAGTGGGGACCGACGTGAGCGTCCCGTACGACGCCCGCGAGATCGACGCCGACTCGCTGGTCGTCTACGCAGGGTTCATTGACGGCCTCTCTCACGCCGGGGTTCAACGGCCGGAGAGCGGAAGCGATGATGAAGAGGACGGGAACGAGGCAGAGGTCGACCCCGGGGATCCGCCCACGGACCGATCGGGGATTCAGCCGGACCGATCCGTCCGGTCGTTCCTCGCTCCGGACGAGAAAACCCTGGAGGCGCTTCGGAAGATCGGGTTCACGACCGGCCACGTCGTTCCGGAGGGGCGGATGCTTCCGGGATCGGGCGCCATCGTACAGTACGGTGGCGCTTCGGCCGGCGACCTGGTGCTGGAGCCCAAGCCGAGTCTCTTCGCGCAGATTCAACCGGCCGACGGCTACGTGTACCCGGCCACCGACATGGCGGTCATCGCCACGATGCGGCAGCTCTTTCGGGAGGCCGCCCGCCGGCAGAATCTCCAGGAAGCCTACCGCGAGAACCCGGACGGACGCCGGCGCCCACCGCGAGATCCGGTACACAGCGCGCTCTTCCCGGTTCTCGACGGATCGCTGCCGATGGCGTTTTACGCCGACGACGCGCTCTCCATCCATCGCGTGCTCACGTTGCAGCGCGAACTGGGCTTTCCGCTTCTTCTGGCCGGCCTGGCCGAGAGTCACGCGGCGCTCGAGTCGCTCGAAACCGCCGACGCCCCGCTGTTTCTGACGCTCGACCTTCCGGAAGAGCCGGCGCGATCGGCCGAGTCCGATACGATCGCCGCCGACACCACCGACCGGCCGTCCCGCTTCTACGACCCCGATCTGCGCACGGCCAGTTACCGCGATGTCTCGGCCGAGGCGGAAAACCTGGAGCTTCGCCACGCCGCGGAGCGGAAGAAGTATCTCCGGACCGCGGCCCTGCTGGAAGAGGCCGACCTCCCGTTCGGATTCACGACCCGAGAGGCCGATGCGGGCGACATCCGTTCTCACCTCCGCACCATGATCGAAGAAGGTCTCTCGGCGGAGGCGGCCCTCGCAGCGCTCACGACCCGCCCGGCCTCCCTTCTCGGGCTGGATCGCCGCCTCGGAACCGTCGAGGACGGCAAGATCGCCAACCTCGTCGTGACCGACGGGTCCTACTTCGACGAGGACACGAGCGTCCGCTACGTGTTCGTCGACGGCCGCCTGTACGACTACGCGTCGGAGAGCGAAGAAGGCGAGGTGACCGGCGAGGCGTCGGCCGTCGTCGGCACCTGGTCGTACACGCTCGAGACCTCGCAGGGCGACTTTTCCGGGACGATCGAAATTGAGGGAGACGCATCTGGCCTCTCCGGGACGTTCGTCGGCCCGCAGGGCGACGAGCAGGACCTCCAGTCCGTCTCGTGGGACGGCACGACGCTCTCCTTCTCGGTCGACTCCCCGCAGGGCGGATCCGCCACCGTCTCCGTTACCGTCGAGGGCGAGAGCTTCGACGGCTCCGTTTCCGGGTCCGGTCAGTCGTTCTCCATTTCCGGGGAACGGACGCGCTCGCCCGACCGGTAATTCGCTCCCGACGTCTCCTCCCCTCCCGTGTTTCTCCGCGCTTCTGCTTCTGTTTCTATGACTGACTCGATCTCCGCCCGCCTTCTCCGTGCTGTCGGCGGGGTGCCTCTCGCCGTCGTTCTCGCCACGCTGCTCGCGGCGCCGGCCACCGCGCAGGACAGGCTGCGCGCCGATGCGCCGGACGACTGGCTCATCCAAGACGCCACGGTCCTCACCGTCACCAACGGAACGATCGAAAACGGCGACATCCTCGTTCGCGACGGCGACATTGCCCGCGTCGGCACCGACCTCTCCGCACCGAGCGGCGCCGAGGTGTACGACGCCTCCGGCGAGTACGTCATGCCCGGCATCATCGAGGCGCATCAGCACATCGCGATCAGCAACGTCAACGAAGCCACGAACCAGGTCACCGCCGAGGTCGGCGTCGGGGACGTGCTGAACCCGTACGACATCGGCATCTACCGCGCGCTGGCCGGGGGCGTGACGACCGTTCACGTCATGCACGGGTCGGCCAACCCCATCGGCGGGCGCAACGAAACGATCAAGCTCCGCTACGGCGTCACCGATCCGCAGGGCCTGAAGATGGAAGGCGCCCCGCGGACGGTGAAGTTTGCCCTCGGAGAGAACCCGACCCGTGTGTACGGGCAGGGACGCGACCAACAGCCCCGAACCCGCATGGGCGTCGAGCAGGTGATTCGCGAGGCCCTCCGGAAGGCGGAGCGCTATGCGGAGGCCAAAGAGGCATACGAGAACGGAGAGCGGGATCGCCCCCCCGAGCACAGCGAACGCATGGAGGTCTTGGCCGGCGTTCTCTCCGGAGACGTCATCGTCCAGTGCCACTCCTACCGCGCCGATGAGATTCTCATGCTCATGCGCGTCTTCGAGGACTTCGGGATCCAGGACCTCGTCTTTCACCACGTCAACGAAGGGTTCAAAGTCGCCCCCGAGCTGGCGGCCTTCGGCGACGACGGGGCCGGCGCGAGCGTGTTCTCAGACTGGTGGGCGTACAAGTTCGAGGTGTATTACTCCACCGCCTACAACGCGGCCGTCCTCACGGAAAACGGCGTGAACGCCTCCATCAACACCGACATCCCTGGCGAGCAGCGCGACATGTACCTGCAGGCGGCCAAGACGAAGCGCTACGGCGACCTCACGGACGACGAGGCGCTGGCGCTCATCACGATCAACCCGGCCCGCCAACTCGGCATCGACGACCGCGTCGGGTCGATCGAGGAAGGCAAAGACGCCGACCTCGCGATTTTCGACGACCACCCGCTGTCCGTCTACACGAAGCCGCAGCGCACGTACGTCGACGGCGTGGTACGTTTCGACCACGAAGAGGACCCGGACGACATGCGGCTGCGCGTCGATCCGGAAGGCACGGTGGATCTTGCGCGCGACGGCTACGACCGCGACCGCCGCAAGAGCTGCCTGAAGGGCGTCACCTTCCTGCAGGCAACCGAATCGGGTCTCACCCTGCAGCACAGCCACTGATGCGGGTCCTGCGACCGCCCATCCGGGAGAGCATCCGGCTCTCCGCCCTCTCTTTTTTCTGAACGACGTTGCCGGCTTTCATGCTTTCTGCCTCCCTTTCGCGCCGACTCTTTCTTCTATGCGCCCTTCTTCTCGGTCTGGCCACGGCTCTGCCCGATGCGGCCACCGCCCAGAAGGAGCCCGGTCGGCAGGGCGTCTTTGCCCTGACGAACGCGCAAATCGTCGTCTCACCCACCGACACGATCTCCAGCGGAACGGTCGTCATCCGCGACGACTCGATCGCCGCCGTCGGGTCCGGCGTCGCCGCCCCGAACGACGCCGAGGTCATCGACTGCTCGGGCCAGACCGTCTACGCCGGGTTGATCGACGGCGGGACCCGTCTGGGCATCGAAGAGGTCGGCTCCCTGTCGGAGACCCAGGATTTCAACGAAATCGGTGAGGTCACCGCCCACATGAACGCACTCACGGCGGTCAACCCAAACTCGGTCCACATCCCGGTCACGCGCGTTCACGGCATCACGACCGTGATCACGGAGCCCTCGAACGGAATGCTTCCGGGCACCGCGGCCCTCATCGACCTCCACGGCTACACGCCCCGCCAGATGCACGCGGCCGGCGTGACGCTCACAAAACTGGATTTCCCCTCCGTCGGGCGGCAGGGCCCCTCGGACGACCGCTCGCCGGAGACGATCGAGAAAGAATCCCAGAAAGCCCTCGACAAGCTCAACGAGGTCTGGGATAGGGCGGAGCGCTACGCCCGCATCGACTCCTCCGTCACGGCCGCGGAGGGGCGCCGCCAGCCGGAATACATCCCGGCGATGGAAGGCCTCCTCCCCGTCATCCGGGGCGAGCAGCCGCTGATGATCACCGCAAACGCGGCCTCCGACATCTCCGTCGCGTTGGACTGGGCCGAGGAGCGGGGCGTTCTCGACCAGGTCATCCTGAGCGGCGCGATGGAGGGGTGGCGCGTTGCCGATGAAATCGCCGAGGCCAGCGTTCCCGTCCTTGTCGGCTCCGTCATGCAGCCCCCCTCCCGCGAGAGCGACCGCTACGACCGGGCGTACGAAACGCCCTCCCTCCTTCGCGACGCGGGCGTCACGGTGGCCCTGCGGAGCGGCAAGACGGAGAACGTCCGCAACCTCGTCTTTCACGCCGGGTTCGCCGCCTCGCACGGCCTCGGCAAGAGCGGAGCGCTCCGGGCCGTCACCACCGCGCCGGCCGAGATCTTTGGAATCGATGACCTTGTGGGCACCGTCGAAGCGGGCAAGAAAGCCAATCTCTTCGTTGCCGACGGCGACCCGTTTCAGCCGACGACCGACGTGCAGCATCTCTTCATCGAGGGCTACAAGCTCCCCCTCGAAAACCGGCAGACGAAACTCCGGGACGAGTTCCTGAATCGGACGCCGGGCCTCTCGGAGTGACGTCGAGACCGTCGGCCTACCGCCTACCGTTCGCTCAGCGCCGCAGGCGTCCGGCGCTCCCCCACCCGGCGACCACCGCCGTTCCGTCCTCCGGGCCACCGACGGCCGCTGGGTCGGGGCCGCCGCCGAGGGTGCGTCTCCGGCCGTGGTGGAGGCGCGCACGCGGTTCGTGGGAGTCGTCGATCGGATCGGGAGATCCGCGCTGGATGGGGCCGTGGCTGCTGGAAGGGGATCCCGTCGGAACGAGACCCGGCGGAAGCGGGCGATGCCGGTGCAGAAGAGCCTGTCTCCGTTCGGAGAAGGACCGGCAAGGGGCTATCCGACCTCCAGCGGACCGTCCTGGTCGTCATCGAACCAGGTGATTTCCAACTCCAGACTGTGCTCGATCCCCCTCGCCCCTTTGTCTTCGTCTTCGACCTCGACCTCCAGCGTCGCGTGCGCCGGTAGATCGAGGGTGATTTCTTGCTCGCCCTGGCGAAGGACCACGTGGCCGGATTCAATCTTGTCCGCCACCTGCCGAACGAACGCCGCCACGTCCGATCGCGTCATTCGCTCTTCGCTTTCAAACAGTCGTACTTCTTGCCCCATGGCTGTGTGCGTTCCAGTGATGGAGAGAACGGGAGAGATCGGGTATGCCGGCACCGGGTCTTCGAATCCTTCACGGAGGGGTCTCGGTTCCCCGGGCGCTGGCAGGAAAATCCGCCACGGATTGTAAGGAATCGGCCATCATCCGTTGACGCTCCCCACACGACCGGTCGGGGATTCGGTCCGTCATCGACCGGAACCGACGAACCCCAACGCGCCGGGTCGACCCGGGTCTCCAGGTACGTTCTTCTCGCTCCAAAGACGAGAGGACTCGGGAGGTACAGACCCGACCCAACCACCCTACTCGGAAGGACTACGTAGAAGGAGAGGTCGCGGGATTCTCACGACCCGTTCCGTACTCCCCTTGTCCGTTCCTCAACTGATTGCGGAAAGGCCCCGTGCCCCCCGCACCCGA
>CAKZLV010000204.1 GCA_937127285.1 uncultured Bacteroidota bacterium
CCAATGCCCAGTGACCAATGCCCAGTGACCAATGCCCAGTGACCAATGCCCAATACCCCTCCCCCGAACACCGAGTACCCAATACCGAATACCGAGTACCCAATACCGAATAACGAATACCGAATACCGAGTACCCCATACCGAATACCGAGTACCCCATACCGAATAACGAATACCGAATACCGAGTACCCAATACCGAACACCGAACAAAAGGCGGCTTCGGCCCGGGGCCTCGCCGCCTTTCTGGAACTGCGTTGATGCGTACGGGGGTGCGTCTACAGCTCCACTCCGAAGTGGTCGTCGGGCGTGAGCGACCGGGTGAAGGCGACGTAGAGCTGGATGCACTGCTCCACGTCTTCGGTGTCGATGATCTCGACGGTCGAGTGCATGTAGCGGAGCGGCACGGAGAGCAGGGCGCTGGGCACGCCGCTGCGGGTCTTGAAGATGGAGTCGGTATCCGTGCCGGTGCGGCGGGCACTCGTTTCGTGCTGGAGCGGGATGTCGTTCTCGTCGGCCACCTGCATGAGGCGCTCCACGACCTGCGGGTGGTTGGCCGTGCCGTGGGTGACGGTCGGCCCCTCGCCCATCTTGATTTCGCCCTCCTTCTTGCTGTCGATTCCCGGCGAGTCGGTCGCGTGGGTGACGTCGAAGGCCAGGGCGAGATCCGGCCGCAGGCGGTGCGTAATCATCTGCGCTCCGTGCCCGCCGATCTCCTCCTGGACGCTGTTCGCAGCAACCACCTGCCAGGCCGGACGGTCCTCCGCGAGGCGTTCGAGGGCCTGCGCGATGATGAAGCCGCCGAGGCGATTATCGATCGCCCGGCTCGTGATGCGGGTGTCGGAGAGCTCCGTCGGCCCGACGTCGAAGACCATCGGCTGACCGATGCGGATGCCTTTCTCCTGCACCCCGTCCTTGTCTTTCGCCCCCACGTCCACGAAGAGTTCGTGCACCTCCGGCGTCTTCTCGTTCGAGGTGTCGCGGATGTGGATGGCGGTGTTGCCCACGACGCCGGTGACGGGGCCGTCGTCGCCGAGGATGCGCACGCGGAGTCCGCGGGCGATCGCGCGGTCGGAGCCGCCGATGCGGTTGACGTAGATGAATCCGTCGTCGGTGATGTGACGCACCATAAAGCCGATTTCGTCGACGTGGGCGTCGAACATCAGGCACGGCGCGTCGTCGCCCGCCGAGCCGTTCAGGGTCGCCCAGGCGGTGCCGTAGGAATCGGCCTGCACGTCGTCGGCAAAGGAGCGAACGTAATCGGCCCAGACGCGCTGTCCCGGCGTTTCGAATCCGGTCGGGCTCGGGGTGTCGAGCAGGTCAAAGAGAAAGTCCTTGGCGGAATCGTTCATTCAGTCGGAGCGTGTTGATCGGTACGAACGGCGAGCGCTCGCGAAACCCAATCGGACAAGTTTCGTCGAGCGCGGCGTGTATCTTACGCGCGACGCCCTTCCGGTTTCAGAGGCCCGTGTCGAGCTCCGACTTTCTGCGCGTAGATCATCCCCACGCGCCCTCGACCTTCTCCCGATGATCGGCGCTTTGCGTTCATTTCGGCCTTCTTTCCGCTCTCATCATCCGACCCTCGAACGCGAAAACGTTCATGGCGGAGCCGTTGGGTTCAAACAGGGCCGCGAGGTCAAGCTGAATCGTCCGAAATCCAGCGCCTCCCACTCGGAAACGGAATCAAATAATCTTCTCCGGGTCCGGCTCGATGACGGGACCGCGGTAGCCGAAGACGGTCTTGAGCGCGCGGGTGATGGCGGGCGACTGCTTCTGGACGTACCATTGGTCGGCCACCCGGCGCACGCCCTCCCCCCACGCGGGATACGGATGGATCGTATCGCCGATGTTGCGGAGCGTGACGCCGTTTCGCATCGCAATCGCAAACGAGGTGATGAGCTCGCCGGCGTGCGCGCCGAGCACGCTCGCGCCCAAGATCTTGCCGGTGAGGTCCTTCACGTGCACCTTGATGAGGCCCTCCGTCTCCCCCTCCGTAATCGCCCGGTCGAGCTTGCTGAACGGAAACCGGTACGTCCGGTGCGAGACGTCGCTTTCTTCGAGATCCGATTCGCGCGCGCCGACGTGGGCAAGCTCCGGCTCCGTGTAGGTGACCCACGGGACGTGGTCGCTGTCGATGGTCGAGGGGACCTTCAGAATCGCGTTCGTGACGGCGACCTTTGCCATGTGCCCGCTCATGTGGGTAAACTGGTAGCGCCCCGTCACGTCGCCGACGGCGTAGATGTGTGTCTGATTCGTGCGGCATCGGTCGTCGACGGTGATGCCGCGCCGGCTGGTTTCGATGCCGGCAGCGTCGAGGTGAAGTCCGTCGACGTTCGCCGTGCGCCCCGTGGCCAGAAGCAGCCGGTCGGCCTCAACGGTGACGGATGACCCGTCCTGCTCGGCGGCCACGGCCACCGTGCCGTTGCTCGCCGTCACCCCCTCCACCTGGGCGTTCAACACGTAGCGGACGCCTTCATCTTCGAGGATCTCCCGCAGGCGTCCCGACAGCTCCGGGTCGTCGTTCTGCAAGATGCCGTCCGCCATGTCGATCACCGTCACGTCGCTGCCGAGTCGCGAGAAGGCCTGCGCCATCTCCGTCCCAATCGGCCCGCCGCCGACGATGGCGAGACGGTCGGGGAGTTCCTCGAGATCGAACAGGTCTTCGTTGGTGAGAACCGGCACCCGGTCGATGCCGTCGATCGGCGGGACGAACGCGGAGGCGCCGGTAGCGATCACGATGAAGCGACCCGTTACCTGCTGCCGGTTGCCGTCGGCGCCGCGAATCGCGACCGTGTGGCCGTCGACAAAGTGCGCCGTGCCGTGCCGCACGTCGATGCCCATGTCTTCGAAGATCTCCGGCGCGTCGGCGTCTTCGTACACCTCCTGGCGGACGGAGCGGACGTGCTCCATCACGCCCGGGAAGTCGACCTCCATCTCGGTATCTGTGAGACCGTAGCGGCTGGCGGTACGGGCCTGATGGACGACCTTCGCGGCTTTCAGGAGGGTTTTGCTGGGCACGCAGCCCGTCCACGTGCAGTCGCCCCCCAGCTTCTCGCGCTCGACCATGAGCGTTTTGGCACCGAGGTTCGTGGCGATTCCGGCGGCGGAAAGCCCGGCCGCCCCGCCACCGAGCACGAGAACGTCGTAGTCGTAATGCATGGCTGGTCTCAACAGATGGATCAAAAGGAGATGTCGCGGAAGAATCGTCCCCCCGACGCGCGGACGCCGGACTCTTAGGAGCGGCCACGCTCCACACCGTTACAGGCCCGAAGGGTAACCGGCGAAAACCGTTGAACCGCGCCCTCTCAGCACCTCCCAAGCGTCCACAGCCCCCAAGCCTCCAAAGCCTCCACAGCCCCCACGCTCCCAAGCCCCCACGCTCCCAAGCCCCCACGCTCCCAAGCCCAAACCCCTACCCCCGTTCAATCGTCTGTGTTGTCATGCGATCGGGGCGGAAGGCCTCTTTGAGGATCGGGAGGCTATCGGCCGGGTCGCAGTCGCCGCAGAGGAAGACGTCTACCGCCGCGTAGGCATGCTCCGGCCAGGTGTGGATCGTGATGTGGGATTCGGCCAGGAGCACCACGCCCGTCACCCCGCCGTGCTCGTCGAACGGGTGCAGGCGCGTGTCGAGGATCGTCGCCCCGCACGCCTTCGCCGCCGCCTCCAGCGACGCCGCCACGTGATCGACGTCCGACAACCCCTCCGCCCCGTACAACTCCCCGATCAGATGCAGGCCACGGGTGGTTGGGGGCGCCGGCGATTGAGTTGGCGTTGGTTCTGGAGGCATAGCAGATCGCTCGTTGGTTCGTGTCTGCGCGGATGGGCGTGTGGGCGGTTGGGCGTTCTGCAGCGTACCCCGATCAGGCAGCGTGACGATTGGTTACAAACGCGCCCACACCCCCAACCTTCCACACTCCCAACCCTCATGCGTCCACCCATTACTTATCGAGTTCCGCCTTCAGGGCGGCGAGTTCGTCGTCGGTGTCGGACGTGGAGGCGCCTTCGAGGGCGGCGTCGATTTCTTCGTCGACGCTCTTGTCTTCTTCGGCCATGTCGCCGTAGGCAGCCGCGAGGTCTTCCTCCTTCTCGACCTTCTCCTTCATCCGCTCGATCATCGAGATCGTGCCGTCGCTGTCGCTCTGGGCGAGTTGCTCGTTGACCTTGCGGGAGGCCGTCGCGGCCTTCGACCGGGCACGCAATGTGGTGAGCTCGCTCTCGTACTGGCTGATCTTCTGCTTCAGCTTGCTGACCTGCTGCTGCAGCTGATCGGCCTGCTTTTTCTGCGACTCGTAACTGGAGCGCAGGCCCTCGGCCTCGCTCTCGGCCTGGCGCTTCGCTTCCAGCGCCTTGCGGGCCAGCTCTTCCGCCTTGCTCTCGTCCATGTCTCCGCTCTTGGCCTTCTGAAGCAGCTTCTTCGCGTCGCGCTGGTACTTCTCAGCGCGGTTCGTCTTCTCGTTCAGATCCCGCTCCAGCTTGTTGACGACGGACTTCGTCTCGGCGAGCGCCTCCATGGCATCCCGCAGATCCTCTTTCAGATCCCGGATGCCCTGCTTGAGCATCTTCTCGGGGTTCTCGGCTTCGTCGAGCGCCGAATTGGCTTCCGACTTGAACAGATCAATCGCGCGTTTGAACAAACTCATAGGGGTCGGTCGGGGTTGGGGATTGGGGACTCGGGATTCGGTATTCGGTACTGGGTATTTGGTACTCGGGATTTGGTACTCGGTATTCGGTATTCGGTACTCGGTATTCGGTACTGGGTACTCGGGCTTGGGGACTCGGTGCGGGGCGAAGAGAAGGGCCCGTGCCGATCTCTTCGCTCTCACGCGTAGCGAGGACCCCATACCTGGAAGGGAGTCTTCAGCCGTCCAGTTCGTGTCGGAGGGCGACGAGTTCGTCTCCGTACTCTTCAATGGCGAAGTGGAGGGCGTTGATCGTGCCGCGGAGTTCTTCGAGGTCGAGCGTGGCGAGGCGAAGGGTGTCCCGGAAGCGTATCTGCGTGCCGTCCTCGCTCAGGGTGAACGCGCCGTGGACGAGCGTGCCGTTCATCTTCAGAAGTCGCTCGTAGAGGTGCGACGGGTCGGCTCCCTCCGGAACGCCCATGATCGCCTGCTGGATCTCCAGAATCGGGTCTTCGCAGTCGATCACCATGTTGCTGATCCCGCGATCCTCGTCCTCGACGACCAGCAGCGCCTCCTCGGCGTCGGTCTTGGCGATGACGAGGCCGATGTCGCCGACGTAGTTGCGGATGGTCTGAAATACTTCGGCGTCCTGCTCGGTGCGTGTCGCTTCCATGACGAATGGGGGGTCAGGTTGTGGGGTTCGGGTTGTGGGTTTTGGGTTGGGCGTTGGGGCGTTGGGCGTTGGGCGGTTCGGATTGGGGAGTCGGGATGTACGAGCCACAATCTACGACTCACGATTGACGACGAAGTCGTTCCTACCGGTCAGCCGTCTCGCTCGTCGAGGTACGTCGTCACGGTCTCGTAGGCGGCGTTGAGGCGTTGAGAGACCTCTCCGGCGATTTCGCGCCGCTCGGGGTCTTCGTCGAAGCGATCCTGGTGGTAGGCCTTCATGACGCGGCGATAGCCTTTTTTGACGGTTTCCCGGTCGCTCCCCACGGGCACCTCCAGTGCCCGGTAGGCCCGCGCGACGTCGTCGGGCACCGCCGGGGTATCCGTCGAGCCGTCTGTCGACGCCGTGTCGGTAGCGCTGGGGTTCAGGTCATCGGCCCACGCCTCCGGCCGGTCGTCCCGGTCGGTCGAGCGACTCCAGAGGTCACCAATCTGGGCGCGGGCGATACGGCGGAGGCGGCGGGTCAGGCCCATGGCGGAAGTCGTTGTGATCGAGAGAAATCCGTACATCCGAGAGCATCCGATGCACGAATACGGCGGCGAGAAGGTTACGCCCCCCGTCGCCAAGATGCGATTGGATCCGGTTGTATGGGCCTCCCTCTAATCCTGGTGCTTCAGGCTAATCCTGCTGCTTTAGGCGCTTGGTTCCGTTGTCGCCGACGACGATGAGGAAGTCGCCGCCCCCCATTTCGTGATCGAGGTCCGGATTGGTGATCACGTGCCGGGTGCCGTTCTGATTGGCCTCGATGCCCAGCACGATGCAGTCGTGTTCCTCCTTGACGCGACGAAGCACGGTCCCAAACGACGCGCCGGCCATCGATCCCTCCAGCGGCACCTTGAAGATCTCCATCCCGGTGCGCGGGTTCATCATCTCGGAGATCACGTTCGAGATGCCGTGATCCATGCTGGCGCGGCTCATGAGGTGGCTCGTAAACTCGCTGCCCACGATCACCTCGTCGGCATTGGCGTGCCGGCAGTGCTCGATGCTGCTGGCCAGTTCGACCTCGGCAATCGTGTAGGCGTCGCGGTTCAGGCTCTCGACCGTCAGCAGGTGCAGGACCACCTTCGCGTCGCGCGCTTCTTCGTCGAGGTCCGGATCCGCGAAGCAGAGGACGGTGTCGGCGGTGTCGATGTTGGCGCGCTCCAGGGTGTCGCTGTTTGTCTTGCCCTGGATGAAGGTCAGATGTTGATCGCGCACCGGCGACTCCTCCCGCTCGGCGATGAGCACGACGGGGCGATCGGCGCCGCGGTCGTCGGCTCGAATCGTGTCCAAGACGGCTTTCGCGCGGGGGCTCCAGCCTGAAAAGATGATGTGACCGGAGAGGTGGGAATCCACGAGCAGTCCTTTTTCTTTCAGACGTTTGCGTTCGGTAAGCAGGGAGGCCACCTGGCCGGTAAAAGCGCCCAGGACGCCGATCCCCAGAATCATCAGGATGGCGCCCACGATGCGGCCGCCGGGCGTCGCCGGGGAGATGTCTCCGTAGCCGACCGTGGTGAGCGTTACGATGCTCCACCACATGGCGTTCGTGATGTCCACCGCCGGCTCGGTGATCCACAGACCGATCGCCCCGAAGATGACGAGCGCCACGACCGCGAAGAGCAGGCGGTGCAGCCCGATCTCGCGAAAGGTGCGACCGAAGGCCTCCAGATAGTCTTTGATTCGCGTGAGCATGCTGATCTCCTGTCGGTGCGGGGTGCAGCCGTTCGCCCTCCCGCGCACGACGAGAACACCGGCAAGGACCGCGATCACTCCTCGCCGCGCGGAAGGATGTTGTCGAATTCATAGGGCTCGACCTCGCGGCCGGCGTAGGAGTTCCAGTCGCTCGTGCCGTAGCGCTCGAGGGCAAGGAAGTCGTCGCCGGCCGTGTACACCCAGTAGTAGAGCTCCTGCGTGCGGTCGTCGACCGTTCGCGTGGCCGGTCCTTCCTCCTCCAGGTCGTACGTCGTTCCCTCCCACGTTACTGAAGACGGCGGATCGCTGCCGTCGCGGACCCGCGCGCGCAGCGGTTCGCCGTCGGACTCCACGTCGGCCAGGTCGACGGGGCGAGACAGGCTGAAGATGTCGCCATCGTCGTCCTCGTACTCCAGGAACAGGGTGTCATCGCCGTTTTCGAGGGTCCACTCGTCGGCGGGCCAGCCTTCGTAATCGTATGTCGCGTGGGTGACGACCTCCCACGTCCGCATCTCATAGTCGAGGAGATACCCCTCGCGAAGCTGGTCCAGCGTGATGTCTGTGATGGGCTCTTCCGACGCATCGTCGTCGTCGGAATCGGAGAAGGCGTCTTTCAAACTGTCAAATATTCCCACGGCGGGTTGGGGTTGGGTTTTGGGTTGGAGGGTTGAGGGTTGTGGGTTTTGCGTTGGGCGTTTCGTCGTTTGGCGTTTCGTCGTTGGGCGTTTCGGCGTT
>CAKZLV010000205.1 GCA_937127285.1 uncultured Bacteroidota bacterium
CGACGCTCTTCGACGGCTCGTCAGCCGGCACCGTCTCGATCGTCATCCCGCCGTCGCCTTCCGGCAGGCAGCGGATGTTCTTCTTCCAGGCGGGGTCGCGTTCTTCGTGGTCGCTTCGGTAGTGCGCGCCGCGGGACTCCGGACGCTCCAGCGCGCTGCGCAGGATCGTCTCCGCGGTTGTGAGCATGAAGCGGAGGTTGTTCGCCCACTCGTAGCGCCGCTCGGTGCGACCGGCCTGCACGTTGAGGTCCTGAGCCTTTTCCTGCAGCTGCTGCAGGCGGCGCAGCCCCTCGATCAGGCCGTCCTCATCGCGGATGATGCCGGCGCCGGTCCACATCACCTCGCGCAGCTCGTCGACAAGCGCCTCCGGCCGGTGACGGCCGTCGGCAGCAGCGCGGGCTTCTTGCCCGTCGACCGCCTCGCGAACCTGCGCGTCCGAGAGCGGAGCCCCCGACGGACGCGTCTCCGTAATGTGCGAGCCGACCAGTTCGCCGAAGACGACCGTCTCCACGAGGGAATTGCCGCCGAGACGATTGGCCCCGTGAACGCCGGCCGTGCACTCGCCCACAGCGTAGAGACCGTCGACGCAGGTCATCCCCGTCTCGGAGTCGACCTCGATGCCGCCCATGGCGTAGTGCGCCGTCGGCGCCACTTCCATCGGCTCCTTCGTGATGTCGACGCCGTGCTCGGCAAACTCCTCCACCATCCGCGGCAGGCGCTCGTGAACGTAGTCGTCGTCGCGGTGAGAGATGTCCAGCAGGACGGCGTCGTTCTCCGTCCCGCGCCCTTCGCGGATCTCTCGGTCGTTGGCGCGGGCGACTACGTCGCGCGCATCCAGCTCCATCTGCTTCGGAGAGTAGCGCTCCATGAAGCGCTCACCTTCCGTATTGTAGAGCCGGCCGCCTTCTCCGCGAACGGCTTCGGTAACGAGGTGGCCGGCTTCTTCCTCCGGCTTCACCTTGCCCGTGGGGTGGAACTGAACGAACTCCATGTCCCGAAGCGGCACGCCGGCGTTGAAGGCGAGGGCCTGTGCGTCTCCGGTGTTTTCATCGGGCCGCGACGAACTCCGCCGGTAGAGCGACGTGTGCCCGCCGGCGGCGATGACGACGGCGTTCGCGTCGATCGCTACCGGAACGCCCCGGTCGATGTCGAACCCGATGGCGCCGGCGGCACGACCGTCCGAAACCGCCAGGTCAGTGATGAAGAGGTTTTCACGGTACGGAACCCCGAGGGATTTCGCCTTGCGGACGAGGGTGTCCATCAGCGCCGCGCCGGTGCGGTCGCCGACGAAGCAGGTGCGCCGAAACGACTGAGCGCCAAAATAGCGCTGGTTGATGCTGCCGTCCTCGGTCTGGCTGAACTGCATGCCCCATTCCGCCAGTTCGCGGATGCGCGCCGGGGCGCGGCGGCAGAGGGTTTCGACGGCCGTCGCGTCATTCACGAAGTGGCCTTCCTTTAGGGTATCAGCAGCATGAATGTCCCAGCGGTCCTCGGGGTCGAGGCTCCCGAGAGCGGCGTTGATGCCGCCGGCTGCCCAGATCGTGTGGGCATCGCCATGGGCGCGTTTCCCCAGAACGAGGGTATCCACCCCGTTCTCGGCCAGTTCAATGCTGGCACGGAGGCCGGCACCTCCAGCACCAATGATGAGGACGTCGGTTTGCAGCGTTTCGGGTGTACTCACGGGTCGAATCTTCTTCGTCGGGGTTCGGTGATGCGCCGTACGGGTTCACGCCGGTAAAGACGACAGCACCCTTCATTCACGGACATTTGAAGAACGCATCATCGAGCGACGGTTTTCGGTCGGTCCGTGCCAACCCGTCGATATGCGTAAACCGTTACATATGTGCGGTAACGGTTTGCACCGGTTCACACACTCAGATCCTGCTGCTCGGCTTTCGATGATGCTCGGCTTTCGATGGAACGTCTCCCTTCCACCAGACACGAACGGAGTGGATCGGGGAGCCCCCGGCGCCATCATGCCACTGGGCAACCTGAGGTCGGTCTGGCAGGCGTTTTGTTTCTATTTCCGTCCGTGTTGGTAGCGCTTCCAGCGCACGGACTCATCTCTTCCGTTATCTGCCCACTGTCATCTACCGATTATGGCTTCTCGCTCGCCCGGTACGTCGCTTGTCCTCCATCCCGGTGGCCCGCACGGAGAATCTTCCGAGGATCCCTCGCGATCTCGCCCCCTCCGCACGCGGTCGACGGAGGACCTCGAGCGGGCCCGATGCCATCACGAACGGGCTCTGACGGCCCTTCAGAACGGGTCGGCCGGCACGCTGAACTCCACCGTGCGCACGCGGCTGATCCGGCGCCTCCAGCAAGACCTGTACGCGCTCCAACGAGCCCTGGGCCAGCGCGAAGCTCGGAGCAAGGGCTCCCCGGCCCATCTGTCCGCGCACTCCGGAGAGCCCGCTCCGTAGGAGAGGATACACGGCGGCAATCATCCAGGAGGTGTTCCTGGATGCGGCCCAAAACCGGTCTTTTCCCTTCTGGAGCGGCGTTCAGACGATGCGTCTCACGCGAGTCGCCTAACGATCACGGATAAAGTCGACGAGATCGTCCAGACGATTGAACAGGATTCGGCGGAACGCGTCCAGGCTGTAGACGGACGGACAGGTCGTCGCACCGGGAACATCGCGCCGTACGGCGTCGTGAACGCGCAAGCGAGACGCCACGATGTGTTACCTGAACGAAAAGCCCGAACCGGGCCCTCCATCATGGGTTCAGCGGCGACGAAGCCGGGCGACACCTCCTCCCCCGCCCCACCGGCGATCGATGCGCATCCCTGGCTCGAACGGGTTGCCACCTGGGACGACCCCGAGGCCGACGCCCAGATCCGGAAGGGACTCTCGGTGGACCTTGCCGTTTACCTGCAGGAGACGCTGGACCTGACCGACGCCGAGACGGCGCATCTTCTCGGGCGATCGCGCAGCACGTACGCCCGGTACCGAAACGCCGGAAAGGACCTCGGAACGGTAGAGGCGGAACGGGCCGTTCGGTTTACTCGCCTGCTCGCCCAGGCAGCGGAAACGTTCGGCTCCGTAGACGAGGCGGCCGACTGGATGCACGAATCGAATTATCGCCTTGGCGATGCCCGTCCGCTCGAAATGGCGGAAACGGATCCGGGTGCGCGGGTCGTTCGCGACCTCCTGCGCGGCCTGCAGCACGGCCATCCAGCGTAACCGCCGGGCGGCGCAGAACGCATGCTGTCGGATCGTCCCCGCCTCCACGTGTCCACACTCCGTGTTTTTCGCATCGTACACCGCACGTACGCCGTCGACCCGTACTCGGGACGGAGCGGATTGCAGGCGAGCAGCCGATGGGCGAGCCGGGGACGGCTCGTCAGTTACGCGGCGGACAACCTCGCACTCGCCACCCTCGAGATGATCGCCGGCGCCGGATCCATGAAACGATTGCAGGAAATGGTCTACGCGCCGGCCGACATTGACGACCGCGCCCTCCTTCGGCCGGATCGGGACGAATTTCCGGACGGGTGGGACCGGCGTCCCCCGGGTCCGGTCTCCCGCTCCTACAGAGACCGGTGGTTGACGGCCGGTGATTCCGTCGCCCTCCGGGTTCCCTCCGTGACGCTTCCCGAGGGGTGGAACGTCGTCCTGAATCCCTCCCACGCCGACTTCAGCGATGCCGTAACCGTCGGCAACAGCCGCCCGCTCGACCTCGACCCGCGGATCCTGTCGCGTCTGTAGTACCTCGATCCTCCCGCCATCGGGGTTGTCTCCTCACGGGGACGACATATCCTCTGCTCGAACCCAACCTGACCTGCCACGCACTTGATGTCCGAGTCCGAACCCCCCTCCGAGCCGTCTCTCGACCCAGATGCCTCCGGGCCGGACGCTTCCGAGTCGGATGTTTCCGAATCGGATGCCTCTGAGACGGACGGGCAGCTGCCGAAGCTCGCCGACGGGCCCGGCGACCTCGCGGATCCCGAACTCCTCGATGAGCTGGAGCACAGCCTGGGTCGCCTCGAGGAGTTTGCCTCGAAAAGCAAGGCCGAGAACACGATCCGCGCCTACGCAGCGGACCTGGAGGACTTCCGGCACTGGTGCGACCGCTACGGGCGAGAGTGGCTTCCCGCCGAGCCCGAGACGATCGGCCTTTATCTTGGGGCGAGAGCGGACGACCTGAGTCTGGCGACCCTCGAACGCCGTCTGGCCGCCATCGCGTCGGTGCACAAAGAAGAGGGATACGACTCGCCGGCAACCGTCGCGGAGGGGCCGCTCCGCCCGATCTGGAAAGGGATCGTCCGCGAGAAAACGCGGCAGCAGGACGGGGCGACGCCGCTCCTCGTCGAGGATCTCAAAAAGATCGTCGAGCACCTTCCCCGCTACAACGGGTCGGACGACGGCCCGACCGGACGCCTCACACTCACCTCTCTCCGCGACCGGGCGATTCTTCTCGTGGGGTGGACCGGCGCCCTGCGGCGAAGTGAGATCGTCGCCCTGAACACGCAAGACCTGGAGTTCATCCCGGGCGAAGGCGTCAACATCACGATTCGCCAGAGCAAGACCGACCAGGAAGCGGCCGGCATGACAAAGGGGCTCCCCTACGGCTCCAACAAAGAGACGTGTCCGGTGACGGCGCTCCGCACGTGGATTCAGGCGGCGGCCCGCCACGTCGAGGGCCCGTTCGACGGACCCATCTTCCGCCGGTTCTATCGGGGAGAGTCGATCGGTTCGACGGCCCTGACGGCGCAGTACGTCTCGAAGATCTTGAAGCGCCATGCCGAACGAGTGGGTCTCGACCCCGAGGGATACTCTGCCCACTCCCTCCGTGCCGGGTTCATTACGCAGGCGATTCGCGCCGGCAAGGCCGAGCGTCGCGTCAAGGAGCACTCCGGACACAAGAGCTGGGAGACCTTCAACCGCTACGTCGAGAAGGCCGGCACCTTTCAGGACAACCCGGCGGAAGACATCGGGCTGTGAGCGATCGCCGGGAACGGATCCGGTTGCGGTGAGACCGGGTCGGAAGGCGACCGCGTCGGAGATCCCCGCATCCGATGCGCCGAGCCGCAGATTACAGCGATCGGAGGAATCGCAGAAGAGCGCCCCGGTCCGCTTCCGATAGATCCCGGAACCGCTCGCGCGTCGGCCGCGCCTCTCCCCCGTGCCAGAGGATGGCTTCAAGCAGGGTTCGGGCCCGCCCGTCGTGCAGGTACTCGCTGTGGCCTTGAACCCGCTCGCGCAGGCCCAGACCCCACAACGGCGGGGTCCGCCATTCGCTGCCGGACGCCTCAAAGGCGGGACGTCCGTCCGCGAGGGCCGGCCCCATGTCGTGGAGCAGCAGGTCGGTGAACGGGCTGAACGTCTGATGAGCCGCGGCCGACAGTTCGGGCGACGGCCCGCTCGTCATCGTGGGCCGGTGGCAGGTGGCACAGCCGATGCGCTCAAAGACCTCCCGCCCGCGCCGAACCCGCTCCCGGTTCGTGTGGCGTCGGGCGGGAACCGCGAGACTCCGGGTGTAGAACGTGGTGGCATCGACGATCCGCCGCGAGATCTCCGGGGCGTCGTCCGCTCCATCCGGAACCGGGTGGCCCGGTGGCGTAATTCCCATGTCGACGTGGAAGGCATCGACCGTCTGCTGCCGAAGCGTCGCCTGGGTGGCCTTCCAGCCGAACCGGCCCGTCTCCATGCGTCCGGTTGCGGGATTCCAGACGTGATTCGGGCGGCCGGAGATGGAATCGCCGTCGGCTGCCTGGCGTCGGGCGATCGCTTGAAGCGTCGTGTCCGATACAGCATCCAAGAGCCCCATGCCGAACACCGGGAGTGCAGCCCGCGGAGAGATTTGCGCGTTGTGCGGAAAGCGACGGCCCGCGTTCGCAACGGACATGCGGGGAACCCGCAGGGTTACCCGTTCGCCCCCTGCAAGCGACACGGTGCTGTCTCGGTAGGAGCGGTCGATCCGGCCCTCCGGCTCGAACCCGCTAACCGCCTGGTTTTGCAGCTGGGTGCCGACGCCCGGAATCGGACGCGGTCCGCCGTGCGGTCCGGCACCGGGCAGGCTCACGTGCAGGACGAGTTGGTGGCTGGACCGGCCGTTGCGAAGATGGCAGGACTCGCAGGAGGCGCTGTTGAAGCGCGGCCCCAGTCCGCCCCGGGCGGCATCGTCTGCGGGCACGAAGGTGGCGTTGAACGCATCGCGTCCGATCGCGAAGCGCTGCTTCTGGGAGGGAGCCAGGCCCGGAGCCGCCACGGCAAAGGCGTCCGTCGTGGCGGTGTCAACCGTCAGGTCGCCGCCCGCACGCACGGCGCGCGCCGCCTCCGTGACGGGCGTCGGGAGCGACAGCCAAAAGACGAGGAGGAGAAGGACGAGCGCCGTGCCGGCGAGAAGGAGAAGCGTTCGGCTCATGATCCGACCAACATACCGAGGGAACGGACTGGGTGGAACGCATCATCCGATCCGGTGTGTTCTGGCGCGGCGTGCGCCGCCCCCCGTCGTCGAGGAAGGATCTGGATACATATTGTCCTCGGTGGACACCCATTCTCCTCGGGAGCAGAAGAAGGCCCTCGCGAGCTATTCGTCACGCGTCGCCAGCCTTGATCCTTCGCTCTCGGATGCCCGGTGCGTCTTCCGCAGGGACGTCCTCGATTTCGGGATGAGGGGTGCCGTGAACGGATCGGAACACGCTCAGACTCTCCCGAAGTCGCCGCTCGGCCACATCCAGCCGTCCCGGCACAAGATCTGCCATCGCATCGTCGCGAACCGCCCCGGCCGGCCGTGTGCCCCTACCTGGAGGCGCTCGAGCCTCTTACCGACTACGTCGCCCTGAACCGACCCGATCCACCCGACCTCGACGCGCTGCCGCCAGCACATGAATCATCGGTCCGGTGCGACATGGACAGCCTGCACCCGCTGCGTCTCTGCAAGGCCGCGAAACGTTCGTGAAGGGGGAGAACCACCGTAGAGCCGCCGTTGAAGCGGACTGATGATGCGTCGGTAGCGTTCACTTCTTCGTCGTTCTCTCCTTCGTCCCGGCTCGATCGGATGTCTCTCGCTCCGGATGCGGTTCTCTACGTGCTCGACCTTTTCGGCACTGCCGTGTTCGCCATTTCGGGTGCACTGGCGGCGGGACGCCGGCGCATGGACTGGTTCGGAGTGCTCGTCATTGCGGCCGTGACGGCCGTCGGGGGCGGCACGGTCCGGGACCTGCTCTTGGACCGGCATCCGGTGTTCTGGATTCAGGACCTGCGCTACCTGGGCGTCATCGCCGGCGCCGGCGGGCTCACCTTTCTCTACACGTCCTTCTTTCGCCCCCCGCGCCAGGCCCTGGAAGTGGCCGACGCGTTCGGACTCGCCGTCTTCTCGGTCGTCGGCGCAAAGGTCGCGATGGGGGTAGGGGTTCCCCCGATCGTCGTGGTGATGATGGCCGCCACGACGGCGACCGTCGGCGGCATGATTCGGGACGTTCTCTGCGACGGGACGCCTCTTATTTTGCGCCGGGAGATCTACGCCACAGCGGCGCTGGGAGGCGGCACCCTCTACGTCTTGTTGCAAGGCACGGCCGTGCCCGACCCCGGCGTCGCCGCCCTCACCATTGCCGCCGTCTTCACCCTCCGCGTCGCCGCCTTGACGTGGAGCGTGCACCTGCCCTCTTTTCGGGTGGAGGACGCCTGATCGTCTGTAATTCGTTGGGGCGTTGAACGTCGGACGTTGAGCGTTGGACGTTGAGCGTTGGACGTTGAGCGTTGGACGTTGAGCGT
>CAKZLV010000206.1 GCA_937127285.1 uncultured Bacteroidota bacterium
CGTCCAACGTCCCAACGTCCAACGTCCCAACGCCAAACGCCCACCCCTCACCGCTCCATCCGAATCCCGTTGCCGCTCAGCGCGCGGAGGAAGTCGATGATGTCCTGGCGGGTGATGACGGTGCGGCGGACGACGAAGGCGTCGGAGCCCTCGACGCGAAACTGGCCGCTGAAGACGATGTCCTCGTTCTCGTACGGGGCGGTCCAGCGGCACTTGGGCATGCCGTCGTTGTAGAGTCCCCACACGTCGTAGAGCATCCCCGAGAGCGGCTCGTCGCTCTCCCGGCTGTCGTCGATGATGGACTGCGCGACGGACTTGGCGGCGAGCAGCAGGTCCTCGCGCTCCAGGTCCAGTTCGTTAAAGGCCTCGCGGGCGTCGTCGCCAATGGTCATGGTCGCAGCGGAGTCGGTGAAGAAAAGGGAGGCACAACACGCTCCGCCAACGACCCCCCTGAGCCCCCGGTTCATCATTCCTTCCAGATCCAACAGCATCGTTAGACCTGAACGTGCACGCAGCGGACCGGCCGTCTTCCCCGGTTCCCCGTCTCCCCGTTTCATCGATTCCCCGTCTCATCGATTCCCCGGCGAGGCCGGGAAGGCCCACCGGCAGCCACCGCCATGAGCGGAAGCGTCCGGCCCTGCCGCCCTCAAACCCGCAACTCAAAACTCACAACCGTCAACCCGCACTCCGCAACCGCGAAGCGCGCGCCGCCAGCCAGAAACACACCCCCACCCCGAACACCGCGATTCCGCTGAGGACGCCGAAGAGAACGGCGGGGGAGAAGTGGTCGAGGAGGGCACCGGAGACGACGGCGCCGAGGGCGCCGATTCCGAAGACGCCCAGGTACGTGAATCCGTACGACAACCCCCGCGCATGCACCGGGGTGTACTCGGCCACGGTCGCCTGGTAGAGGGGCTGAACGAGAAAGAGGAAAAACCCGAGCACGGCGCTGATGACGAGGAGAGGAGCGGTGCCGAGGTGGGCAACCGGCAGGTAGATGGCCGCCACGACGGCCAGCATCCCGAACGCCCCGGCCAGCACCCGCTCGGTGTGATCCCGATCCGAGAGCCGCCCGCCGGCATACTGCCCGGCAATCCCCACCAGGAGGAGTCCGGCGTAGACGTAGCGGCCGGTGTCCAGGTCGACCGGCAGATCCAGCTGCACGAGGGGCGTCAGCAGATCCGGTAGAAAGGTAAGGGCGCCGCGGTAGTAGAGCCCGGAGAGCATCACGAGGAGAAACACCGCCGCGAAGCCCGTCGCGAACAGCTGGCGGGAGGTGGTCCACAGCTCCCTGGCCCTGGCCCCGGAGCCGCGAGCGTCTGCGTCCGGCGCCTCGGCCGCATGCTCGTCGAAGGAGGCCGACAGGGCAAACACCGTCGCAAACGCCGCCGGCACGGCCAGGAGGAGGGCAACCCAGGTCCAGTCCAGCACCAGCAGGAGAAGCGCCGTCCCGAGCGGTCCGACTGCGATGCCGACGTTTCCCGCAATCCCGTGCCACGCCAGCGCCTCCCCGCGATCCACGACGCCCTTGCTGATGAGGGAGAGTCCGGCCGGGTGATACACGCTCGCCGCCCCGCCCCAGACGACGAGCGCCGCCGCGATCGTGACGGCCGTCTGCGCCCAGCTCAGGAGCACGAACGCCCCGCCCATCCCCGCCAGGCACCCCGCGATGAGGCGACGGGATCCCCAGCGATCCGCCAGAATCCCGCCCGGCAGCGCGCCGGCCCCGAAAAGAAAGTACCCGGCCGTCACCACCCCGCCGAGAAGGGTCTCCGACATGCCCATTTCCGACAGCCAGACGGTCATGAAGATGGGAATCGACAGCTCGTAGGTGTGCACCATCGCGTGCGACACCATCACGAGTCCGACGATCGAGCGGTCGTTGTCGGTCACAGGACGGGCGGAATGGTTGGAAAGGAGACCACGCTTCCGGTACGGCAGCCGTCGGTCCGCAGGTTCCCGGGGCGCTCCCTGCGGTCGCGGGCTGGAGGGATGGATGGGTGGAGGGATGGAAGGATGGGTGTGTGTAAGGGTGGATGAGTGGAAGGATGGATGGGTGTAGGGATCGGCGAAAGCGTTGGGTCTGGCTCAGAAGCGGCCAATCGCATTGGCCGCCGTAGCTGCCAGCATCCTGCCACGGTTTCGGATCTGTGAAATAGCATGCCCAGGACCGCGATCCGCTCCGAGTCGTATGGAACCGGACTTGATGGCCCTCTGTCGCCGGCAGTCAAGATCTCCGTCTCCCCGTTTCTCCGTCTCCCCGCTTCTCCGTCTCTCCATCTCCCCGGCTCTCCACATCCCCTTCGAAACTCGACACTCGACATTCGAAACTCGACACTCGAAACTCGACACCGTCCCGCGTAACACCCTCGCTACGCCGCCGACGGAGAGGAACGATCGGTTTCGGCGGGTCATTTCAGCACGCGATTCGAACCGGGTCATCGTTGCGTCGACGGACGGTGCGAGCAGCCATTCCCGCTCCCTCCGTCGCTTTACAGATCTGCTCCCAACCCCTGCATCCCTCATGCGCACCTCGCAGATGTCGTCGCTCACCGAAGCGCTGGCCGAACAGCGATTCGCCTCCCGCGCCCACATGTCGGAGGAGGCCTGGGAGGTCGTCGAGAAGGCGACCGACCGCATGCGGCGGGAGAACGTCGCCGCCGGAGCGGTCGCGGCCGGCGATACGGCGCCGTCGTTTACGCTGCCAAACGCGAAAGGGACGGACGTATCGCTCGACGACCGGCTGGACGAGGGGCCCGTGGTGCTGAGCTTCTTCCGCGGCGGCTGGTGTCCGTACTGCGGACTCGAGCTCCGCGCTCTTCAAGAGGCGCACACGGACATCCGCGAGGCCGGGGGACACCTCGTTGCCGTCTCCCCGCAGTCGCCGAAATCCTCCTTTCAGACGCAGCGCCAGAACGAACTCGACTTCGACGTTCTGAGCGACGACGGGCTCGCGGTGGCGTCCGAGTACGGACTCGTATTCGACGTGCCGAATGATCTGAAGACCGTCTACCGCGACGAGTTCGACATCGACCTCACCGAGAAAAACGCCGACGGAAGCTGGCGCCTGCCCGTTCCCGCCACCTACGTCATCAACCGCGACCAGACCGTCGCCTACGCCTTTGCCGAAGCCGACTACACCCACCGCGCCACCCCCGAGCAGATCATCGACACCCTGACGGAACTGCGGTGAAGGTACAGAACCGGACGAACGGCTCCTGCAATGTCCAAATCATCACGACAGACTGCACCGCGACGCGCATTCCGGGCCCAGGCGGCCCATGCGATTG
Organism: uncultured Bacteroidota bacterium; assembly: GCA_937127285.1. Lineage (GTDB taxonomy): Bacteria > Bacteroidota > Rhodothermia > Rhodothermales > Salinibacteraceae > CAKZLV01. The sequence continues at coordinate 3,291 of CAKZLV010000206.1, forward strand.
GCCGCACCGGTGCCATCCGGAAGCAGAATCGCCGATCTCAAACCGGGCACCGGCTCGATCCGGAAACGATGGACTCACTGGCAACCACGAACAGCCGCATCGTCACCGCAGGTGCCTGCCTCAGATGGGGCCAATCGCGTTGGTCACCCACCAGGCCACATACAGTACTCCGTGCAGACGCCCCGACCGCGCCCGACTCCAGGCGGCCCAGATCGACTTCCTGGAGTTTGACCGGCACCCGAAGTCCCAAACGACACCGACCGCACACAGCACAGATGTGGCCAATCGCATTGGCCACAATACCGCCGAAACCTACCACCCCGCTCAGTCACCGGAGGAGGTGTCCCCCGGGCCTTTCGCGGTGCGACTTTTCCGTCTCCTTTTTGGCCGGTCAAAAAGGGGACACCCCGGCTGGTAAAACACGCGACCCATACACCCAGCGACACCATCGCCCTGTGCAGACGCACCGATAGCCTCCGACCCGGAGCGGCACCGATCGCGTCCCACATGAGAAGCCCCCACCCGGGCCACCGACCCGATCCACCTGCAAACCCCATCAAC
>CAKZLV010000207.1 GCA_937127285.1 uncultured Bacteroidota bacterium
TGCCTGCTCGTGGCCGATCGATCCCGACGTCGCCGGGTTGCCCGCACCGTGCTGCGCGGCCTGCAACTGGCGGTGTACCTTCTTTTTTTCGGGGCGGTCGTCTTCTTCGCTCTCACGCGCACCGAGGTCGGTCGCGACGAACTCCGCCAGCAGGTGCAGGCGCAGTTTGCGGAGCGCTTTGCCGGATCCCTCCAGATCGGAACGCTCCGCGGCAACCTGTTGAACGTCCTGTACGCATCGGACGTGGAGATTCGCGGGCCGGACGGAGGGGTGGTTGCGGCCGTCGACTCGGTTGTTGCCCGCCCGCAGTGGCAGAGCCTGTTCGGCGGGACCCTCTCCATTCGCTCCGTCACGCTCGTTCGCCCCGCCCTCTTCCTGCGTCGGCAGGCGGACGCATCCTGGAACGCGGCCGCAGCCTTCGAGCGCACCGGGTCGTCAACCGGAGGAGCGCGCGTCGACGTAACGGTGGCCGACGTTCAGATCCGGTCGGGGCGCATCCAGACGGCCAACCCGCACGAGGTCCCGCAGCCGGTTCGTCGCGGATGGCTCTTCGACTACACGAATGCGTCGGTTCGGAACCTCCAGGCGCAGGCCACCCTGGAGTGGGCGCCCGGACAGCGGCTCGTGGAGGTCTACGACGTGTCGATGGACGTGCCGGATGCCAACCTGCAGGTGGCGGGCCTTCAGGCGCAGGTAACCCGAAGCCGGCGGGGATGGAACCTGACGCAGATCGACCTCGCCACGCCGGGTTCTCGCCTGACCGGCAGCGGCCGGTTTCAGCGCCGCAACGGCGCCGCGCCACGTCTCGACATCGACCTGCAGCCAAGCCAGATCGACCCGGCCGACCTCCGGGGGGTCGTGCCCCGGATTGCGCTGCAGGGACGCCTCGATCTGGAGGCCGACATTCAGGGTCCACTCTCCGATCTGGTCGTGGAGACGCTCTCGGTGGCCCACCGGTCGTCGACGCTGCAGCTCTCCGGAACCGTCCTCGGGCTGCCCGACTCGGTCGACGCCGAGGTTCGCGTCCGCGACACGCGCCTCCGGGCCGCCGACGTGCGCTCGCTCTGGCCGGACGCGCCTCTGAACGACCTGCCGGCGGTGTCGGATCTTTCGTTCGACGGGTTTGTGGCCGGGACGGTCGCCTGGAAAAACCGGGACCGGCCCACCTTCGACGTCGAGTCGAAGCTCGACGTCGTTTCTCCGGAGGGTGCCGTCGCCGGCAGCCTGCGCGTGCAGCGCTCGGCGGAGGCGCCTCCCGCCTACCGGGCGGCGCTGCGGACCGACTCTCTGGACGTGGGCGCCCTGACGCGGCAGCCCTCCCTCGCGAGCCGCCTGAACGGACAGATCCGCCTGTCGGGGCAGGGGGGTCCCCGCAGTTCCGCGCTGGCGGGGACGGCACAGGTGCAGCTGGATGCGTCGCAGTTCGCCGGGCAGCCGCTCGACACCCTGGACGCGTCGATCACGGCCGACGGCGGGTCGGTCGAGGCGGTCGTGGACGTCCGCCAGCCCGGCGGCGGGCGGTTTCGGGGGCGGGGGCGCTTCGACGGGTCCCGCGCGATTCCCTCGTACCAGTTCGCCCTCGCCAGCCTGGGCTTTGACCTGAGCCAATGGCCCGTCGGCCTTCCGCAAACGCGGCTGAACGGGGTGGCAACCGTGCAGGGGCGGGGAACGACGTGGGGCGACCTCGCCGGCACCCTGTCGGTTCGCGTCGACACGTCCACCATCGTTCGCAGCGACTCGACGACGGTTCTGCCCCCGCACTGGACGACGCTGCACGTTGCCGAGCGTCGAAGCGACGAGCCCCGGATCCGGCTCTACGGCAGCGTCGGCAGCCTTCAGGTTGACGGCGACGTTCCCCTCCCCGCCCTGGCCGACCTCAGCCGGCTGTGGGGCACTGCCCTGCGCGACGCCTTTCGCGACGAAATGCGGAGCCTGTCTCCCCGGCCGGACGGGCCGTCGCTCGTGGGAGCGGCCGTTCAGCGGAAAGGCAGCGCCCCCGCTGCGGAAGAACCCGCCCCGGCCGTTGCCTCTCGCCCCTTGCCCTCCTCTCGCCCCTCGCCCCCCTCCCGGTTGGGCCGGGTCGGGCAGCGCGCCGCCGTCGGCCGGCTGGTGGGGGGCAGGAAGGAGGCAGGCCGAGACTCCGCCGCCCAGACGACCGCCTCGCCGAGAGCGGCGCTTCAAGAGCGGGTGCGGGTCGCGCTTCGGGCTGCCGGCTACGATCGTCCCATCCATCTGCGGACGTCGCTTCACATGGACCAGCCGTCGGTCTTTCGCGCCTGGATGCCGGGCCTGCCGGCCGTTGATGCACCGGTTCGGCTGGCGTCGCAGCTTACGGCAGGGGCCGATACGCTGGCGCTGGCCGCACAGGCGAGGGCCGGGCGCCTGGCCGTGGGAGCATCGGCCGCGTCCGGCCTGCGACTCTCCGTTCGCACCTCTGCCTCCCTCCGTGCCCCCCTTCCCGAAACGTTTCGGTCGCGCGTGGAGTGGAGCGCCGATTCCCTCCACCGCGGCGACCGAAGGCTTCGGGCGCTCGCCGGGGTCGCAGCGTACGCGGACCGCTCGGGCCGGGTGCACGTGACGGCCGGAACGCCCTCCCCTCCGGCCGACGCCTCTCCTCCGCCTTCTCCCCGCTCCGATCTTCCCCAGATGGAGGAAGCCCCAGTCTCCGGGAAGGCCCCCCGCCTCCCGTCGTCCACGGCGCCGTACCGACTGCGGGTGGGCGTCGACCTCCGGCCCGACCGCGCCCTGCTCACCGTGCAGGACCTGGTGGTGCGAACGGGGAGCGGCACCTGGGCGACCGATGCACCGGGGCGGATTCATCTGTTCCGCGACGCCGCCGTATTCGAAACGCTGACCCTGCAGAGCCCCCAGCCGCGGACGGCCATCCCGCAATCCCTCCGCGTCCGGGGCACCCTCTCCAACGCACCGTCCGACTCCGTTTTCGTTGAGGCCTCCGACGTTCTCCTGCGTCCCCTCTTCGACACCGCCGGGCTGCGCCGACCCGTCGGCGGCCTCGTCAACGGCACCGTCGTCGTAACCGGCGGACCCGCCGCCCCCGACGTGGCGGCCACCGCCCAGGTTCATCGCCTTTCCTTTGACCGGCGCCTGCTGGGGCGGCTTCAGCTGTCGGCTCGCCACCGGGCCGGGTCTCCCTCGCTGGAGGTGGCCGCCCGCCTGCGCCCGGATCCGGGACCGCTCGACTCGCTCATGACGTCTCCCCTCCCGCTCGTACCGGGCGGGATGCGCACAGCGGAAGAAAATCGACTCGACCTCACCGGCTCGATTCGTCTGCCGTCTCTGCTGCCGCTCACCCGGCCGGCCGGGGCGGCGTCTGCAAACGGCCGAACCGCACGGAACCCGTCCTCGTCTTCCTCCTCCCCGGTCCTCGACCTTCGCCTCGACGTCGAGCGGGCCGACCTGTTCTTCTTCGAGTACATCTTCCAGGACCAGATCGACACCGTCCGCGGCTACACGGCCGGGTCGGGGACGATTACCGGCCGGTGGACCGATCCCGTTTTCGACGCCGACATGGTGGTGCGCGACGGGGCCTTCTCCCTCCCGCAGTTCGGCCTGCGATACGACCTGGAGGGGCGCGTCGGGGTTGACCGAGACGGCTTTCATCTTCGCAACGTGTCGGTGCGAGACGGCGACGGGCGGGCGCGCATCGACGGCGATATTCTCTTCAACGCGTACCGCTACTTCTCTTTCGACCTACGGGGCACCCTGGACGAGCTGCAGATCATCGACGTGGACGACGCCCAGGACCTGCCCTTCTACGGCGACATTCGCGCCTCGGCCTCGGCTACGCTCACCGGGCCCCTGTCGGACGCCCGCCTCTCCACGGCCGCCGCCCGCACCACGCCCGACAGCGAGCTGTTCATTCCCGTCTCCGAAGACGACGCGGAATCCGACTCCGGTTTCATCATCTTTGCCGACTCGACCGGACAGCTGCCCGACATTCGAGATCTGACGCGGCGCGACAACCTGCTTTCGGACCGGCCCGCCGGGGAGGCGTCCTTTCTGGACGGACTGGAAATGGACATCAACGTCATCGCGCCGGAAGGGTCGACCGTTCACCTCGTGTTCGACCCGCTGATCGGCGACGTGGTGACGGCGGTGGGGTCGGGGCGCGTGCAGCTGCAGCAGGAGGAAGGAGAGTTCCTCACCTACGGGCAGTTCAACGTGAGCGGGGGCGACTACCTCTTCACCGCCGGCGAGGTGTTCGTCCGGCGCTTCGCCATCGAAGAAGGCACCCTGACGTGGGACGGCGACCCGATCAATGCGCGCCTCGATCTCGACGCCGCCTACCGCACCCGGGCGTCGACGCGCGGCCTGCCGCGCGAGACGGACAGCGCCGGCCGCATTCCCGTCGTCATCAACCTCGACATCACCGGCCGCGTGGAGACGCCCCAGGTCGATCTCAGCCTGGCGCTGGCCCGGGACGAGCGCGGCCAACTCGTCGGCACGCAGACCCTCGACGCCATTCTCAACCAGCCGGAGACCGCCACCGAGTACGCCACGAGCGTGCTGCTGACGAATACGTTTCTGCTTACCACCTCGTCGGGCGCCTCCGCCTCTCCGGAATCGGGCGAGGACAACCGGCTGGCCACGGCAGGCAACCAGCTCGCCTTCAACAGCGTGTCGCAGCTCGTGGCCAGCCAGCTGAACCGCTATCTCAGCGCCGCGCTTCCGAACGTGGACATCAACTTCGGCCTGCAGGGCGAGAACCCGGAAGATTTGGACGTGATCTACGGGGTCGCCCTTCGTCTTCTCGACGAGCGGCTCATCATTCGGGGCGAGGGCGTCTACACCGGCGACGAACCCGACGACCCGCAGACCTCCTCCGGCCTGGGCCCGCAGGGAGAGTTCGTCGTGGAGGTACGCCTGACCCGGCGCGTCAGTGCGGAGGTATTCTTCCGCCGGCAGGGCGATGACGTCGCCCGCGACCTGCTGACGCAAACCGCCGGCGTGGGCCTCTCCTACCAGAGCGAGTTTTCGACGTGGCGGCAACTCTACGAACGCCTGTTTGGCTGGCTGGGCGGGAGCGACGACGACGCGTCGCCCCCCGACACGAGCGACGACGCCCTGGCCCGGCGGCCGGATGCCGCAGCCGCCCCTCCTCCCCTGCGCCCTCCGGCGGCCCCTGAATCCACGGCCGCTCCCGACTCGACCCGTCCCGGTTCGCGTCCGGCCGACGCGCCGCGGCCGGACGGCGGCCGGCGGAACCGCCCTCGCTGAACGGGAGCCCCGCTCGCTCACCGAGACGCAGCGTGCCGAACCGGAAGCAGGCGCCGGGCGGGCGCGACCGCGACCCACGCCGCTGGAGCCCGGCGCAGGCCGCTCTCCGGCGGGCCGTCCCCCCGCGACGAGCCGAATGGACCCTTCTCCGAACGACGGGTCGACCGGTGAGTACATGGTATGCTCGATAGATGTCCGATTTTCCGCTTGCCTCTGTGGCTACAGACACGATTCGCCCTTCTACGACCGACGAAGACATTCGCCGGCACGTTCTCTCTTTTCTTCGCAAGCATCCCGACGAGGCGTACCGCTCGCACGAGATTGCGAAGGCGTTGGAGATCGAAGACAACGACCTCTACCTGCGTCTCTGCGATGCCGTGGCCGAGTTGGCCATGAAGCAACTCGTCCAGCAGAAAGGACGGGCCTACCAGCACAAGGCACAGGCCAACCGCCGCAGCGGCGTGCTGCAGTGCAACCCGAACGGATTCGGGTTCGTGCGCGCCCTGGACGCCGACGAGGAATTCTTCATCCGCGAACACAACATGGGCGAGGCGCTGCACGGCGACGTCGTTCGCGTGGCCGTCGCGGCCAAGGCGCCGGAGGACAAGAAGCGGGAATGCGAAGTCGTCGAGGTGCTGGAGCGACGCCGCGACCAGATCGTCGGGACGCTGCGCACGCGCGGCCACTTCGGGTTCGTCGAGCCGGATGACCGGCGCATCCTGCAGGACGTGTACGTAGCCGAGGACGACTTCGCCGGGGCCGACGACGGGGAGAAGGTCGTGGTATCGGTCGACCGCTTCGACGACCGCAAAGCCTCTCCCGAAGGGCGGGTCTTGAGCGTGCTCGGAGCCGCCGACGACCCGAACGTGCGCGTCCTGTCGCTCGCCATGAGCATGGACGTGAAGGCCGACTTTCCCGACGACGTCGAGGCGGAGGCCGAGGCGATCCCGACCTCTCTCCGGGAGCAGGACCTGAAGCGCCGGACGGATCTTCGGGACTATCCCATCTTCACCATCGACCCGGCCGACGCCAAGGACTTCGACGATGCCGTGCACGTCCTCGAGAAGGACAACGGCAACCTGGAGGTGGGCGTCCACATCGCCGACGTCAGCCACTACGTCGAGCCCGGATCGGCCATCGACCAGGAGGCGCTGGAACGGGCAACGAGCGTTTACCTCGTCGACCGCACGATCCCGATGCTGCCGGAGAAGCTCTCCAACCAGGTCTGCTCCCTGCGCCCGCACGAGGACAAGCTGGCCTTTTCGGTGATCATGGAGGTGACCCGCCAGGGAGAGGTGGTCGACCACGAGATCACCGAGACCGTAATCCACTCGCAGCAGCGAATGACCTACGATGACGCCCAAACCTACATCGACGGCGGCTACCCCGACCACGACGTCGCCGAGCACGTCGTGCGAGCCAACCGGCTGGCCAAGACGCTCACCAAGAAGCGCATGCGGGAGGGGTCGATTGACTTCGGATCCGACGAGGTGAAGGTGATCCTCGACGACGACGGACACCCGAAAAATATCGTCCGCAAGCGTCGCATGCCGGCGAACCGGCTCATCGAAGAACTGATGCTCCTCGCCAACCGGACCGTAGCCCGGCACATCGGAGGGTCCGACTTTCATGAACGCGTGGGCGGAAACGGTCAGTACACCCACCGCGACGACCCGCTTCCCTTCATCTACCGGGTACATGACAATCCGGACGCCGAGGGGATTCAGAAGCTGGCCGAGTACGTGCAGGTCTTCGGCCACGACCTTCCGCTTACGAACGGCAACGTGACCTCCGAAGCCCTCGGCGACCTCATCGACACCGTCAAGGGATCGCCGGAGGAAATCGTGATTTCGCGCGCGGCGCTGCGGGCGATGTCCAAGGCGAAGTACAGCGTGGGCAACATCGGGCACTTCGGGCTCGGGTTCGATTACTATTCGCACTTCACAAGCCCGATTCGGCGGTACCCGGACCTGATCGTGCACCGCCTGCTCAAGCACTACGCACGCGGCGGCCGTCCTCCCAGTGTGGACGACCTCGCCCAGAAGTGCGAGCACTGCTCCGAACAGGAGCGCAACGCCGAACAGGCCGAGCGCGAGTCGGTGAAGCTGAAGCAGGTCGAGTACGCCGCCTCGCATGTCGGCGACGTGTTTGACGGCGTCGTCAGCGGCGTCACGAAGTTCGGCGTCTTCGTCGAACTCAGCGACCTCCTCGTGGAAGGCCTCGTGCACGTTCGGGAGATGAACGACGACTACTACGTCTACGACGAGTCGACCTACACGATGCGCGGCGAAAACACCGGCAAGTCCTACCGCCCCGGCGACAGCGTCACCGTCAAGATCGTCGACGCCAACGTCGACAAACGCCAGATCGACCTCGTCTTCGAAGAATAATCCGCACCGGACATCGGGGCGTCGGGCGTTGGACGTTGGGGCGTTGGGCGTTTGGACAGATGTCATTGAACATTGACCAATGATCATTGATCAATGGGCTCGCGCCCCACACCCAACCTCATGCGTCCAAAGCGTCCAAAGCGTCCACCGCCCCCACGCTTCCACCGCCCCCACGCTTCCAAAGCCCCAACGCTCCCACGCCCCCACGCTCCCACGCTCCCACACCCCATCAGAGTTCGATCAGCGAGACGGCGAGCACGTCGTCTTCCGATTCGATGGCGTCGAGCGTGGCCTCGTCGAAAGGGCCTTCGAAGCGGATGTTGGCAACGGCAGCCTGTGCGCCCTCGAAGATCCGGTTCTCCATCTCCTGAATATTCCACTCCGCCGTGCGCATCGCGTCGAGGACGCGGGCGAGCACCCCGACCTTGTCGCGGTGCCGCACCGAGATCTGATAGCGGGCCGGGGTCTTCACGGCGAGGTTCACACAGTTGGGCACGTCGCCCGTTTCGTCGAACGTGGTGACGACCCGGGCGGCCTCCACGGCGGTGGCGTCCTGCGCCTGCTGCGTCGAGGCGCCGATGTGATGGGTCATGTAGACGCGCGGATGATCGGCCAGCGGATGCTCGAAGTCGGCCGTCTTGGCCGCGGGCTCCCCCGTCATCACGTCGAGGGCGGCGCGAAGGTCTTTGGCGTCGAGCGCCCAGGCCAGCGCCTCTTCGTCCACCACCGAGGCGCGCGTCGTGTTGATGAACAAGGCGCCGTCCGGCAGGGCCTCGAAGAAGCTCCGGTCGGCCAGATGCCGCGTATCCGGCGTGGCGGCGACGTGGAGCGTGACGATGTCGGCCGTCCCGGCTAGATGCGTTGGCGTGTCGCAGTAGGTGACGCCGAGGTCGGCCGCCCGCTTTTCGGTGAGCGACCGGCTCCAGGCGGCAATCTCGACGTCGAACGCCCGCGCCCGGCGCACCACTTCCTCTCCGATGTTGCCGAGGCCGATGATCCCGAGGGTCTTGCCCTTAATCCCGTCGGCCTGCGCATACGTCTTCTTGTTCCACCGCCCGGATCGGGCGTCGGCGACGTTGTCGGGGATCCGCCGGTCGAGCGACAGCATGAGCCCGATCGTCAGCTCTGCCACGGCGACGGAGTTCTTGCCGGGGCAATTCGCCACGTAGATCCCCCGGGCGGACGCCCCCTCGACGTCGATCGTGTCGTACCCGGCTCCGGCCCGCACGATGAGGGAGAGCGGCGGACTCGCATCGAGCGCCTCCGGGGTTACGTTCGTCGACCGCACGATCATCACCTGCGGTCGCTCGGTGCGAAGCGCTTCCACGAGGGCATCGCCCGAGAGAGAGGGTCGTTCGACAACCGCGTGGCCGGCGTCGTTCAGCTGCTCGATGCCCGCGTCGGCAATATTATCGGCGATGAGAATGGTCATGGGAACGGAAGAAGAGGAACGGAAGAAGAGGAACGGAAGGAAGAGAACAGAAGATAGAGAACGGCCGAGGACATGGCGACCGGCGCGTCGGGCGGCGAGAGGCGGTGCAGGACGGACGGGTCTGGCCGGGTCCGTGCGTCCGGGATCCGCGATGGCTGGAGCGAGCGGCTACACGTCGCCCGCAAAGTCGTGTACGAGCAGCCCGCTGCGGAGCTTCGGCTCAAACCAGGTCGACTTCGGCGGCATGAGACTGCCTTCGTCCGAGACGGCCACCAGCTCGTCGATGCTCGTCGGGTACATGCTGATGCCCATCTTCGCCTCGCCGTCGTCGACCCGGTGCTCGAGCGCGTCGGTCCCGCGGATGCCGCCGACGAAGTCGATCGTCGGGTCGCGGCGTGGATCGGTGATGTCGAGGTACGGCTCCAGGATGTATTCGCTCAGGCGAGCGACGTCCAATTGGTCGACCACGCGCACGCCGCTGGACGGCGGCAGGGCCAGGCGATGCCAGGCGCCGTCGAGATAGAGGCAGACGACCCCCTTCGCGTCCGGAACCGGGTTGTCGACCTCTTTCGTGAGATCGAACCGCTCATCCAGCGTGTCGAGAAAGTCGCCCGGCGCGTCGGGAAGATCAAACACGACGCGGTTGTAGGCCATGATGTGCATCTGGCTCATCGGGAAGAGAACGGCCGGAAAGAACGCGTACTCCGGGCTCTCGTCCGTCTCGGTCTCGCCGCGAAGCTCTTCCGCAGCCCGGCTGGCCGCCTTGCAGCGATGATGACCGTCGGCGATGTACAGGTGCTCGACCCCTTCGAAGGCATCGACGACACCGGACGGGTTGTCCACCTTCCAGACGGTGTGGCGGACGCCGTCCTCGGCCGTGAAGTCGTAGAGGGGATCCGTCTCCTCCACCTCGTCGACAATCGCATTCACGGCTTCCTCATCGCGGTAGGTGAGCATGACGGGCTCGGCGTGCGCCTGTTGCTCCAGAATATGCCGGGTGCGGTCGTCTTCCTTCACCGGACGGGTCTTTTCGTGCCGAACAATGGTGCCCTCGTCGTACTCGGCGACGGAGACGCAGCCGAAGAGGCCCGTTTGCGCCCGCCCGTCCATCACCAGACGGTAGACGTAGAGACCGGGCTCGTCTTCGGTCAGGGTGTAGTCGGCCTCCACAAACGCCCGGATGTTCTTCGCCCCCTGCCTGTAGACGGCGTCGGCGTGCTCGTCGGTGCCGTCCGGCAAGTCGATTTCGGGGCGAATGACGTGCAGGAAGCTTTCCGGCTTGTCCGCCGCAAGGTCGCGGGCCTCGTCGACGCTGATGACGTCGTAGGGAACGGACGCGATTTCCTCCACCTTATCCGGGACGGGGCGAACCGCGTGAAAGGGATGCAGGGTAGCCATAGGCGTGTATCAATGGGCAGGAGAGACCGTCGGTGCAGCTTCAGGCATCGGGTGCGACCGATCAACCGCACAGTAGTAGATTGTGCAGCGATGGATCGTGCCGCAATGGATCGCATAGCGATAGATCGTGTAGCGATGGGTAGTATAGGAGGTGCGGCCATGAGTCGCACACTTGCCCGGGCAGGCCAAGGAAACTTTACATGGACCGGTCCATGAGCCGGCCCATAGATCAGGGGCCTTCTTCGGGAGGGCAGAAACTGTGGACAATGGATGAATCCAATCGAATCCTGAACAGAGCGCGAACAATGCCTGGCGTGTTGCATCTAATGGTATCGGAAAACGGAGGGGACGACCCGCCGGGCTCCACCAACAACATCGCGGGGTAGAGCAGCTGGTAGCTCATCGGGCTCATAACCCGAAGGTCGCGGGTTCGAATCCCGCCCCCGCTACAACGACGCCCCGATTCCCGGCTTCATCGCCGAAATCGGGGTTTTTTGTTTTGTTGGAAATGGAGGCTGGCCGGCCGTTGCTTTTCTCGCACTCAACCGGGTGTTTGGACGAAAAGATTTCGCGCTTTTGTCCCGGGCCCCGGTTGCATGATCCGTCGCTTCCTCTTCGCCGTCGCGCTTCTCCTCACCGGCTGCACGTCGGCGCAACCGGTGCCCGCTCCCGC
>CAKZLV010000208.1 GCA_937127285.1 uncultured Bacteroidota bacterium
CTCGGCCTGAGAGGGGGGCATTGTCTCGGGCAAGCCGTGCCAGGAAAAGAGTCGTTGTGCAGTTTCCTCACGTGCGCCATTATCCCTATTATACTCATTAAACCATTAAACCCATTACAGACCGTTTGTAAACTCAGTATTTCCAGTTGTTTGGGTATATCCAAGTACGACAGATTCGGAGTCAACTACGACAGATTCGGAGTCAACTACGACAGATTCGGAGTCAGAGTGCGACAGATTCGGAGTGCTCGTGCGACAGATTCGGAGTAACCTACGACAGAATCGGAGTGACCTACGACAGATTCGGAGTCGGTGGCTTCAGTGCGACGGAATCGGAGTGCTCCGCGACAAAATCGGAGTGATCCGCGACAGATTCGGAGCGGCCTCCCGGCGCGCTCCCTGTCTGCTTCTCCGGCCGGATTTCCCCCGCGGAGATGGGGCTCGGAGCCGGAAGACGGGGTCAGTCCGCTTCCCCTCGCCTCTCTCGCGCCTCTCTGGAGGGCCGAAACCGGGCACCGATCCCATCAAGCAAGCGTCCGTTAGAACGAAGTGCGACAGAATCGGAGCGAAGATCGGCTGCGGAGGCGGGGCGGAACGAAATGGAACTTCCCCCTCCACCACGCTGCTTACCACCTTCACGAAGCCGAAACCGGAGACGGAGTGCCGCCAGGGCGCCGGCATCGCGACCCGCCACCGGGGGCTGCCACTGGGATCCGGCATCCGGATTCGACACCGGGATGCACCAACGACCGATGCCAACCGGAGTCGGTCCCCGGTCTCGGCAGGCGGCTCCGGCCGGGCGAGGCACGGGCGCCGATGGAGGTGGCGATCTGCACCGGCCGTTCACTTGATGATTGTTTGATGACGTTTCGAATGAACGCGATGAACCGATGGCAAAAGCGCATCGTGGGGGCGCTGGTTACCGTCGTCGTGGTGGTTTTGGGATACGCCGGAGCGTACCGATCGGCGATGCGCATCTACGAAGGCGAATCCGTTTCCTACATCCAGGCCGTTCAGGTGGTGATCGAATCCATTACCACCACGGGGTTCGGCGGCCATGCGCCGTGGGAGACGTCGGTGATGAACGCCATTGTGCTGGTGATGAATCTCACAGGGGTCGCGTTCGTCTTTCTGGCCGTCCCGGTGTTTCTGGTCCCGCTCTTCCGGGAGGTCCTCAAGTCGCGTCCTCCCACGACCACCGAGAAGGAAGACCATGTCATTGTGTGCCGCTACACGCCCCGGGGCGAGGTTTTCATTGCCGAGATGCGGGCGCGCGGCTATCCGTTCGTCATCGTCGAGCCCGACCGAAAAACCGCCCAGGCGCTCCACGAAGACGGGTATCCGGTGGTCGTCGGCAACCCGGAGGCGACGAGCGTGCTGCGGCAGGCGAATCTGGAGGCGGCCCAGGGGGTGGTGGCCGATGCACGCGACGACGTAAACGCCAGCATCGCCCTGTCCGTCCGCGAGATCCGGCCGGACGTTCCCGTTATCACGCTGGTGGAAGATCCGTCCCTGACGCCCTATCACCTCCTGGCGGGGGCCACGCACGTGCTCTCGCCCCGGCAACTCCTGGGCACGAGCCTGGCGCGTCAGGTTCCCACCGTCATGACCACCCTCGTCGAAGACGGGGTGTCGCTGGATCCGCACGTAGAGCTGGCCGAGGTGAGCGTCGAGCCCGACGGCGGTCTCTGCCAGCGAACCATCCGAGAGGCAAAGCTGCGGGAACGATTCGGGTTCGACGTGATCGGCGTGTGGAGCGAGGGCGAGTTCCGGAGCCCGGTGTCGCCGGGGCTGCGCCTGAAGGCCGGGATGCGGCTGCTGGTTGCGGGTCCGCCGGGGGCCGCCTCGGCCGTGCGGCGATATTCGCGCCGATCCGTGGTGATCGCGGGCTTTGGGCGCGCAGGACAGGCGGCGGCCGCGACGCTGTCGCGGGCCCAGGTCGACGTACGCGTCCTCGACGTTGCCGACGACGGGTCGGTCGACATCGTCGGCGACGTCCGCAACCCGACCGTCCTGAAGCGCGCCAACATCCGAGACGCCAGTGCGGCCATCATCACGGTCAACGACGACACGACGGCCATTTTTGCCACGCTGGTGATGCGCGAACTGAACCCGGATCTCTATATCATCGTGCGTGCCAACCGGGAAGAGGACGAGCAGAAGCTGTACCGGGCCGGGGCCGACTACGTCCAATCGCTCGCCACGGTGAGCGGCCGCATGATGGCGTCGACGCTTCTGGAAGATGAAACCGTGTTTCAGGTCGACACCCAGATCGAGATCGTCAACCTGCCGGTTGGGCGCCTGGCCGGAGAAACGCTGGCCGGGGCCCGGGTCCGGAACCAGACTGGGGCCAGCGTGCTGGCCGTGCGCCGCGGAGAAGACACCGTGGCCGACCCCGACCCGCACGACTTCGTCTTTCACGATGACGATCAAGTGGTGATTGCAGGGACGAACGGCTGCATCCGGCGGTTCGAGCAGGCCTACCTCGGCCCCCGCGACGGGGAATCCCGGCAATGAACCCCGGCAATGAATCCCGGCAATTCGGTGACGTCCAGGACCGTGCTGATGACCCCTCTGGGGCGGCCGGTGGGATCGTCTTCGATCACCACCCCGGTAAGCTCGACGACGTGGTCCGAGCGGTCGGGTTGGAAGATCCGGTGCGCGACGGTGGGCGTCTCGCCGGTTCGAAGGGCGCGGCGCGTCAAGCGCCGGATTCACTGCCGGTCGTCGGGTGGCACGGCCTGGAGATATGTCTGAATCGTCACCGGTTTTCGTACGGCGCATACCCAACAATCCGGTACGCTTCGTCCGACCACTCGAGACTGCCGCCCGCTACGTCCCAGTCCCCTTGGCCCTCCACCCACGGGTCTGTATCCTTCCTGCGTATCCCTATCTGGACGTTCGTGCCTGTGCGAGGACTCTCATTCGTGCATCCCTGCATTTGTGATGCGGCGGTGCACGTATGCAAAAATGATTCTCACGGGATATTCAGTGCATCAATGAATAACTGCATACGAAAACAGGACCGGACGCAGCGGCCTGGTGGGAGGGTTCTCGGCGCCGGCAGCGGATCTAACGAGTCGGAGAAGGCGCGAGATGGCGATCTAACGAGAGATCGCCGTAAGGATGGGGCACGGGAAGGGCCGGCTGTCCCGCTGCGTGACGAGAACGCAGGAGGCGACGGGTCAAAGTGGCCGGTTTGCGACTGTCTCCCCCGCCGGTTACCCTTTGTATGCACAAATGCAAAAGTGCACTGGTGCACGTAATTTCGTATGCACAAAATCAGAAATGAAGGTATGAGCACCCTGGCCCTTATCAACAACAAGGGAGGTGTTGGCAAAACGACGACTGCCGTCCATCTTGCGGACGGACTGGCGAGGACGGGAGCCCGCGTGCTCCTCGTCGACCTCGACGCCCAGGCCAGTGCCTCCCTGGCGCTGGGCGTGGAACGCGAAGACCTGGAGCCGTCGATCGCAACCGCCCTCTACGACGACCAGCCCATCGGGACGGTCACGCGGGAGGCGCCGGGGGCGGACGTGGATCTCGTTCCGGGATCCGAATCCCTGAAGAGCGCTGATATTCGGCTCGCGCAGGAGTACGGACGCGAGCGCTTGCTTCAGCGCCTCCTCGAACCGGCCGCCGAGCGGTACGACCACGTCATTCTGGACTGCCCACCCTCCCTTTCTCTGCTGCCGATCAACTCCATCGTGGCCGCCGACTGGTTCCTCGTCCCGGTCGAGCCGCACTACTTGTCGCTCGAAGGCGTCGGTTCGCTGCTCGACACGGTCGAGGACGTGCGGACCGGCATCGGCGAGGCCGCGGATCTTCTCGGACTCGTCGTCACCCGCGCCGACTTCCGGGCAAAGGCCACCCAGCAGGTCATCGACCTGTTGCGGGAGGAGCACGGTGAGGCGGTTTTCGACACCGTGATCCGCGGGAACGTCCGCCTCTCCGAGGCGACGTCCTTCGGCGTCAGCGTGTTCGAGCACGCCCCGCAGTCCACCGGAGCCGACGGCTACCGCTCCCTCACCGACGAAGTCCTCGAGCGGCTCTCCGCTCGAACGCCCAACCCGCCGGCAGCCGCGGTCCGGTAGGGTGCCCTGCAGGTCGCCAGGGACCCATGTGCCGCGAATCCGTCCCGTGCCCGCTCCCTGTAGCGCGCCCCCGAATCGGGTTCGAATAGACTGCGAACCGTCTTCCACCATCCTCTCCGACACCTCCCTCGCCAACTTCGAAGGCATTCATGACCGGAATCAACACAGGTCGGGCAGCGGGCAAGTCCCGAGGCCGCGGCCGCGACGACGACGTCACCAAATCCACCACCGAACCGCCGCCGGCGGCAGGCGACCCGGAATCCTCTCCCCGCTCCCAGCCGCCCCAGGACCCGCCGCCCCAGGACCCGCCGTCCGACGACCCGCCGTCCGACGACGAGGCCTCCGATGCCGCAGCGGCGGATGCTGAAGCGCGGTCCTCACCGGAAGGCCGCACCGGCGCCTCGGAGCGGTCGGGGTCGGGCACTCGTGCATCCGCCTCGCGCTCCCCCTCGCACACCGCCTCCGCATCCCCCCGCGATGCGTCCGGTCCGTCCGGCCCGTCGCCCGCATCTGGCTCGACCGGACGCGGCCGCCCGGCGGAGATGACGGACCCGCAGCGCACGACGGTCACGCTCGAGTCCCGCCAGGTGGACTACCTGGACCATACGGCCGCCCGGGTCAAGCTGAACGGCGGAGACAAACTAAGCCGGGGATCGATCTTGCGAAGCCTGTTGGCCGCTCTGATGGACGCCGGAATCGACCTCTCAGCCGCCCGAGACGAGGCGTCACTGCGCCGGCTTCTCCTCGACCGGCTGGACTAGCTGATCGGCCCGCCCCGGCGGGCCCGCGGTGTAACGATTCAACGCGGACATGCGTGCTCTTACCGAAGCAGCGGTCGACGCTGCGGGCCAATCCCGCGCTGAACGCCGTTCCGCAGCGGCCTGCAGTCACCGATCATCCTCCTTCCTCGTCCATCCCTTCCATCCATCTCGACGCCTTCCATGCACAACCATCGCTTTCCAGGTGCTGTTTTCGCCCTTCTGCTCGCCGGAACCATCACGCTCACCGGATGCGGGACGACCGGTGCCTACAACGCGGCCACGGTAACCAACGTGGAGCTCTCCGAGGATAACTACGAGGTGGTGGCGACCAACGTGCGCGGCTCGGCTCAGGCCGGCTACATCCTCGGGGCCAGCTTCGCCGCGTCCCGCCAGCAGCGGACCCTCGCTCTCGTTCGGGTGGCCGGAAGCGGCGAGCTCTACGGTGAGGCGCTGAACAACCTCTGGGCATCCTTCGAGGCCGAGCACGGCGAAACCGACGGTCGCGAGTTGGCCCTCACCAACGTGCGAACCGACACCGACGCCCTCAACCTCCTGCTGTACACCCGTCCCCGCGTCACCATCCGTACCGACGTCATCCAGTTTACCGACTGATCGATCCGTCGGACGCATCGCTCCCCACACCCCCGGCCGTCCCTCTTGCAAAACACCTTCCCGCCGGAGACTCTTCTCTGCCGGAAGCTCTTCTCCACCAAGCGGCTTCTTCCGAACCGTGAGGGGCGGCCCTGCCGCACGTCACCCCGCTCCGTGCGAGCCCGGGTCCGAATCCTGTACGTGCCCTCCGAGAGGTTCGTCAGCGTCTCGCTCGCGTCGGTCGTCCAGCTCGCGTCCTCTCCCGTGCGGCCCTCGCCTCGCACCTGGCATTTGGTTGCGGAGAACGTGTTGAATACAGGCGCGGCGACCGGTACACCCGGTGGCCTCGTCCAGCCCAGAGCGAGTCCCGTTCCTGAATGTGGGGGGAAAAGAACGGTCCCTCCCCCTTCAGGCTCTCAAAAAACCGCGGTATCGGTTCGTGCCTGCATCCGGCCGTCGTCCCCGACCAGCTGGTGAAGGCCGGACCGGTTCAGGAGGAACACGTTGTCGCCGCAGGGGGTGACCGAACCGATCGGCGACAGGAGGCCGTCATCGGGACCCAGGACGTCCCGGCGCACGTCTTGTTTTTTCGATCGCTGAGGAGAAGAAGGAGGACAGCGACCCGTGGAACGAAAGGCGCGTGAGCGTCGCGTCGTCCAGGACCGCAGCCCTCCGTCCGGCCCTTCGATACGCCTGCGGACCGGAGCGTCGACGTACGGCAGCGAGATCGGCGTCGACCCGATGGCGGGAAGGACCGAAACCCCCGTCCGCGTACCCAGGCAGTACCGGCCGTCGACGATGTCGGACGGAGTGATTCCGAACACAGCATCCTCCGTCGTGGCGCGCACCCGGATGTCGCGTGTCGGGTCGTTGCGTGTCGGGTCGTTGCGTGTCGGGTCGTCGCCCCGTTCATTGCTACCCCGTTCATCGTCGCTCCCGAGGTGCAGGCCGAAAGCGGTGGCGGCGAGGACGCCCTCCGGCGAGGCGGTCAGGTCCAGAATGCAGGACACCCGGAACGGCTCAAACCCTGCAGGGGTCGTGCCCGAGCCGTCGTCCAGCCGCTGAAGCCCGACGTTGTGAAAGGCGATCCACCACGGGCCGTCCCGACCCGTGTGCAGGTCGTTCCCGGTCGAACCCCCAGTTCGACATCGGGTTTGAGGTGGCGGAGAAGGCGCCCCTGGGCGTCCACCAGAAAGATCCCGCTGCCGAGATCAATAACGCCCCGGGGGGCCGGACGGCCCACGTCCGGGAGCTGTCGCCATACGTACTGGCAACAGACATCGCACGCACACTCCCGTACCGTCCTGTGCGAGCCGTTACCCGCTTTGTCACCGCCCAGTCTCCTTTCAGAGGCTGGGCGTTTTCTTTGGGGCGTTCCGTGGTCTTCCTCTGGATGGTGCCTTTCTGGATGGTGCCTTTTGGATCGCCTTCTCTGCATGTGCCTCCCTGAGCACCTCCGGTGTTGGCAGGCGGTGTTGGCAGGAAGGAAAGCGTCGAATGCCCGATTCCTTTAGCTGCTGCCTCGATTGGGCCGAGCACCTGTGATTGTGTCAACCTCCTGCACCGAATCAGACGCAGAAGGACCCGCCTTCCCCTCGGTCGTCGCCTGATCGGAGCGACGTGCTGCCAAATCAAGTCCGGCGCTTCTTTCTGGGTTTCAGATCGAGACTCAAAAAGAGATCGACACTCACACGCACTTGACACACAGGGAGACAGTTCATACCAACATAACAGCGTGTTTGACAAAAAAGCATGCGAACCTCTTCTCTCATCTTTTTGGGTTTCACTGGTCCTGATCTCGCACCCGGAATGAGGGCAAGCATCACCTGTAATCTGAAACGATGCCTTCCGTCCGTTCAGGACAAAAAGCACGGCCCTCTCCTACCTCTTTCGTATCTGCTTCTTTCGTAGCTGCTTCGCTGCACTTCGACTCACTCAGCTTGTGTCTATGTCCACAGCCCGTTACGCATCTCTATTTACCCTATTACTCCTCTTTGCCACCTCTCTTTTTGCTACCTCCGCGGTGGTGGCGCAGCCCAACGCAGCGGCTGAACAAAACCGTATCCAGATCAAGCTCACGGAATCGGCGAAGTCCCAACTCGCCGGTCCGGACGGTGCGCTGCCCCCGACGATGGCGGTGCCGAAGGCCGACATGGGGCAGTTGAGCCAGCTGGCCCAGCAGTACCAAATGTCCCGTATGGAGCGCGTTTTCCGTCCGGCGGGCAAGCACGAGGCGCGCCACATCGAGTGGGGCCTTGACCGCTGGTACGTGGTTCGCTACTCGGCCGACGCCGCACCACGCGAGGTGGCTCGCGACTTTTTGGCCGCAAACGAACAGGTGGAAGAAGCCTCTCCGGTCTACAACAAGGAGCGCCATTACCGGAGGTCGTCTGGCTCAGCTCAGGCCGATCCACCGGCGTCCGACCCCGGCCAGAACTTCGTTCCGGACGATCCGGAGTACGCCCAGCAGTGGCACTATGACAACACGGCCGACAACACTGGCGAACCGGATGCGGACATCAACCTCCCGGAAGCGCACGACATCGAGGGAGGGGATGAGTCCGTCGTCATTTCGGTCGTCGACGGCGGACTGGATCTCGACCATCCCGAGTTTGAAGGGATGCTCTGGATCAACGAGGAAGAGGACATCAACAACAACGGCCAGTTCGATCCTTTCCCCGCCAGCGAGGGGGGAGACCTCAACGGCGTCGACGATGACAACAACGGGTTTACCGACGACGTCATCGGCTACGACCACGGCGGAGACGACCCGACCCCGTCTGCTGACGGAGATCACGGCACGCACGTAGCCGGAACCGTCGCTGCGCGGAACGACAACGGGCAGTTCGTCGCCGGCGTCGCCGGGGGGAACGACTCCGAGTCGGGTATTCGGCTGATGATCAGCCAGACGTTCAGTCCGGCCGGCGTTGGTGGCTTCCCTGAAGCCATCGTCTACGCGGCCGACAACGGCGCGGTCGTCAGCCAGAACAGCTGGGGATACACGACGGAGGGAGACTTCGAGCCCGCCCTCCTCGACGCGATCGATTACTTCCGCGCCAACGCGGGCGGCCCCGGTGCGCCGATGGACGGCGGGATCTTCGTCAACTCCGCCGGTAACAGCAATAGCGACGGCGAGTGGTACCCCGGGTTCTACGAGGGATCCTACGCCGTTTCGGCCACCAACGAGAACGATTCAAAGGCTGGCTATTCGAACTACGGCGACTGGATGGATGTCGCTGCTCCCGGCGGCGGCGGATCGGCCTTCGGCGGGTGCGGCGATGCGGACGACGACGTGCTGAGCACCGTCGTCGGCGGATCCGGTCGTCTCTGCGGCACGTCGATGGCGGCCCCCCACGTGTCCGGTGTGATCGGACTGGTCGTGTCGGCCAACCAGGGTCTGACGAACGATCAGGTGGAGCAGTTGCTCAAGGACACCGGCGCCGACGTCAGCGGCAATCAGCCGGAGCGCGTCGGTCCCCGCATCGATGCGGAGGCTGCCGTGGCCTCGGTCTCTGGAGACGACACGCCGCCGGCGGCCGTGACCGACCTTGCCGCCGCGCAGGGCACCTCCGACGAGCCCGGCGCTGCCGTCGACCTGACGTGGACGGCGCCAGGCAACGACGGCTCCACCGGATTTGCGAACGCCTACGACATCCGGTACAGCCTCTCGGGTCCGATCACGGATAGCACCTCCTTCGCTGCGGCGACGCAGGTCGAAGGCGAACCGGTCCCCGACTCGGCCGGCACCTCGCAGTCGTACACGATACAGGGCCTGCCCTTCGACTCAGAGGTTCACTTCGCAATCAAGGCCAGCGACGCGGCCGGGAACACGTCCGGCGTCTCCAACTCGCCGTCGATCGTAACGCAGACCGGTCCGGTGGCCGAGTTCAATCCGTCCGCGATCGAGACCGAGATCACCGTCGGCGAGTCGACGACCCTCACGGCCTCGCTGGCCAACACCGGCACCGTCGACTTCGAGTTCACCATCGACGAAGAGGCGCTTCCCGAGTATCTGTCCGTCTCCCCGGCGCAGGACAGCCTTGCCGCCGGCGCGTCGCAGGAGATCGAGTTCACCTTTGACGGGTCAGACCTCGACCTCCAGGTGTTCGAAGCCAGCGTCGAGGCCCTCGTCTCTCACGGGATGAACAGCAGTACGGCGACGATCCAGACGACGCTCGACGTCAACACGGCGCCGTATCCCTTCGCGATCGACACCGAGTCGATCGAGGAGACGGTTGACAGTGGGGAAGAGATCACCCGAACCGTCACCATCACGAATGAATCGGAGCGCAGCCGCACCTTCGAGATCTTCGGGGGAGCGGCGCAGTCGAGTTCGGTTCTTCCGACGGCGCCCTTCAACGGAGAGATGCTCGTCGACTGGAAGCGCCGCCGCGCGAAGCGTCTGAGCGGCGACTACGAGTTCGAGGGCAAAGCCGATCCGACCGCGCAGGCCTACGACGGCTCGTCGGAGCGTCGCCACAGCGTGACGCGGAGTGACGCCGTCATTCCGACCACGGGCCTGACCGGGAGCGCCACCTCGGTCTTCGGACCACTGAGCGGCAACTTCGTGGATCTGCCGGTGGATAATCCGGCCAATATGGCGGCCACCGGCCCTTCGCCGACCGCCTTTGCCGGAAACTACGACTACGGCGCCGAGGATCGGTACTTCGTCATCACCGACGCGGACAACAAGTTCCACGAGATCGACCGTGAAACCGGGGAGATTACTACCCTCGGCACGGCCGAACCGCAGGAGTCGGGCGAAACGTGGACGGAGATCGCCACGGACCCGACCACCGGCGAGTTGTACGCCAGCACGTCGAACGGAGCCGGCAGCAACAAGCTCTACACGCTGGATCCGGAGACGGGCGAGGCGGTGTTCGTGACGGACATCAGCTCGCCGGGTCTCATCATTGCCATGGCGATCGACGGAAACGGCGACATGTATGGGCTCGACATCGTGTCGGATGCCCTCGTGACCATCGATAAAGAGTCGGGTTCGGTGACGACGGTTGGACCGGTCGGGTTCGACGCCAACTTTGCCCAGGGCATGGACTTCGACCTGAAGACTGGAAACCTGTACCTGGCTGCCTACGAGCAGTCCTTCTTCTTCAACTCCGGCTCTCTCTACCAGGCCGATCCGACCACCGGAGAGACTACGTTCCTCGGTGCTCCGGGTGGAGGATCCGGCGCGGAGCTCGGCTACCTGGCGCTTCCGAGCGTCGGCTTCGTCGAGCCGTCCCTCGCGCAGGGCACCCTGCCGTCGGGAAGCAGTATCGAAGTGGATCTCACGATCACCGGCGAGCGGCTGAATGACGGAACGTACCAGAGCGACGTGATCGTTGCCTCCAACGTGGCCGGCGAGCCGCAGGAGACCATCGACGTGACAATGAACGTCGACGGAGAACCGCAGCTGGCCGTCGTTCCGCTCGGCGACAGCACGATTGCCTACGACTCCACGTTCGTCAGCGACACGACCGCCGCCGAACTGGTCACCGTCCGCAACGAAGGCACCGCGGATCTGGAGGCGACGCTGTCGACCGGCTCGCAGTTCACGGCCGACACCGACTCGCTGAGCCTCTTCCCGGGGGAAGCCGAAACCGTCGAGGTTCGGTTCACGCCGACCCGAACGGGCGACTTCAGCCAGGCGCTCACCGTCGAGACGGCCGATTCGACCGATACCGTCGGCTTGGAGGGCGTCAGCATCCCGGCTCCGGTCGCCGAGTTCAGTAAGGACTCGTTCGACGTGCAGATGTATCCGGGACAGGAGTACACCCGGACGCTCGAGATCACGAACACCGGCGGCAATCCGCTGGAGTTCGTCGGAACCGAAGGAGAGCCCGTTCTGCCGAGTGCCGTCGCCCCGCCGAAGGGCGCCGAAGGCTTCGACGACGGAATCCCGTCCAGCTGGGCGACCGTCGACGAGCCCGGCGAAGGCGTCACCTGGCAGACGAACGAGGACTACGGGGACGACAACTACACCGGGTCCGGCCTCGCGGCGCACGTCGATAGCGACGCCAACCAGGACGTCCCCTACGACGCCCGTCTGATCACGCCGGAAGAGACCTTCACGGAGGAGACGGTGTTCTCCTTCGACCTCAACTTCCAGGTGTTCAGCGGCGACGAGCTCTTCGACGTCGACATTTCGACCGACGGCGGAAGCTCCTGGTCGACCGTCCAGAGCTACGAAGAAGACACGGGCGACTTCCTCGGTGAGGGCGTCAGCGTCGTCATCCCGCAGGACACCCTGGCCCAGTACGTGGACGTGGGCGAGACCTTCCAGATGCGCTTCCGGTACTACAACCCGGAGGATGATGCGCCCTGGGACTGGTACGCGCAGGTCGACAACGTGGCCTTCACGCCGAGCACGGAGTTCCTCGCCTTCGAGCCGACGGAAGGCGCCATTGCGCCGGACAGCACGCAGGAGGTGACGTTCTCCTTCAACGCCGACAATCTCGCCTCCGGCACCTACGAGGTCCCGGTCGAGTTCACGACCAACGACCCGACGGCCGAAACGGTGGACGTGCCGGTCACGATCGACGTGATCGATCAGCTCAGCGTTGCGGCCGAGCCGGAGATCGGTGACGACGGCGTGGTGCATCCGAACGAGGAGTTCACGGTCCCGGTCGTCGTTGAGAGCCTCGACGACCTGGCGGTCCGTTCCTTCCAGTTCACCATGAACTTCGATGGGGATCTCGTCGAGCCGACGGGTGTGGTGCAGGACAGCAGCCTCAGCGAAGGGCTGACCCTGAGCCAGAACCTGGGTGAAAGCTCCGTCTCCATCTCGGTTGCCGAGGGTGCGGAGGAGTCCACCGAGGCCCAGCCCGCTCTCTTCGACATCGAAGGAAACGGTGCGCTTGTCTTCGTGAACTTCCGCGCCGAAGAAGCCCTCGACACCACCGACATGACGTTTCCGGAGGTCCTCTTCAACGAGGGGAATCCGCCGGCGTCCGGTGACACCACCGAGATGGAGGTGGCTCCGCTCTACGGGGACATGAATCACAACCTGACGGTCACGGCCACCGACGCGGCGAACGCGCTGGACCACACGGTCGGCGCGATCGACCTGTCGGATTCCCAGCTCGAAGCCGGCGACGTGTCGGGCAACGGATCGACGACGGCGTTCGACGCCTCGTTGATCCTGCGCCGCACCGTCGGAGGGATCTCGTGCTTCCCGGCCGAGGGCGGCTGCGAATCCGGCGAGCACGTCCTGGCGGCGAAGAGCGGCGGGGACGGCTCTGCCGAGACGACCGCGGCCCTTGCCTGGGGCGAAGTCACGGAGAGCGATGCGTCGGTGTCCAGGGACGGAAAGACGTCTGAGGGACCGGTGCTGTCGCTGCCGCTCGTCCTGAAGCAGGTCGACGGGCCGATTCAGTCCATTCAGGTCTCCACCCCGATCGATGAGGACAAGATCTCGGTTGACGAGGTGACGGCGCAGCTGCCCGACGACTGGCGGACGACGCACGACGTGACCGATGACGGCGTGCTAAAGATTGCGATGGCCGGCACCAGCCCCCTCGGCCAGAACGGCGAGGTGGCGACGGTCACGCTGCAGAAGGAGGAAAGCGACGCCGAGGTGACGTTCGAAGGGCAGGCCACGGTCAACGAGACCTCCCAGGGGAAGATGGAGTCTCGGTCGATCACGTCCATCCCGGACCAGTTCGCCCTCGAGGGGGCCTACCCGAACCCCTTCGACCGCGCGGCGACACTGAAGATGCGGCTGCCGCAGAAGGCCACCGTCACCGTCGAGGTCTACGACGTCCTCGGGCGCAAGGTGCAGACCGCCTACAACGGTGAGATGCAGGCCGGCGCATCGCAGACGGTGCGCATCAACGGCTCCGGCCTGGCCTCCGGCACCTACTTCTACCGGGCGACGGTAGAAATGGGCGACAGCCAGAAGGTCAAGACCGGCCAGATGACCGTCGTTCAGTAGCGACGCGCCTGCATTCTCG
>CAKZLV010000209.1 GCA_937127285.1 uncultured Bacteroidota bacterium
GCACGTCGAACGGGCGAGCAGCCGTCTCTCATGACCGATGACCGTCGACGAATGAGCGCCTCGGCAGGTAAACGCTGCAACCGCTGAATCGGTGATTTGAAGAACTGAAGAGAAGAACCGTCCAGGCAGGGAGACGGCGGATTTCCAACCACCAACACCGAACCACCAACACCGAACCACCGCGGCATCGGCACCGATCCGGAGGGCCGGCTTCTCCTGCCAAGAGGGAGGCACTGTGTGCAAAAAGGCGTGGCGTTTTATACCTTGACTTGATTACACGACGCACATCTGCCTGCCGGGACCGACGTCCTGGAACGGCACGAATTGAGAAAGCACCCCGCCACACATGGAAATCCCCTCTCTTCAGGGCTTTACGCGCGAGAGCGGCCTCATGACGATGGAGAAGCCGCTCAAAAAATCGGAGGAACACGAAGCCCTCCGGATTGGCGTCCCGCGGGAGGTGGCGAACGAAGAACGGCGCGTTTCGCTCGCGCCGAGCGGAGTCAGCACGCTCGTCGCCAACGGGCACGAGGTGTACGTCGAGCAGGGGGCGGGGCGTCAGGCGCACTTTCGCGACGATGAATACAGCGAGGCCGGGGGAGAACTGGTCGACGGGCCCGGAGACCTGTACAGCCGGTGCGACCTGATCGTGAAGGTGGGACCGCCGGACGACAATGAGGTGGACCTCCTCCAGGAAGGACAGATCCTGATCTCTGCTCTCAACCTCGGCGGCACGGAGCCGGACTTCCTGCGCCGCCTGATGAACCTGAAAATTACCGGCATCGGATTTGAGTTCATCCGCGACCCGGACGGTACCTTCCCCCTTGTGCGCATGATGCACGAGATCACCGGGTCGATGTCTATTCAGATTGCCGGCCGGTACCTCGAAAGCAATGAGGGCGGCAAGGGCGTGATGCTCGGCGGGATTTCGGGCGTACCGCCCGCGACGGTCGTGATCCTCGGGGCGGGGGTCGTCGGCGAATGGGCGGCGCGCACAGCGCTGGGATACGGCGCTCACGTGATCGTCCTCGACAGCGAGCTCGGCGCGCTGCGTGCCCTCGAACACTACCTCGACCGCCGAATTACCACCGCCATGGCGAGCGAACAGTACATCCGCCAGGCCGTCCGCTCCGCCGACGTCGTCATCGGGGCGATGATGTCGGAAGACCACCGCTCCCCGATGCTGGTTACCGAAGAAATGATCGCGGAGATGACGCCGGGCGGGGTGATCGTCGACGCCGTGATGGACCAGGGAGGCTGCGTCGAGACGAGCCGCCCCACCACCCACTCCGACCCGGTGTACCGCCGCCACGACGTGATCCACTACTGCGTCCCCAACATGCCGTCGAACGCGTCGCGGACGGCGACCTACGCGCTCACGCACGTCCTCGTGCCCTATCTCCTCAAAATCGGAGAGGCCGGCTCCATCAACGAGGCGCTCTGGCAGGACGAGGGGTTGCGCAACGGCACCTACGTCTACCGGCAGCACCTCACCAAGAAAAGCCTCGCGACGATGTTCGGGATGCCGCACCGAGACATCGAGCTGCTCATCGCGTCTGGGATTTGAGAGGCGTGTTCGGTACTCGGTATTGGGGGCTCGGTATTGGGTACTGGGTACTCGGTATTGGGGGCTCGGTGGGTGGGCGCCGAGGCAGGGTTGGGTGGACGGACGCGGCGCGACTCGGAAACCAAGGGCGGTTGTCGCGCATCTGCAACGATGTGGAACGATGGGCGCATTGACAAATTCTTCGACGAATGAAACATCCATTTGGAGGGGGTCGTTAGCAGCCATCGTCGAACCGTCAGAACCTGTTCGGTGGACGAGCCGGAAGCGAAGGCCGCAACGTCGCCAGCCGCCGACCGCCCGCCGAACTGATTCAAACCGTCCCGCGCGTCCTGCCCCATCGTGCCGGTGACCGCACCGCAGGCACTCTGAGAACAACTTTTCCCAGCCATGGCACTCCGCAAGAAAGACGAGGCCAACCTCCGGAACGAATACCCGGTCTGGATCGAGCTCGGCCTCGTCATTACCCTCGGTCTTCTGATCGTCGCGTTTCGCGTCAGCTACTCCGGCAGCAACGACTTCCAGGTAACAATGGAGGAACAGGAGGTCGTGGAGATGGAAGAGGTGCAGCAGACGAAGCAGGAGCAGAAGCCGCCCCCTCCGCCGAAGCCGCCCGTCCCGGTCGAGGTCCCGAACGACCAGACCATCGAACAGCAAGACGTCGACTTCGACGCCTCGCTCGACCTGGAGGAGTCGCTAGACACCAGCCAGGGACCTCCGGCTCCGGAAGAAGAGGAGGAAGAGGAAGAGCAGGAAGTGTTCGTTGTCGTTGAGCAGCAGCCCGACTGCGGCGGTGTGAAAGCGTTGCAGGACAAGGTCGAGTACCCGGAGTTTGCGAAGAAGGCGGGTATCGAGGGCCGCGTCTTCGTTCAGTTCATCGTCAACGAACAAGGGCAGGTCACGAGCCCGAAGGTGACGCGCGGCGTGCACAAGCTGCTCAACCAGGCAGCGCTCGACGCGGTCAAGGACCTGAAGTGTAAGCCCGGAAAGCAGCGTGGAGAAGCCGTAAAGGTCCAGATGTCCCTTCCGGTTACCTTCCGGCTGCGGTAGAGGAGCCGGTTTCTGGAAGCGATCCGCACACGGAGCCCGGTCCGCGCTCCTCATCACGACGGACCGGCCGTGCCGCACGATCTATAAGAGACGCCCCGCCCGACCCCAACAGGTCGAGCGGGGCGTTTTTCGATGCAGTGGGGTCTGCCCGCGGCTCGAGACACGGGGACGTCTCCAGATTGC
>CAKZLV010000210.1 GCA_937127285.1 uncultured Bacteroidota bacterium
TGGACGGGGGCGGCACCGCTTGGCTTGCCGGCTTGGCTTACCGACTCGGCTTGCCGACGAGCGGTCGGCCCGGGAGGGCCCGGCAAACGAGCGGCCGGCGCAGGTCGTGCAGTCTGCCTGGCATTGGTTCACCGGTTTCCTCACGAAGTGATTACGGCGTCATGGGTGTAATGAACAACCTCCGGGAGAACACCGGAGTGATCCTTTGGATTCTCGTCTTTTCGTTCGGCGTGATCTGGGTCCTGCAGGATTCACAGGTCTTCGACACGATGAACCGCCAGCCCCGCGACATTGCCGTCGTGAACGGGGCGCCGGTGCGATACGAAGACTACCAGCAGACGCTGGAGCAGCGGCGCGAGCAGGTGCGCCAGCAGATGGGCCAGCAGGAGATGACGCCGCGGATGGAGGAGATGGTCCAGAACCAGGCGTACAATCAGGTCGTGCAGCAGGAGCTGCTGCAGCAGGAGATGAACCGCCTGGGCATCACCGTGACCGAGCAGGAGATCACGGACATGGTTTACGGCTCGAACCCGCACCCCATCATCCGCCAGCAGTTTGCGGACTCGACCGGACGGGTGGACACGCAGCTCATCCGCAATCTGGCGCAGAATCCGGAGTACAAGCAGCGGTGGATCCAGCTCGAGAACTTTCTGGAGCGCACCCGCCGCCAGCAGAAGATGAACTCCCTCGTGCAGGCAACCATCCACGTCTCCGACCAGGACATCGAGGCGTACCACCGCCGCCAGGAAACGCAGGCGTCGGTGCGCTACGTCGCGATGCGCTATGCGTCCATTCCGGACGACTCGATTACCGTCGCGGCGTCGGACCTGCGGGCCTACTACAACGACAACAAGGAGGACTTCAAGAAGGAGAAGACCTTCTCGCTGGAGTACGTCACGCTTCCGAAGGTCGCAACCGCAGCGGACAGTGCGGCGATCGCCGAGGACCTGGAGGAGCTCGCGCCGGAGTTTCGCGAGGCCGAAAACGACTCGCTCTTCCTGGAGCAGAACGCCTCGGATCGGTCCTTCTCCCGCGACTACCAGACGGCCGATCAGATGGAAGGCCCCATTGCCTCGGCCGTTTTTGAGAACCCCGAACCCGGCCGCATCGTCGGTCCCGTCTACGCCAACGAAGCCGCCCACCTGCTCAAGATTCTCGACACGCAGGCGTCGGACAGCGAGTACGTCCACGCCCGCCACATCCTGCTCCGGTCTCAGGGCGAGGACCCCCAGAAGCGAGCGCGTCTGGAAGCGATCCGGGATAGCATCGCCTCCGGCGCCGCCACGTTTGCGGAGATGGCGCGCACCCACTCCGACGACGGCAGCGCGTCGGAGGGCGGCGACCTGGGCTGGTTCGGTCGCGGCCAGATGGTGGACGCATTCGAGGAGGCGGCCTTTGCTGCTGAGCCCGGCGCTCTGGTCGGCCCCATCAAGTCGAACTTCGGCTATCACCTGATTCGGGTGGAGCAGAAGGCCGACCGTGCCGTCCAGTTCGCCGACCTGGCCTACGACCTGCGTCCGAGTCAGGCCACGCTGACGGACAAAGAAAACACCCTCGAGGACCTCGTCTACTTCGCCGATGAAGGAGAAGGGTTCGAGGCCGAAGCCGACCGCATGGGCCTCGACGTGCAAACCGTCGAGGTGGAAGCCGGGCAGTCCAGCATTCCGGGCATCGGGCAGAGCGCAGCCCTGACCCGCTTCCTCGAAGAGGCAGAAGAGGGCGACATCAGCGACATCGCGGAGTTGAACGATACGTTCGCCGTCGTCCGCGTCACCGGCGTCGAACCAGAGGGCTACCGCCCCTTCGACGAGGTGCGCTCGCAGATTCGCCCGCGCGTCGAGATTGAAAAGAAGAAGGAGGTGCTGTCCCGGCGGATGCGCGCTGCGCTTCAAGAGAACGGCTTCGACGGGATGGCCGGCGCGCTCAACACGCGGATCCGCACGAAGGACGACGTCACGTACACGACGCGGTCGGTGCCGGGCCTCGGCCGCGAGCCGTCCTTCGTCGGTACGGTGTTCGGCCTGGACGAAGGCGAAACCTCGGGCATCGTCGAGGGCGAGAACGCGGCCTTCGTCGTGCAGGTCACGTCGATGACCCGTCCGGCCGACCTGACCGCCGAGGAGCGACAGCAGATTCGACAGCAGCTGCTTCGTCAGGAGCAGCAGCAGGTCGCGCAGCAGTACATCGCCACCCTCCGCGATCGCGCCGAGATCGAGGACTACCGCTCCGAGTTCCAGTAGACGACGGCCCGGCCCGTCGCCGGCCCGTGTGGCTGCGTCTGCAACCCGCCCGTTCTTTCGGAGAGCGGGCGGGTTTTTTGTTGCGGGACCGCCCCCTCACGACTTCCTTCTCCGGACTTCTCTCTTTTCCCCTCCGCTCTTTATCCGCCGTGCTTCCCCACCCCACCCTCGACGCCCCTGCGCCCCTGCAGGGCTCCGATGACGGATCGTTTGCACAGTACACCGTGGAGACGCGCCTTCCCGATCTCCTCCGGCGGACGTTGCAGACGGCCGATCTGCCGGCCCCCGCCCGCGCCCATCTGCAGGCCCTGCAGGCAGAGATCCCCGACGGATGGATCCGCGCCGTCGACGACCCCGCCGCTCCGGACGCCGACGACTGGACCGCGTACGTGAGCGCCGTTCGGGGCCGCACCTGGAGGAGCGTGCCCTGGTTCTTCGCCGAAACCTACTTCTACCGGCGCATCCTGGAAGCCACCGGCTATTTCGGCGGTCCGTGCCCGGGCGTCGACCCGTTCGCTCCGCAGAAGGCAACGCGCCGCCGCGACGACGACCGCGCCCGGAATGCCCTGGCAGAAAGCCGCCGGGCGCCGGACGCCCCGGAAGGATGGACCGCGGTCGCTGCAGCCCTCGAGGCTGCCCTCTGGGGAAACCGGGCCGACCTCAGCATGTGGCCGGGAAACGACCGCCCCGATGCAGGGCTCGATGCAGGGCCCGGTTCGGGGACGGCTTCGTCCGACGACGCCCTTCTGGCCGACGACCGGCGCCGGCTCCACTCCTGGCTGGACGCCCGCGCGCCGCTCGGCCGGGTCGACTTCATCCTCGACAACGTGGGCGTCGAACTGGCCGCCGACCTGGCGCTGGCCGCCGCCCTTCTGGAAACCGAAACGGCCGACCGCGTTCTTCTGCACGCCAAACCCCACCCCACGTTCATCTCCGACGCGACGTCGTCGGACGCATACGCCGCGATCGGCGGGGGTCGGAGCGACGCCCCCGATGCAGAGAACGCCTTCGCGGAGCGGCTTCAGGCCTACGCCGATGCCGGTCGGCTCGGCGTGACCGATCATCTCTTCTGGACCTCTCCGCTGCCCGGCTGGGGTCTCTTTCGAGAGGTGTATGACGACCTGGAGGAAAGCGACCTGATCATCAGCAAAGGAGACGCGAACTACCGGCGCTGGCTCGGCGACCGCCACTGGGCGCCCACAGACGATTTCTCGTCCATCGTCGACTACGCCCCGGCGCCGCTTCTGATGCTGCGGACGCTCAAGAGCGACGTAATCGCGGGCCTGGACGCCGCGGCCGTAGAGCGCGCCCGCAACCGGTCGGAGTCCTGGAAGACCGACGGAACGTTCGGCATCATC
This sequence comes from uncultured Bacteroidota bacterium, assembly GCA_937127285.1. Taxonomy (GTDB): domain Bacteria; phylum Bacteroidota; class Rhodothermia; order Rhodothermales; family Salinibacteraceae; genus CAKZLV01. Next base: position 3,599 of record CAKZLV010000210.1, read on the forward strand.
CAGTTCGCCGCCGATCCCGCCGGTCACCCGGCGTACCGATCCCCCGCCGCAGTCGATGAGAAGGGGTAGGTCGCTCCCCATCCAGGCTCCTATCCTCTCGTCCCGGTTCGCGCGAGAGATAAAGGTCCTTCATGTACTCCGCTTTGCTCCGTGAATTCAGCACGCCGGCACTTCCGTACCGTACAATGCCCGATGACGGCGCCGAGCCTATCGTGAAAGATAGAGGTCTTTCATTTCATACGGGCGTTGGAAGTGTTCGTCGGTGAGGGCGTCGACGAAGGCGATGGCTTCGCCGGTCGACTTCATCTCGGGGCCCAGCTCCTTCGGCACCTCGGGGAACTTGTCCCACGAGAAGACGGGCTCCTTGATGGCGTAGCCCT
>CAKZLV010000211.1 GCA_937127285.1 uncultured Bacteroidota bacterium
AACAAAAGCTGCGCGACTTGGAGCAGGCATTCCAGAACTTCTTCGAGGGCAGGACTGGATACCCCAACTTCAAGCGCAAGCACGGCAAGCAGTCGGCCCGCTTCGCCTCCAACGCCTTTACGCTCTACGGCAAGGCGCTGAGCGTGGCGAAAGTGCCGGGTGAACGGAGCGTTCGATGGAGAGGTGGTTGCCGAGGGCGGCGGGTTTTCGTCGGTTCGTGCAGGCCGGAAGATGGACCTGTTCGGCCACAACGGGACCGAACTCCGTGTCCGCGGCGAGGGGCGCGCCTTCGAACCTGGCGTGAGCGACGGAACCGGGAGCCGGGGACCCGGTGCGGGTCGTTTCCGACAACGGGCTCGTGGGAGACAGTCCGCGTTCCCTTCGACTCGCTGGAGGAAACCGCAGCCGGGGAGCCGGTGAGCCCGGGCCCGCTCTCCGCGGTACCCTGCTCTCTTCGTTGGCTTCTCTCCCGACGAAAGCTGATCGAAACGGCTCTCAGGCCGTCGTGCGGTTGCCCGTCACGTCCCGCTGCACAGCCACATAGTAGGTGGCGTCTTCCTCGTGATCGACGGGCGCAACCTTCCACTCGATGACAAACTCGGAGCCGTCCTTCCGGTAGTTGATCGTCTCCCCGTGAAAGACCTCTCCGTTGTGAATCTTCCGGTCGAGCCGCTCCAGAACCTCCGGATCCGTCTTCGGGCCCTGCAGCATGCCGGGCGTTTGGCCCATCACCTCATCGGCCTCGTACCCGGTCATTTCCGTGAAGGCGTCGTTGACGTAAATGATTTCGGAGGGACCGTCCTCGCCGGTCGAGCGGGTGACGGTCATTGCTTGAAAGGACTGATCGGCGGCTTCCCGGAAGAGGGCGTGGCCGAGATCGTCGGGCAGGGAAGGAGTAGCCATGTGCGTCGTCGTTCTGTATGTATTTAGCCGAGCAATTGACTGTACGGACTGCCGCCGGGAGAATGTGCCCGGCAGGCGCGCTGAATCACAACGTCTCCGGAAAGCCTTCCGGCCGCCCGGTTCGGAGACGGCGGGAGCGGGGCGGCTTCACCGGCTCATCGGAAGCGGATGGGACCGATCGCTCAGTTGATTCTGGGCGTCGTATTCCCGTCTCTGTGTACGGATCCCACCCTGTTTCTCTGTCTGTCTCCCGGCCATCCATCGAATACCCGCCCATGCTGCGCCGAACGGCCTTTGCGTTTCTCCTTCTGCTCACCGTGCCCGTGCTGGCCCAGGCCCAGGAGCAGCCGTTTTCGCGCATGGATGTGTTCGACCTGGAATGGGTGGAGGAGCCCCGCATCTCGCCGGACGGAAACCGCGTTGTGTACGAGCGGCGGGGGATGGACGTGATGGAAGATCGCCGGACGTCGCACCTCTGGATCGTCGGAGCCGACGACACCGGGCACGAAAAACTGACGAGCCGGGACGCCGACGAGTCCCATCCGCGCTGGTCGCCCGACGGGACCAAGATCGCTTTCACCAGTAGCAGTGCCGAACACGGAACGGAGATTTACGTGCACTGGATCGCCTCCGGCCGGACGGCGCGGCTCACGCAATTGGAGAACGCTCCGAGCGGGCTCTCCTGGTCGCCGGACGGCGATCACATTGCGTTTTCGGCGCACGTCTCCGAAGCCGAGCCGCAGATGGTTTCGCCGCCCGATGCTCCCGAGGGCGCTCACTGGGCCGATCCTCCGCGCGTCGAGACCCGGCTGAACCACGAGGCCGACGGGGTGGGGGTTCTGGACTACGGCTTCGACCACCTGTTTGTCGTCCCGGTCGAAGGGGGAGCGGCCCGTCAGGTAACCTCCGGGGACTATAACCATTCCGACCGGCCGGTGTGGACGCCAGGCGGCGACGCGCTCGTCTTTTCGGCCAACCGGCACGAGAACGCAGAGCAGGAGCGGCGCAACAGTGAGATCTACGAAGTGTCGCTCGCCAGCGGCGCCATCACCGCCCTCACCGACCGCTTCGGTCCGGCGCACACGCCGCGGGTTTCTCCCGATGGAGAGACGATTGCCTACCTCGGCTACCGCGACGAGGTGCAAACGTACCAGGTAACCGACCTCCGCGTCATGGATCGCGACGGGACGAACCGCCGCACCGTCGAGACGGGGCTGAACCGCTCCGTGGACGACATCGCCTGGGACGAAACCGGAGAGGGCCTCTACCTTCAGTACACCGACGAAGGAACGATCAAGATCGCCCACACGGCGCTGCAGGGCGATGCCGTGGACGTCGCACAGAACGTCGGAGGCACGTCGATCGGGCGGCCGTACGGAGGCGGGAGCTTTTCCGTCTCCAACGACGGTCGCCTTGCCGTTAACCTCGCGGCGCCGTCCCATCCGGCCGAGCTGGCCGTCACGCGCCGCGGACAGGGTGACGTGCGCCCGATCACCGATCTCAACGGCAATCTCCTTGATCGAAGAGTCCTCGGACGGGTGGAAGAGATCCGGTACACGTCCTCCAAAGACGGTCGGGAGATTCACGGGTGGGTGGTCACGCCTCCGAACTTCGACCCGGACCGCACCTACCCGCTTCTGGTCGAGATTCACGGCGGTCCCATCTCCAACTACGGCCCCAACTTCTCCGCCGAGATTCAGCTGTACGCCGCCGCGGGCTACGTCGTGTTCTACCCGAACGCCCGCGGGAGCACCAGCTACGGCGAGGAGTTCGGAAATCTGCTGTACAACGATTTTTCGGGAGGGGAGTACCAGGACATTATCGACGGCGTGAATCGCCTGGTCGAGCGAGACTATCTGACGGGAGACAGCCTGTACGTGACGGGCGGGAGCGCCGGGGGGACGTCCGCCGCGTGGATTGTGGGCAAAACCGACCGCTTCCGGGCCGCTGCCGTCCAGAAGCCCGTCACGAACTGGATTAGCAAGACGCTGGCGGCCGACAACTACTACGGCTATCACGACTACCGGTATCCGGGCCAGCCCTGGGAGAACCCCATGGCGTACTGGGACGTCTCGCCGGTTTCTCTTCTCGGGAGCATCGACACGCCCACGATGGTGGTCGTCGGCGGTGCGGATCTTCGCACGCCGCCCTGGCAGGCGAAGCAGCTGTACAACGGCCTGAAGCTTCGAGGCGTGGAGACGGCCTACGTGGAGATGCCGGGCGCCTCCCACGGCATCGCCCAGCGCCCGAGCCAGCTGATCGGAAAGGTCGACCACGTACTCGCCTGGTTTGACCGCTACCGGTAGTCGGTGCGGCACGCGGCGAATGAATATTTCGGTTCAAGACATGAGAGTGTCGGGTTTACGAGCGCCGGAAGCCCATGGACTTCAGCCGTGGGAGGAGTGCATCCCTTGTCAACTGGCTACAACATCGTAGGGTTGGCAGCATGCCAGTTCCTGGTATGAAACTGATCGCTTTGATCAAATTGCTACCGTCCGATGAGCAGGCCAATAGCCTGCTGCGGACCTCAGGCGTGCTAGCGGAAGCGGACGCTTCCATGGTAGCGCGCCTGATAATCCAGCGCTGAAGCCGCTGAGGAGGGCCGCTCCAAGCCCCCGATCTTTCGTCGGGAGTAGTTGACCGAACAGCCGGCCTTCATACGTCGTATTCGTACTGATACCAGTCTCCCCTATTGGTCTCACCCATCTATGAAAGTCACAATCGATCTTCCGGATCGCTCCGATCTTGAGGTTGACGAGCGGTATGCCAAAGAGGCGCTCGTAGCCACTCTCTACAGTACCGGCAAGCTTTCTGGCCATGAAGCCCGCCAGGTACTCGGTATGACACGCCGGGCCTTTGAGGAGATGCTTCCGCGCTATGGGTTTTCGATTCTCGTCGACTCGTCTCAGAACATTGATACGGAACTGGGAGCGTGAGCACAACTTCTCCCCGGCAGATTGTCTGCGATACGGGTCCGCTCATCTCGCTGGAAAAAATCACGGGCGGGTATCGCTTCATTGAGCGTCTCTACGACCAACTTATCGTTCCTCCAGCGGTCATGGATGAGCTCGTCGCCGGACAGTTTGAGACGGAGGATGCGTACCTTCGCCACTTTCACGTCGAGGATCTCATTGTTGCCAAGCGGCTGGTTGCCCGAAGCTCAACCGGAGAGATAGAGGACAAAACCAAGCATCTGGACAAAGGTGAACGGGAGGCTATTCGGTTGGCCGGGGAGATGGAAGTATCGTTGCTGATTGAAGAAGAGGCAGGGCGTCGCGTAGCGCGTGACCTCGGGCTTCACATTTCGGGGATTGCGGGTCAGATTCTTAAAGCCGTTCGGGAGGAAGCGATTTCGGTAGATGAGGCATCGTCTAAGCTCGCAGAGCTTCGGCGGGCGGGCCGGATCAACCGTCAGATTTATGAAGCGGTTGGCACTGCTATTAAGAACGAAGTTTGACTTCGCTCCCGATCA
>CAKZLV010000212.1 GCA_937127285.1 uncultured Bacteroidota bacterium
GGTCGTCAGCCATCTGTACCAATGTCGAGTTGCGAGTTGCGAGTGTTGGGTGCGGAGAAGAACTCGAATGTCGCGAGTGGCGAGCCGACGGGGCGGCCGTCCGGCACCGGCCACTCGACATTCGACATTGGGCTACTCTTCTTCGAGCATCTTCTCGCCTTCCTCGATCACCTCGTCGATCGTGCCCTTCAGCAGGAAGGCCCGCTCGGGCAGGTGGTCGAGTTCGCCGTCGAGAATCTTGCGGAAGCCGCGAATGTTCTCCTCGAGGCTGACGAACTTGCCCGGGATGCCGGTGAACTGCTCGGCCACGAAGAACGGCTGGCTGAGGAAGCGCTGCACCCGACGGGCGCGGTTCACCGCCTGCTTGTCTTCGTCCGAGAGCTCGTCCATGCCCAGGATGGCGATGATGTCCTGCAGCTCCTTGTAGCGCTGCAGAATCTCCTTTACCTCCTGCGCCGTCTCGTAGTGCTCGGTGCCCAGCTGGCGCTCGTTGAGCATCTGGCTCGTGGAGTCCAGCGGGTCAATCGCCGGGTAAATGCCCTGAGTGGCGAGCTGCCGCGAGAGCACCGTCGTGGCGTCGAGGTGGGCAAACGTAGTGGCCGGCGCCGGGTCGGTCAGGTCGTCCGCCGGAACGTACACGGCCTGGAAGGACGTAATCGAGCCCTTCTGCGTCGACGTAATGCGCTCCTGCAAGTCGCCCATCTCACTGGCGAGCGTCGGCTGGTAGCCCACGGCGCTCGGCATCCGGCCCATCAGGGCGGACACCTCCGAGCCCGCCTGCACGAAGCGGAAGATGTTGTCGAGGAAAAAGAGCACGTCGCGGCCGCCGAGGTCGCGGAAGTACTCCGCAATCGTCAGCCCCGTCAGCCCTACGCGAGCGCGCGCCCCGGGCGGCTCGTTCATCTGGCCGAAGACGAGGGAAATGTTGGAGTCCTTGACGGCCTCCATGTCGACCTTGTCCAGGTCCCAGCCGCCTTCGCCCATGTCGTCCTCGAACTCCTCGCCGTAGCTCATCACGCCGGACTCGATCATCTCGCGGAGGAGGTCGTTCCCTTCCCGCGTGCGCTCGCCGACGCCGCTGAACACGGACAGACCTTCGTGGGCCTTGGCGATGTTGTTGATCAGCTCCTGAATGAGAACGGTCTTGCCGACACCGGCGCCGCCGAACAGGCCGACCTTTCCGCCCTTCGGAACCGGCTGCACGAGGTCGATGACCTTGATGCCGGTCTCCAGAACCTCCCGCTCCTGGGCGAGCTGGTCGAAGTCGGGGGCCTTCTGGTGAATCGGGCGGTACTCCTCGGCCTCCGGCTCCGGCAGTCCGTCGATGGGTTCGCCGACGACGTTGAAGAGGCGACCGCGGATGTCCGGCCCGATGGGAACGGCGATCGGCTGGCCGGTGGCGATGATCTCCTGGCCGCGCTGCAGCCCGTCCGTCGAGTCCATGGCAATGGCCCGGACGCGGCGCTCGCCGAGGTGCTGTTGGACCTCCAGGATGAGGTCGTCAAGCTCCTCGCGCTCCACGCGCAGGGCATCCAGAATATCCGGGACGTCATCCGAGGGGAACTCGGCGTCGATGACCGGGCCGACGATCTCGACGATCTTGCCCGTGCTCTCTTGTGATCCTAATTCCATGGGACAGGGGTCGGGTTTTCAATACGAGAGGTGGTGCGGGGCCGCGACGGGGCCACCTGCGGGGCGATTCGGGAAGGTGCCGCCGCAACCGATGGATCCGCGCTGGGACGGGAGGCCGATGAAGTCGCCGTACGGCCGGGGATGGAACGGTACAAACGTAGCGATACGCGCCCGGAAATGCCCAGCGCCCGCAGCAGATTTCAGACGAGAGGCCGCAAAGAATCGGGGAATTTCCCCCGCCGGGACGATTGTCGACTGCAGGCCGCCGGCCGATGGGTCCCAAGAACTGGCACCTGGAAGCCCCGGGATGGGAGAATTCGACGGGATGGCGCTTCTCTGGTTCTCCGTCCCGACCCGCTCACGACGGGCGGCCCGTCCGGTCCGGCGGTCGTGGGGGCCGGCGGTCATGCGTGCAGGAGTCAGGGGTCAGGAGTGTCAGGGACCAACGATTCAGAGACCGCATGACCGATGACGAATCTCAGTCGCGGGTTGGGGGACGCCCTTGAGGTCCTTTGCCGGAACGAGCTGCCTGCGTCGTGTCTTGCGGAGACGCCCGCCCTGTCGTCGATGTGGCCAATCGCATTGGCCACAACCGGCGCCTCACCTGGCACAGTGTGTTTTCCTCCAGTACTCGGTTGGGGAAAGCAATGAGTCCTCCCTTCTGTGAAGCCATCCTGTCGGTTGGGCCCGTCGGTATGTCCACTTTTTGACCGGCCAAAAAGGGGCGGAAAAAGCCGCCGTCCGAGACACCGCACCGCGAAAGGCCCGGGAAAAGAACCGCCGCAAGAAGGAGAGGAAGCAGGCAGACGAAGGCCGTCCGTCCGGATCCGACCTGAGCCCCCAGTTCCATTCCTCCCGTCGAATGCCTACCATAAAGAAAGTGTGCATCCAAAAACGCGGTCCGGGAATCGGGTCCGACGCATCGAACCGGTTCCCGATCCCGTCCATCTCTCCGGCTTTGGCCCAACGCCCCCATGACGCGAATGCTTCGATCCTGTGCTCTTTTCGTTCTTGCACTTCTTCTCACGGTCGTCCTGCCCGCCCACGCCCAGGAGAACGGAGACGAGGGCGATCCGACTCCGACGATCGCCGAAAAGACGGAGGGCATGGAGGCGATGGACGGGTTCTTTCCCGTGTACTGGGACGCGCAGGCCGGGAAGATCTGGCTCGAAATCCCCCGCTTCGACGCGAATGTCCTCTACGTGACGTCGCTGCCGGCCGGGTTGGGGTCCAATCCCGTCGGGCTCGATCGCGGGCAGCTCGGCGAAAAGCGCGTCGTGCGGTTCGAGCGAACGGGGCCGAAGGTGTTGATGGTGGAACCCAACCTCGACGTGCGCGCCACGACCGACAACCCGGCCGAGCGGCGGGCGGTAAAGGACGCCTTCGCCGCCGGCGTCGTCTCCGGCTTCGAGGTTGCGGCCGAGGGAACGGGCGAGAAGGAAGGGCACGTCCTCGTTGACGCCACCGACTTCGTCGTTCGCGACGCGCACGGCATCGTTCGGACGCTCAAGTACGAGGATCAGGGCGACTTCTCGCTCAGCAGCGAGCGGAGCGCGCCGTATCTACCGAACCTGAAGGCGTTCCCGCAAAACACCGAACTGGAGGCGCGCCTCACCTTCACGACCGATGAGGAGCCCGGCGAATACGTGCGCCGCACCGCGTCCGACCCGTATCACGTCACCCTGCGCGTCCGCCATTCGCTGATTCAACTTCCGGATACGAGCGGATTTTCGCCCCGCCGCTTTCACCCGCGCTCGGGCTACTTCCCGCTCACGTATGCGGACTACGCCGTGCCCGTCGGCGAAGACATCGATCAGCGCCTCATCCGCCGCCACCGCCTGCAGTGCACGTCGGAGAACCCGGACCCGGACGGCGACGGGCTCTGCACGCCGGAGGAACCGATCGTCTACTACGTCGACGACGGTACGCCCGAGCCGGTGCGCAGCGCGCTCCTGGACGGTGCCCGCTGGTGGGACCAGGCCTTCGAGGCGGCCGGATTCGACAACGCCTTCCGCGTTGAAGTTCTGCCCGACACGGCCGACGCGATGGACGTTCGCTACAACACGATACAGTGGGTGCACCGCCGCACCCGGGGCTGGAGCTACGGCGACTCGGTCGTCGACCCGCGAACCGGGGAGATCATCAAGGGGCACGTGACGCTCGGCTCGCGGCGCGTCCGGCAAGACTATCTGCTTGCCGAGGGGCTGCTGGCGCCCTATCAGGGCGAGCAGGCCGACGGCTTCCAGCCCGAGAACGACCCGATGCTGGAGATGGCGCTCGCCCGCATCCGGCAGCT
>CAKZLV010000213.1 GCA_937127285.1 uncultured Bacteroidota bacterium
AGAAGGAGCCTACGCGGAGAAGGAGCCTACGCGAGGACGGGGCCCATACAAAGGGGGAGCCGACACCGAGGGGAAGCCCACACGACGGGGAAGCAGGGCGATGAGACGCTGGAATCGGGTGGCGGAACCGGACGGCCCCGTTTCATCCCAGATCGACGTTCACGAAACTATAGGGAGCAATCGGGTCGGTATAGCGGATTAAGAACTCGTCGCCGAAGGCGTTCGCCGCTTCCTGGACAGCGTCCTCGAACGCCGGCACGTCGTCGCGGGGAACGAGGCAGGCCAGGTTGCAGACGTCGGTTTCGTCCTTCGGCTCGTCGGCCTCGATGGCACGGCACACCGGTTCGAGGTGCGAGGTGGCCGTAGACCGGTGCGCCTCTCGCTCTGCGTCGAGGAGGTTTTGGAACAGCTCTCCAATCTGAATCTTGGCCTGCCGGCTCGCTTCCCCGCTCCCGCGAAAGACGTCGTCGCGCATTTCGCGGAGCTCGTCGTAGCGGTCGACGAAGTAGCTGAAGATGTCGTCGACGTTCCACTTCATCCGGAATCCGACCTCGGCGTGGCCGCGGACGCGCTCGAGCTGGCGGGCCAGGTCGTCCCGGTGGTCGGATAAAAACTGAACGACCTCGTCGGTGGAATCGGCGATGACGCCGAACGCCATCGGGAGGATCGTCTGCTCCTGCATGAGGTTCTTGAGCAGCCCGTGGTGCGCCTGCAGATTTCGGCGGCGGGGGCGCGGGTCGTCTTCCGGCGCCGGGCTCACCACCGCCCCGACGCCGTCGGCGTGAACCAGAGACACCGATGCGCCCTGAATGCCTTCGGCCTCGTCCAGGGGATCCGACGCCGCCAGGGCATCCGGGTCGGCGATGGCGTAGACGTATGTGCGGGAAGCCATGGACCGGAGAGCAATCAACCAGAGAAACAACGAACGGGCTCGCCGTACACCGGCGCATCCGAACCGATCGGCAGCCGTCGGTCGGCAGGAAGTCGGTCGGCGAGGGCATGGGCGTAAACTCGTCTTCCCGCCCCTCGATCCGGCCCCGGCGGCAGATCAGTACTCGTACGAAAACCCGTTGTCGTCCTCCGCATCCAGCCGGGGGTCGGTCCGGTCGTCCGGATCCGTCGGCTCCAGACCGGCCTGTTCGTAGAGGGCCTGGATTTTCTGCTCCAGCGACGCGATTTCCTGTTCGCAGGACTCCACCTGCCGCTGGAGCGAGTCTCGGATGCGCTGCTGGCGAACCTTGGCCATCTGCAGATTGGCAATCTGGACGTACACCTCGTGAGACTGGCCGGAGCGGCTGGCGTCCAGGCTGGAGGTGGGCGGGCGCGTAGACGGCGGCTTGGGCACGTCGGCGCGGGGATGGGCGCCGGTCGATCGGGTACGGCTCATGGCGGGCAGCAGGTTGGTGAAAAGCGGATCGGTGAAAAGCGGGTTGGGGAGGGGCAGGAGAAGCGAGTCGAGCTGTTGCGGGTGGGGCCGGGACGCCGGGGTCGGGGTCTGCTTCTCTCCCCGGGCGAGCAGGGAGCACGGCCGCTCGGGTCAATCGTCATCTGCGGAACCGGGCGTGCGCGAGCCGTCTCCGGACGCCGACCCGTTTGCCGACCCCGTGGGGGGCGGGCCGGAGGCGGACCGGGGGCGGCGGAGGATGCGATCGACGGTCGATTCGATGCGATCGCGCAGGTCGTTGTCATCGTCCAGCAGCGAGCGTCGGGCCGGTCGCAGCACATCGACGCAGGCGTCGTAGAAGAGACGGTTACCGGGCTCGATGTCTTCTTCTCGCCCGGAAAAGACGCGGGACAGCACGATGGCCGCCCGAACGGACGGTCCGTCGTCGCTTCCGTCCATCGACCGGACGGCGCGCACGATGTCGACGATCCGCGCGGCCTTCTGCGCCGAGATGTTCGAGCGGGACTGAGCAATTCGAATCTCGGTCTCGCGCGTCTGGTAGTCGAGCTCGATGGTGATCAAGCGGTCCAGCAGCGCGCTCTGCGTCCGGTGCGTGCCGGCGTACTCTTCGGTGTTCGACGTGAAGATGGCGCGGAAGTCGGGGTGAACGCGAATGTAGCCGTCTCCGCCGCCGGAGCGCGTGGGCAGATTCAGGATGCGCTCCTCCAGAATGCTGAGCAGGACGTTGTTCGCCTCGGCGCGAGAGCGCGTGAACTCGTCGTAGATAAGCGTGTAGCCCTCGCGGCAGGCCTTGGCCAGGCGGTTTTCCTCCCACATTTTCTTCACCTGCTCGTCGGTCTTCAGGACCGAGCGGATGAAGTTGTCAACCACCTTCGACTTCCGGTAGCCGACCTCGCTCCCGACGAGATCGGAGCGCGCGTACTCATCGTCTCCATGCAGGAGCACGGCCGGTTGCCCGAGTTGGGCGGCGACGTGGAAGGCGAGGCTGGTCTTTCCCGTGCCCGCCACCCCGGTGAAGTGAACGGGGTAGCCGGCGTCCATGTAGGCGAGGGCGCGGGTCGAAACCTGCTTAATCTCCGGCGTGACGACGAACTCGTCGCTCGGCTGCGGATGGAACGCGTCCTGCCGGTCCTGAACGCGAACGGAGACGGGCGTGTGAGACGAGGAAGCGGCCATCGGCGGTCGGGCAGTCATGGCGAAAAACGACGGAGTCCGGTTCGCCTCCGGACCCGGGGTGTAGATGAAAGGGCGGGCGGGGACACACGTTTCGGGGCGGGATGTCTGGGCCGGTCGCCCCCACCTTCTCCGGCGGCGCCTCCGACATACGAAAGGAGAGCCGGACTCCCGCCGGATCGCCCCGACAGACCGAGGCGATGCGGGGCCGGCCCTCCTTCGGCAGGGAAGGGATCGACGCGGTGCCCATCGGGCGATGATCCCGGCGGGAAGCGAAAGTCCCGAGCCGTAGACCCGAGCCGTAAAAACGAAGCCGTAAAAACGAAACGGGCCGGGCAAAGCGTCCATCCCGGCCGGTCGTTACGACGCAGACGGGGCCGCCGCCGTTGCCGTCAGGCCGATGCCCTCGGCGTACTTCAGGTACGTTTCGACGGACGCCACGACCACACGCGCCTCGATCGAGACGAGCTCGATGCCGACGAGCGACACCCGAGCAAACGCGTCGATGACAATTCCTTTGTCGAGAATGCGGTCGACCACTTCGGCCAGACCGCTTGCATCGGTGGATTTTTGCACTTCAGCCATAAGAAAGTACCTCGTGTTTGATTGAGTGAATAAGCGCGATGAACAGCGCAAGACGTGCGTCGGCCGTGCGATGCAGCGCCGACGAGCCCGAAAGCTCCGGGGCCAACGGCGATTCGAGCGGCCATCGCTCGATATGAAGTCGATTGGATCGTGATCCCGCCGTGCCCTGTCAGCCGGGCGGCATCTGCCGCGTCGACGAGAGGGCGTCGGCGAGAGGGAAGCGTCGATCCGGGGTGGGGCGAGCAGCACCGGACGGCCGCCGAAGCAACAAGCCCTGTGCCCTCGACCGCATCGGTTGAACCACCCCACAAAGAACATCCCGGCCTCGACCGCCCGGCGGTGCACCGGCCGCATTGTTCGGTGTCTTCACGTTTACTTCGTACCCGGCCGGGCGAGGGGTCGGCTGCCGGGCGATCCTCCCGGAGAGTTCGGCCCGGAGAGTTCGGCCCGCACCGCCTCAGTCCGCGCCCCCCGCGTCGTTCCCTGTCGTATCGTTACCAGCGTCGCCGGCCAGCCGGTCGAGGCGCTGTTCCATGCTGGCAAGCCGCTCGTTGAGAGCGGCGAGCTGCCGGGCCGTCTCCGCCCCGTCGTCTTCCGTTCCTTTGTTTCCTGTTCCGTCGTCTTCCGCTCCGGCCGAGGACGGCGGCGCCCCCTCGCCCAGACGCTGTCCGTGCCCGGCGTTGAGATAGTCGGCATCCTTCCACCAGTCCATTCCCATCTCCTGGGCTTTATCGACCGAGCAGATGATGAGGCGGATCTGGATGGTGAGGAGTTCGACGTCGTTGAGGTTGACCCGGATGTCCCCGGCCACTACAACGCCGGTTTCGAGCACGCGCTCGAGGATGTCGGCAAGGGTATCGGACTGCGGGAGGCGAGACGGAGCCATGGCTGGGAGGCGGGGAAAGGGATTCGAGGGAGGGGCCGCGGGGCCGGTCGAACAGCGGCGGGGCGAACGTCGAGAGGGCCGGTGTGCCGTTCGGCCTGCTGCCGGGGGCGGATGCGGTCGGTTCCGGCAGCGGTCCGCTCAGCGGTCGTCGACGGTGTGGACCGCCCCCAGGGGGAGATCGAGATCTGCGGGGTCGATATTGAACGCCTCGCAGAGGTCGTCGATGGTTTCGGCCTGCCGCTTGAGGGTAAGGCCGACCCGCTCGATCTCCTCCTCCGTCAGACGCCCGGTTTCCATCCGCCGGATGGCCTGCTTCTCCAGCACATCGTGCAGAAGCTGCACGAGCGACAGGACGAGGCGGGCGAGGCCGTTGGCCGGCTCCTCCTCGGACGGGGGGCCCCCCGGCTCGTCGCCGGAGGCCCCGAGTTCGATGCGCCGGACGGACGTCGCCAAATCATCGAGCCGGGCGTCGATCGAGGCCTCATCTGTGCTCTGGGCGGAGGAGCCGCCGCGCGAGCCGGGCGAGGACGCAGCGGTCTGCTCAGACATAACACCTGGGGATGGATCGAAACGAAGAAAACGAAACGGGAGGTCGGGGCAGTCCCGTGAAGGCCTCCGTCCGCAGATGCCCCTCCTGCGGATGCATCCCCCGTCGTGCATCGCCCCGTGGATCTATCGCCCTGCAGGTGCCCCGCCCTGTGGATGTATCACCCTGTGGGTCCAGCACAAATCGGGCCATCGACTCCGTCCCGATCCGGGCGGACGGCGGCGGGGCGCAGGATGGATCAGTCGAATGCGGCCGGGGGGTCGAGGTCTCGGTCGATGGCGCGGTCGATGGAACTCAGAACCACGCGTAGATCGAGGTAGAGGAGGTCCACATCCGCCACCGAAATCACGACGTCGCCGCGAATCACCGCGCCACGGTGCAGCACGCGGTCAAGAGCTTCGGCAAGTTCGACGTTCGACAAGCGGGCGGAGCGAGACATAGAGCGGCCGTCAGAGGAAACAGTCACGAAGGAATCGTCAAACGAAGCAGCCGAGGACGCGGGCAGCGGGGCAGGTGGCGAACGTCCGGCGGTCGGCGGGAGATCACTCCCGGCGGTTGTAGAGCCGGTTTCCGAGGTGGCGGAGATCCCGCGCGCCGCGCGGGGGACGCCCTTCCGAGACGAGCGTCATCGGCACGTCGCGGAACACGCGGCGGTAGCGGCGGAGGACGGCAGCGTCCGCGCGTCGCCGGGACGGGGGCGCGGTGGCGGCCGCCACCCGGTTGACGACGAGCGCCGCGAGCCCGGCGTTGTGCTCTGCCGCCGACCGGCGAAGGTCGTCCATCTCCGCGACCGCCATGGCCGTCGGGATCGTGACGCCGAGGACGCTGGCCGTGCCGGTCCGAAAGAGCGACCGTAGAGCCTTCACCTGCTTCGACAGACGGACGAGGCGGTCAACCAGGTCGGGCAGCCGGACGATGTGCCGGTGATCGCGAAGAATGCGAAAGAACGTGCGGATCCAGGTGCCGAAGACCGTCGGCATTTCCAGAAGCCGGACGAAGTGGCCGGTCGGGGCCGTATCCAGCACACACATATCGTAACGGTCTTCGTCCAGAAATTCCATCACGGCGATCCAGCCCATCACCTCGTCGATTCCGGGCGGCGCCAGGCTCATGAGAGACTCCGTCACTCGCCGATCGTGCGTGAGATCGACGTTCGGGCCGCCGGCGTCCCGAAAGAAGGCCCGGACCTCCTGCCCGTAGGCGGCGCGGAGCGCCTCAAACCGGCCGGCGGCGTCCACCTCGACGGCATCCAGGCCCTTGGCAACGGGCGTGGGGTCATCGGAGAGCTCGGCGTCGAGGGCGGCCGCAAGAGAGTGCGCCGGATCGGTCGACGCAAGCAAGACGGCCTGGTCGCCGGAGGCCGACCGGGCAAGCCGGAGCGCTGTGGCCGAGGCCACGGTCGTTTTTCCGACGCCGCCCTTCCCCGCTACCAGCAGAAGGTCGGCAGCCGGCGGGCGGAGCGGGGCGTGCACCTGCGGCACCGGGCGGGCCGACCGCGTCCGGCACGGTGCAGCCACGGGCGGAGAGGGATCCGCGGGGAGCGGCCGCGCCTGGTCCCACACTGCAGCCAGCCGGTCGACCCCCCGAATCTCTGTATCCGCCTCCGGGAGAATCCAGACCTCCGGGTCGGTTCCAGAAACGGACGCCCGCAACGTGCGAATCGCCTGGGTCTGCGCGCCGTCGTCTTCCCGCCATCGGTTCACCACCAGGCCGGCGACCGACACGGATCGGTCGCGC
This sequence comes from uncultured Bacteroidota bacterium, assembly GCA_937127285.1. GTDB lineage: Bacteria > Bacteroidota > Rhodothermia > Rhodothermales > Salinibacteraceae > CAKZLV01. Next base: position 6,334 of record CAKZLV010000213.1, read on the forward strand.
AGGGCCTCGACGAGGCGACGCGTCTCCGCCTCTACGACCGGCTCGGCCTGCGTTACGACCACGAACCGGCACCGGGACGCGGTGCGAAGAAGTGCGTGCACGCGGTCGGTTCGTTCGTTCAGGGTGTTCACGAACCGATCGAGGTCGTCCGGTTCGGTTCCCCCGCCGAACACCGAGCGCATCGTGCGGTGCTTCTCCAGCAGCAAGTCCAGGAAGTCGACCCAGCGAGCAAACTGATCCGGCGTGTCCAGCAGCCGCAGGGTGTGGCCGGTCGGCGCGGTGTCGACGACGACCAGTTCGCGCTCGGACGTCGCGTCGGGCGTCGGGCGGTCGGCCAGGTCGGCCAGGCGCAGAAAGGCCATGACCTCGTCCATTCCCGGCAATGACAGATCGAGGAGTTGCCGGATGGCTTCCTCATCGAAGAGCGACCCGCGGTCGACGATTTCGAAGAGCGTCTCCCGATAGGCCGACCGGAAGTCGTCCAGTTCCGCCTCGGCATCGAGTTCTTCAACGGTCAGCGACGCCGGCAGGTCGTCCGGATCGTCCACCGCCAGGCTGTCGGTCAGCGAGTGGGCGGGATCTGTGGAGAGCAGGCGGACCGGTTGCCTGCGGGATCGATGCAGAGCCGTTGCCGCAGCGCAGGTCGTCTTGCCCACACCGCCTTTCCCCCCGAAAAACAGGAGGTCGACGTCCGCACGCAGAAAAGACGGGAGGGCGGAGCGGGACATGGCAGAAACGAGACGCGAAAGACGAATGGCGCGAGCAAGGCGCAAAAGACGGGGCGACCGGGCCGGGCACGGTGGGTCCGGACGCGGAGCAAGAGGTCTGTGCCTCCTCGTCCTCGGCAGACGGTTGTTCGGAGTGCGCCGTCTACGCCGGGCCGTCGTCGTCGAGCGTCTGCTCCGCTTCGCGGAGCGCGTCCAGCCGGTCGAGAATCTCCTCCTCCCGGCGGTCGAACGTCTCTTCGCTGATGTCTCCCAGTTCGAGCTGCATGTAAAGATCGTTCAGCTCGTCGCGGAGCGCTTGGCGCTCGTTCTCGACCTCTTCCTCCGCGGCGTCGTAGACGGCCTGCGCAACGAACGTCAGTCCCCGAAACGGGGCCAGGAAGATGTCGTCGATGAGAAACATGAGAGGCGCTGGTAGTTGATCAGGGCAGTTGATCAGAATGCGTTCAAATCCGGTCGGGTCCTACGCCCCACGTCGCGCCCTCCATGTCGCCTCCACGCGCCCTCCCGCATCCGCTCCCCGGCCCACAGGGTTCCCGATTCGAAAGGTTCTCACCTCACGACCTTTGCGGCTCACCCCTGGTCGCGGGCCTTGGTTGCGGCCTGGTCGATCCAGGAATCGACGTCGGCAAAGGAGGGCAGGCCGCCCATGAGGTCCCGGATTTCGTCGGCCGTGCGCGACGCCATGTCGCCGAACGTGCGGATGCCGGCCTCGCGCAGCCGGAACGCCATCTTCGGGCCGATCCCCTGGATCTCCGCCAGGTTGTCCGTCTCGGGCGATGCGTCGGCTGCCGCCGCCGCGTCCTCTTCGTCGCTGGCAGCGCCGGTCGGTTCCGCCCTCGGCTCGGCGTCCGGCGGGGCCGGCGCATCGCTCGGCGCTGCGTCGGCGGCCGACCGCTCGCGTCGGCGGCGGCGAGCGGTGCGAGCCGTATCAATCATCTCAGCCACCGACGACCGGACGCCATCGAGGAAGGCCCGGCGCTCTTCGGCCGCCGCGTTCCGGGCCTTGTCGCGGTCGCGAGCAAAGTCCTCCTTCATCGACCGAACGGATCCGCGAAGATCCGCCACAAACCGGCGTGCCTCTTGTGCCGCCTCGGGACGCCGCTCTCGGCTCTCGGCGGCCGACCGGGCGAGTTCGTCGCGAAACGATGCCAGTAGGGCTCGGACGTCGTCGGAGAGCGACCGCACCTCCGCCCGCACTGCCTCGATCCGTTCGCGCCGGGCGGCTCGGCCGGCGTCTGTGTCGGCCGCAAAATCCGCCCGGAACGATTCCAGCATCTCCTGCAACTCGTGACGGGCGGTTTTGAGGTCGGCCCGGAGTGCACCAAGCCGGTCTTGATTGGCACTGCGAAGCTCGTCGAGTTCGGCGCGAAGCCGGCGCATCTGTTCGTCAAGGTCGGCCATGGGGCCAGGGGATCGAGTGGACGGGACAGCGAAAAAATCCGGTGGGCGACACCGATGGGCGAGGCAGGTGGGCGATGATGACGCGGTGGGACGGAGCGCGATTCAAGAGTACGACTGGATTGTACCTGCATCAAGCTCCGTACCGGTTTGTCCGCACCGAAAGTTCCCGCCGGTGGATCGTCGCTGTTTTCATCGGGGCGGTTCATCCGAGGGGGGCGGTGGCAGGACGGCAGTTGACCGGCAACCGCCTGCCCGTTATTGTGCACGATCCTGGGAGCACCCGGTTATCCGGTCGCTCCGGCGGCGAAACGCTCGTTCGGGCACTTCTTTTGCACGCGGCCTGTTCGCAGGATCCCGCCGCGCGACCGCGGTCTCCCCGGTTCCCTCGCTCCAGGGTCCACGCTCGGTGCCCACCTCCCGGTGCCCGCTCCTCAGCACGCGCTGTCCGGTGGGCGCTGTCCGGTGCGCGGTTGGCAGCGGATGGCTGCCGGCGGGGTCACCGCCTCGGTCGGCCCCGCCGGCACCTCCCTTCGTGTTTCTGTGACCTGCCTCTCGGCTCCATGTCCTCGTCTTCCTCGTCCTCCCCGACGGATCCCGACGATCCGGCGCTCGGCAACCCGGTGCTCAACGACGGAGCCCCCGCCGGGCCGCGCCCCGACCTGCCCGTGACGGAGGCCGGCGAGCGCGACGGGGCGGCGGGCCTGCCGAAGGAGTCGTATCAGACGCTCGTCGCCCAGTCGGTTGCCCGGTCGCGCCTGTCCGAAGAACTCGGTGAACTGAACGATCGCCTCGAGTCCGTTGCCGAGCGCATCGACGCCGTCCGCACGCTGCGGGCGGACCTTGCCGAGACGGAGGCCGAAATCGACCACCTGACCGACCGGCGCGAGGCCGCACAGGCGGCCCTCGACGACGCCGAAACCAACCGGGAAGCCGTCGAGGAGGAACAGCACGCGAAGGCGTCGCGGGGCTCCGTCTTGTATGCAGCGCTGTACACGGTGGCCGGCCTGTTCTTCGTGGCGGGGGACGTCATCATGTCGCGGGAGATCGTGGCCAACGCGCTGAAGCTGCGCGGAGAGGTCGAGCCCTGGATCTTCGCCATCGGACTCGGCATGCTGGCCGTGCTGCTGAAGCCGGCCTACGATCGTCTCGTCGAACAGCCGTGGTGGAAGGGCAACGAGACGGTGTTCGCCGTCGTGATTTCTACCTGTGCCGTTGGCGTGGTGGGCACCCTCTGGGTTCTGGGGGCCTTTCGCTCCACGGCGTTTGTGGCCAACGCGAAGATGCAGCGCCTGACGGCAGAACTGATGGACACCTCCGACCCCGCCCGCATCCAGGAGATCCAGCAGCAGATTGGCGTTCTGCAGGAGGGGCTCATGGAAAGCCCCTTGGGGTACTGGGCGTTCGTCTTTTCCGGGATTCTCTTTGCCGTCGCCGGCGCCGTCTGTCTGGGCATCGGCATTCGGCATCTGCGCGATGCCTACCACCTCCGCTACCGCCTGCATCGGGCCCGCCGCCGCATCGAGGATCGGTGCGCCGACGCCCGGGACGCGCTCGACACCCTCTCCACCCAGCTCCCGGAAGCGCGAATTCGCCGGCGTCGGCTGCAGCAGGAGCTGGACGACGCCCCCGCCCTCGACGCGCTGCGCGACCGGCGGACGACGCTGCGCCGGGCCCGCCGCGAACTGCGCGACCGGCGAGCCAACCTCGAGAGCCTACGCCTGCAGGCCCAGTACCGCCGCAACCACGACCGCGGTCGCCTCGAAGAGGCCGACGCGACCGATGCCCAGGGCCCCGGCGCCGAGGGGGCCACGCGCCCGCCGCCGGCACGGCGCAACGGGGAGTCCGCTTCCGGGTCGGCGGGCTACATCGACATCCGCCGGTTTCTCCAGCATCCCGAAGCCCTCAACGGCACGTCGTCGACGCCAGATTCGTAGCGCTTCACGCCCCCCCCGCTCTCTTGGTGCTCTCTTGGCTCCGCTCTCTCGAAGAATCTTGATGGATCGTGCGCGTATGTCCTCGCTTCGCCGTCTCCCGTCCGCCCGCCGGTTCGAACCGCCCGGGCCGCCGGCCCTCGGACCCACCGTTCTTGCCGCAACGGTGCTCGCCGCAATCGTGCTCGCCGCAAGCGGGTGCGGGACGGAGGACGCGCCACCGCCGACTGCCTCGCCGCCGACCGACTACACCCTTCTCTTCATCGATCGCAGCACGAGCGCCGGTGGAACTGCCCGCACGCAGGAGGTCTTTGCCGACTCTCTCGACCGGATCGTCCGACGCTATCTGGACCGGCCGGGAGACCGCCTCTCCGCCTTTGCCGTCCACAAGAAAACGCTCGCCAAGGCCACCCGTCTCGATCTGCGCAACCGGGTCGCCCCTCTCGAAGACCGGGCGTTCGCGGACGAACAGGCCCTGGAAACGGCCCGCTTCAAGCGAGAAACGCAGCGCTTTCTGGATACGGCACGGGTCCGGCTCCGCTCCTTCCTGCGAGAAACCACCGACCGGCCGTCCTTTCGCCGGTGGACGGATCTGTGGGGCGCGCTCGGAGTGGCCAGCCAGGAACTTCCCGCCCCGGCCGACTCCGTCCGTACCCGGGTGTACTTCTTGAGCGACATGCACGAGAGCATGCCGGGGCCAAAGCGGCGCGACTTCGACGCGCGTCTCCCTGCGTCTCGATCGCAGGCCGAACGGTGGGCGCAGACGGATGCCGGGCGGCTGACGACCCACATGCGCGTGCGTCCCGACCGGCTCGAGGACGCGCAGTTTCGGGTCTTGCTCGGCCCGCTGGCCACGAAGCCCGGTGCGCAGGCGATCAAGTTCTACTGGCTGACGCTCTGGGCCGAGTTGGGCATTCCCGACCGCCGCATCCGCTATAACTGAAGCCGCGGCCGCACGAAGACGGATCGCCGGGCACCGGGTGCCGTCGAGACGCGACGGTGCACCGGTGCCGGGGCGCGGCCCGGGAACGAGACGGGGCCGGGAACGAGACGGGACCGGTGCGGGGACCGCCGTCTCTGAGGATTGCCGCTTCCGGAAGGGATTGTTCCTGGGGGGTGCCCTGGAGGTGCCGTCTCGTCGTGCTGCGGTTGGGCAGGCGGCGCGCTAATCCAGCGGCTCCGCCAGCATGTTGGTCAGGCGGTCGACGCGCTCCTGAGACAGAAGCGGCTCCAGCCCCTCGATAATCAGGCTAACGCACGTGGCGCGGTAGATAAGGTTGTTGTCCGCCATCCCGTCGGATGCCGTCTGGTTCTGGATGCGGGTGTTCAGCATCGTCCAGTGACACTTCACCTCGATGTACTGGATCGCCACTCCCCGCTCCAGCTCCTCGATGGTGTCGATCTCCATCAGGCTGCGCACAATCCGGTTGCGGAGCCCGGAAACGTACGCCCGGACGGCCTTCTTCTGCGAGGGCGCCCCTCCCTCCCATCCAGAGAGCACTTCGTCCCACTGGTCGTCGAGACGGTCGCGCAGGGTGGCTTCGATCTGGTCGTGAAGGGTCTGGACTTTCTTGGTTTCGTTCGGTTGCGTCGTTTCCACGGCAATTTCCAGTCGGGAGAAGAGAAGACGTGCAGGGGCGGGCCCGTGGCGCAGGCAGCGCTGCCGGACGGACCATCCGGACCCAACGCGTCACAACGATTGCACCACAGCCGCAGCGGACGTCACGTCTGTAACGGTCTTTTGTCGGATGGTCGGCAGGCGACCGAGCCGCTGATGCCGACCCATCGGACGTTGGATCGACTGCGGATGCAACGGGCGATGGTAATGGTTCTTCTATCTTGATTTTGCCTGCAGAGATTCGGGGGATCTGGGTGCTTCTGTTCACATACCGATATATTTACATCCCCGTCCGTCACGGTATCCTTTCCTCCGGGCCTCTTCCAGCAGGCCGCCGTCCCCGATTCCGGTGACGACCGGGAAGTCACCGTGCCCGGTTTGCGGTCTTGGAGTACGACGCACCGTTTCCCCCGATCGCGTACCTCGATGAGACCTCGCCGCGGGCCCACCGACCGACGTCGCCCTCCCCGTCGCCCTCCCCGTCGTCCGTCCCGGTCCCCCGTCTCGATTCCCCGTCCCGATTCCCGTCCCGGTCATCTCAACCGTCCAGCCCGAGCAGGACCGCCCGGGGGCACGGGGGCCTGGCGTCACCTGCAACGGGCCTTGCTTCAAGACCCGCACCGTCCGGTTGTGGAGACACGGTCCGGTTACGGAGAAGGTGTTGTTCCGCAGGAGAGACATCATCGGGGGAAGACATCGCCAGAGGGGAAACCCGTCTCGGTGGCCCCCTTTGGGCCTGCCTTTGCGGTCTCTTCCGTTCGTTTTCTGTCCTGCTCTTTCCCCGTTCGGATCGGTCCGTCTCCGGTCCGTCTCCGGTCCGTCTCCGGTCCGTCTCCGGTCCGTCTCCGGTCTAGGTCGCGGGGTCGGGAACCGGCCCTGCCGAGCGCGGCATAGGTTTTGCTCCCTTGAGGAGTACGGAGCGGAGACCGTTCGGAGACGGCGCGGTGCCCAGAAACGGCTCGAAAACGGCCCGTCCGGCCCGGCGCCGCCGCGCCTGCTGCCCGCCCCGACCGGCCCGGCTGCGGGGCGGGTATGCACGTCCGTGCCGGGGAGCGGGATCGTGCTGCCGTTCCTTCCATTCAAGAGAGTCCAGGATCGCCCGGACGCAGCCAGCGCCGGGCCCGATTCAGCCGGCGCCCTGCGGCGGTTGTGCCCCCGTTGCTTCCAGAGACCGACCGACGGAACGTAATGTCCGACACCTTCAGGCCTGATTCTTCCCGTCCCGACACCGACCGCTCCACCCACTGGTACGAGAAGCGGTGGGCGGCGCTGTGCGACGTGCTCGGTACCGACGACCCGGGCGAGGTGGTTTCTCGCGTCCGCACCCTGCAGGACCAATTCGAGCAGCTGGACGCGCAGTCGGGCAAGCCCGAGGGTCTTCTCACGATCAGCGAGGTGGAGGAGGTCTTTCAGGAGATGCACGAAAAGCTGCAGGCCTTGCGACAGCGCAACCAGGCCCTGGTGGAGCAGCTCGACGACGAGAGCGGGTCCGGCGTCGAGTCGGCCTTTAAGGAGCTGCACCGGGAGGCGGAGGCGCTGCTCGACGCGTTGGGCGTCTCCAGCATGGACGAGGCCCGAGACCGGGTGGACAGCCTCAACGAGCAGTTGGACAACCTGTACCGCGAGAAGGAGCGCCTCGTCGAGGCGGGTCTTACGAGCGCCGACGAGGCCCTGGAAGAGTTCAACCGCCTGCAGGCCGAGCGCGACGAGCTGGCCGGCGACCTAAAGGACCTGCAACGCCGGAACGAGACGCTGCAGGAAGAGAACGACCGGCTTCGGGAGACGGCGGACGCCGCCGAGGCGGCCTCGCAGAAGGAGGAGCGCCTGCAGGCCGTGACCGAGGAGCGCGACGCCTTGAAGGAAGCCACCAAGAACCTGGAGGCCGAGACGGAGCGCCTGCGGGAGCAGGCCGAGGCGCTCGAGGCCGAAAACCAGCAGCTACAGGAGCAAAACGACCACCTCCAGCAGGCCACGCGCCAGGCCCAGGACCGGCTGGAGTCCGTCGCCGAGGAGCGCGACCGCCTGCGGGCGGACGTCTCGCGCCTGGAGGAAACGGTGGAGCAGCTCGAAACCCGTCTCGCCCAGGCCCGGGAGTCGTCGCCGGCCGGCCGCCGGTCTTCCCCCGACACGTCCGTTCTGGAAGCCGCATCGGCCGTTCGCCACGTCCTCGGGGTGGAGTCGCCCGGCGAGGCGGAAGCCCTCGCCCGCGCCGTCGAGTCGATGCACGACCGCGTTCGTGCCCTCACCGAGGAGCGCGACCGGATGACGCAGCGGGCCGGCGTCGAGGAGGCGGAGGACATCTGGGACTTGATTGGAAGCATGCAGGACCAGCTCGAAGACCTCTATGCCGACCGCGAGGCACAGCAGGAAGCGACGGAGATCCCTGCGGAGGTCGCAGACGTGCTGGGGATCGCCCGGGCCGATGAAGCCCAGGAGCTGGCCGCCACCGTTCGCCGCATGGGCGAGCGCCTGCAGGCGCTCAGCGCCGAACGGGAGCGCCTGAACGACCGCGTCGGGACCCCCAACGCCGACGATGTCGCCGCCATGATCGAAAGCATGGAGGCGCAGCTCATCGACCTCTACGAAGAGCGGGAGACGGCAGCCGGCGACGATCCATCAGCCGGCGACGATCCGTCGACGCTCGAGCTGGAGATTCAGCGCCGTCTGGGCGTCGAATCGGTCGAAGAGGCCGAGGAGCTGGAAGAGCTCGTTCACAGCATGAGCGAGCGCCTGCAAAGGCTGTCGGAGGACCAGAGAAAGCTCGACGACGCCGGCCTCACCGTCGACCACGCGCTGGCGATGATCGACAGCATGGAGGGACAACTCGTCGACCTGTACGAGGAGCGGGAGGGGCTGCAGCCGGAGAGGGACGCCCCGCCGTCGGCACTCGAAGACCCGGCTCCCGGGGCGTCGTCATCGGACGCAGACGACGCGGCGGACCCGGCCGCCGCCTCGACGCAGGCACCGCTCGTGCAGAGCGTCCAGGAAGAACTGGGGGTGAGCTCGCCGGACGAGGTCAGCGAGCTCAGCCAGTTGATCCGGTCGATGACCGAGCAGCTCAATCGCCTCTCCCAGCAGCAATCCCAGCTCGCAGATCTGGGGTTGAGCGTAGAGAACGCGCTCACCATGATCGAAAACATGGAGGCGCAGCTCGTCGACCTGTACGAAGAGCGCGAGGACGACGCCGACACCGCCGTCCGCGAGCGGCTGAGGTCGCTGCAGGACATTCTCGGGGTCGAATCGCCGGAGGACGCCCGGCAGCTGGAGTCGCTCGTCCGCTCGATGGAGAAGCAGCTGCAGAGCCTCATTGCCGAAAAAGAAGAGATCCTTCGCCAGACCGGGTTGGGCAGCGTCGACAGCATCGCGAAGATGGTTGAGAGCATGGAGGCGCAGCTCGTCGACCTGTACGAGGAGCGCGAGGAGCGCGGCCAGGCCCGCGAGCACCTGCAGGCCATCGACGACGTGCTCGGCATCTCGACCCGGCGGGAGGCGGAAGAGCTTGCCGGGCTCGCCCGCAGCATGGAGCAGCAGCTGGACGACCTGTACGAGGACAAGCAGCAGCTGGAGGCCATCGGTCTGAACAGCGTCGAGGACGCCGTCAACATGATCACCAGCATGGAGGATCAGCTGGCGGAGCTCTACGAGGACAAGGAGTCGGTGCAGGACCTGGAGACGCTCGCCGCGAGCCCGGAGCAGGACACCTTCCAGCAGCTTGAGGCCCTCTACGCCGAGCAGGAGAAGCTGAAGCGCGAACTGGGCGTCGCCTCCGCCGACGAGATCATCGAAATGGTAGAGGGCCTCTCTACGCAGCTCGACGAACTCTACACCACCCGCGACGCCGACCGAACCGACGACGTCGACGGCCTGCTTCCGGAAGACCACGACACGGAGTCGATTCAGCCGACGGCGGGGGCGGACGCCATGCCGGATGCGACCTCTTCCGGTATCTCCGCCGATACGATGATCGTATCGAGCATGCGCGAGCAGCTGGAGGCGCTCTACGAAGAGAAAGAAGCCCTTCTCCAGCGCGGATTCAGCGACGCCCGCGAGGCCGCGGCACAGATCGACCGTCTCGAAAGCCAGATCCGTACCCTCAATCAGCAGATCACCGAGACCGAGCGTCAGCTGGAGCGGATTCAGGCGGAGACGGGCGCAGAAAGCGTCACGCAGGTGATCGACGTCGTGCAGTCGCTTCAGAAACCGCCGTCGGCGTCCGGTGGTGCCGCCACGTCCGCCACGTCAGGATCCTCTCCGCCGGCCTCCCCATCGTCCTCCGCCGATGCCTCCACCGATGCCTCCGCGGATCGACTCAAGATCGACGCCGCCTCCCGGTTCTTCGACGACGACACGCTGTCTCGGCTCGACGCCATGACCTCCTCCGATCTGGACGCTCTCGACGCCGGCGCCCTTCGCCTGGCCGACGACGGACAGATCGAAGCGGCGAACGAACCGGCCCGCTCCCTCCTCCCCGGCCAGAACGCCCGCGAGGAAAGCTCCCTCATCGGACAAAACTTCTTCCTGCAGGTGGCGCCGAGCACCAACAACAACCTCTTCTTCGGACGCTTCAAACAGGGCGTCGAGGAGGGAGCCATGGACGCCTGTTTCCCCTACACGTTCATCTATCCCGGAGAAGGCCCCACCGTCTTGATCGTTCATCTGTACCGGCAGCGCGACCGCGGTACGAACTGGCTTCTCTTCCGCCCCATGTAGGTCGCGCTTCTCGTCGGGCCCCCGGCACGGGGGCCCCGAGATCCGCGCCGCACCGCCCGGCTTGCTGCCGCCTTCGCTCGACCCTTTGCTCTTGAGTGTCTCTCGCTATGTCCTCCGATCCTGCCCGCGACCTGTACTCGTTCCTCCGCTCGAAAGACTTCATCCCCGAGGATGAAGGCGATGGGGAGGGCGACGGAGACGCCAGCCTGCGCGCCGTCGACTCGTTCGACGATGCCGACGCCGGATCGACCGAATCCGCCGATGACGACCGCCGTCGCACCGCGTCGTCGCCGGCCGACGGTTCTGCGGATTCTGCGGACCCCGGTGCGTCCTCCGCCTCTTCTTCGGGCGACGCGGCGTCGCTTTCCTTCGACGACGACGCCGTCGGGGAGCGGCTTCGTTCTTGCGGTACCGACGAGCTGAACGAGGCTCCGTTCGGCATCGTGGCCGTCGACGACGAGGGCGTCGTTCGGTTCTACAACCGCTACGAATCCGAGATGAGCGGCGTCGACCGCCAAACGGCCGTGGGCCAAAACTTCTTCACCGAGCTGGCCCCCTGCAGCAACAACCGGATCTTCCTCGGACGCTTTCAGAAAGGAATTCGGACGGGCGAGCTCGACGAGCGGTTCAACTACACCTTTACGTACAAGATGAGCCCGACCCTGGTGGACATCCGCCTCTACCGCGACGAGGCCGGAAACAACTGGATTTTGGTCCGGAAGCGGTAGCGATCCCCAACCACTCACTGATTCCCTTCGTCCCATGGCTTCCTCCCCGACGCAAGACCTCTATTCGTTTCTGAAGGACAAGGGCCTGACGCAACCCGACGACGAGGCGGCACCGCCCCCTGCCACGTCGCGATCGGACGGCGGCGGCCCGCAGCCGCTCCTCGACTTCGACGACGATCAGATCGGCGAGCGCCTTCACCAGGCCAGCCGAAAGCAACTCGACCAGGCCGATTTCGGGATCGTCCGCGTCGACGACAGCGGGGTGGTCGAGTTCTACAACACGTACGAGTCGCGCCTCGCCGGGGTCGAGCCGTCCGACGCCCGGGGCCGAAACTTCTTCACGCAGCTGGCCCCGTGCAGCAACAATCGGATCTTCCTCGGCCGGTTCAAGAAGGGGGTTCGCACCGGCAGCCTCGACGAGCACTTCACCTACACGTTTACCTACAAGATGCGGCCGACGCTGGTCGACATCCGCCTCTACCGCGACGAGGCCGGAAACAACTGGGTGATGGTCCGCAAGCGGTAGCCATGCAGCCTCCCTGCCGCCTCGCCGGGTCGAACCGCGGCTGCGCTGCCGCGCCGCCCGGATGTTTTCTCCGCCGTCCTGCTGATTCTGCCACGCCCCCATGAACCGCAACGAGCCTTCCAACTCCGAGCCGCCCCCGCGCCAGCCGGGGGGTCGTCCGCCGCGGACCATCCTGGAGGTCCTGTGCCGCGAGGTCGGGGCCGCGCACCCGGACGGTGCGTTGAAGCAGATCCGGTCGATGAAGCGCCTGCTGCGGTCGCACTACCACAACCAGCAGCGCCTGCAGCGCTGGGGCCTGGACGGGCTCGGCGACGCCGTACGCGAGGTGAAGCGCCTCCAGACGACCGTTCGCGATGTTCGCACTACGCAGCGGCAGCGGGCAGCGGCCAACGTCGCGGCGCTCGACGATGCCCTGGAGGTTCTGGAATCGGCCCGGCAGCAGCTGCGCGAACGAGCCACCGCCCCTCCCGCAGCCGTAGGCACGGAGGCCGCGACCGATCCGCCCGAACGGGAGGGTGCCGCACAGAAGACCCCTCCACCAGGAGCGCCGGTTCGTGAAGAGCCGGACCGAGAGGCGCCGGGTGAAAAGGCATCGGGTCAAAAGGCATCGGGTCAGGCGCCGGTCCCGGGGGCGCCCGTTCAGGAGGAGATGGATACCGCGCTCCGGATCATTCGCTCGGTGCGGGCGGAGGTCGAGGAGATGCGCCTGGAGCTGTGGGCGGCCGACGATTCGACCGCGTCCGGCCCCGTTCCCGGGAAGGCCGCCCAGGCGTTGCTGCAACGGCTGGCGGGGTGGCTGGACGACGTCTCCGGCTCTCCGACGCCGCCTTCCCCACCGGCCGACGATGCATCGAGCCTCTTGGAGCGGCTGCAGAAGCAACAAGAGCGATTGAATCTTCCAGAAGCGCCTGCCACGCAAACGGCATAGCTCCGCCGGTCAGTCGTCCTCCGTCTGCAGCCGGTACCCCACTCCCCGAATCGTTTCCAGGCGCACCGACTCTTCAGTCTTGTCAGTCTTGTCGACGGCTTCGCCGAGGCGCTGGCGCAGGCCCGACACCGTGACGTCGATGGCGTTGTCCGAGACGTACTCCGTCCCCCACACCCGCTCGGCAATCGACGTCCGCGACACGACGGCGGGGGATTCCTCGGCCAGAAGGCGCAGCAGGTCGAACTCTTTCTTACGAAGATCCACCTCGTGGTCGGCAACGGCGACCTCGCGGGTGGCGGTGCTGATCTGCAGGGGGCCGACCTCCAAATCGTCGATCGTCTGCCAGTCGGCCGGGCGGCGAAGAAGCGCCCGCACGCGGGCGAGCAGTTCCTCGAACGAGAACGGCTTGGTGAGATAGTCGTCGGCACCGCTCTCCAGTCCCTCCACGCGATCGTCGACGCTGTCTCGAACGGTGAGCATCAAGATGGGAGCCGCATAGTCCTCCTCGCGGAGTTCCCGGACGAAATCCGGGCCGCTCATTCCCGGAAGCATCCAGTCGACGATGAGCGCATCGTAGCGGTGCGACTCCGTGCGCACGCGTGCATCCTCGGCATCGGCGGCGTGATGCACGCGGTACCCCTGCGACTCCAATCCGTCGGTCAGCGTATCGGCGAGTTCCGTTTCATCCTCGACGAGAAGAACCAGTTTCATATCACAGCCAGCATGCCTATCCGGGGAGGGTGGGTGCACGATGGGCCGGGTGCTGTGTAGAGCCGCCGACCCTCGGGGTGCTGTACGGGTCCGTTGCAAGACGGGAAAACATACGAACAACCGTGCACCGCTTCAACCCTTTCTCCGGAGGAGAACGCCCCGAGCCGGCGGGGATCTGGCCGGCAGGGATCTTGCCGGCAAGGATCTGGCCGGGGCCGGCTGCGAGCGAATCTCCGTCTCGCCCCCGCCGGCCGGTGTTCCGGGGTCGGTCACGGGCCGCCCTGCCCGGGGCCGGCGGCCGGTTCGGTGGCGGCCGTCACCGTATCGGGCGGGGCGGCGGTGCGAGCCGGCGTCGAGTCCAGGATCTCCTCCAGTTCGTTGAACCGCTGTCCGAACGTGGCGAAGTCTCCATCCTGCAGGGCCTGACGGGCCTGGCGCAGAAGGCTGCGCGCCTCCCGCAGGTCTCGCGCCGTTTCGGGAGACATTCCCTGCTCGCTCTCGCCTTCGGCCGCCGCCTCGGCATCGGCAATTTCCTGGCGCGTCTCCAGGAGCTGCTCGCCGAAGACCTCGTTGAGCGACTGCTCCAGCGAGCGCTCCATGGCCACCTGCTCGCCGTACGCCACGATCACGCGCCGCAGTTGCGGGATCTGAATGTTCTCCGCGATCAGGTAAATCGGCTCGACGTACAGGAAGGACTCCTCGATCGGCACGACGATCAGGTTGCCCCGCACCACCTGCGAGCCGCGCTGGTCCCACAGAGAAAGCTGCTGCGAAATCTCCGTGTTCTGGTCGATGCGCGACTCGACCTGGTTCGGCCCGTAGATCAGCTTTTCCTTCGGCAGCTTGTACGTGATGATCTCCCCGTAGTGGGGGGGATCGGACCGCGCCGCGATCCACGCGATCATATTGTCGCGGTTCTGCGGCGTCATGGGGGTCATCAGCATAAACTCGAGCCGGTCCTCGTCGGGCAGCTTCGACAGGATGTAGTACGGCTCCATCAGGCGCTGCTGGCCGGCGTACTGCTCGTTCGGGCGCGTCCACAGGTCCTCGTTGTTGTAGAAGACCTGGGGCCGCTGCATGTGGTAGCGGCGGTACTTCTCGATCTGGATCTCGAAGAGGTCCTGCGGGTAGCGGACGTGCTTCTTCAGGTTTTCGCCCATCGCCTCGAACGGCTGAAAGAGATCCGGGAATGCCCGCATGTACATCTGCAGAACCGGGTCGTCCGGCTCGGTGACGTAAAAGGTGACGTCGCCCGTGAAGGCGTCCACCACGACCTTGACGGAGTTCCGGATGTACTTGTCGCCGGCAAACTGCGACCCGCCGCGAACCGGCTCTGCATACGGGAACGACCTTGCGGTGGTGTACGCGTCCTGGATCCAGTACTGCCGTTTATCGCTCATCACGAAGTACGGGTCGCTGTCGAGCTTCAGGAAGGGGGCGACGCGGCGAACGCGCTCCTGCACCCGATTCCAAAACTGAATCCGCGACCCCTCCGTGAGGTAGCCGGAAAGCAGGATGTTGTAGTCGCCCATGTAGTAGCTGAAGAGCAGCTCCTTCCAGAAGCTGTCCAGCAGCACGCCGCCGTCGCCCTCATAGGAGGTGTAGACGTTTTCGTCGCCCTTCGGATAGGAGAGCTCCTGCGCGGTGGTGGAGACGAGGCGATAGGTCGGGGTTTGCTCCCCGTAGTAGATGGACGGATTGCCGGTGGCGAGGCTGGAGTCGGAGGCGACCGGCGGCAGGTCGCGCACCAGGAACTCCGGCGACCCCTCCGTGCCTTCCCGGGCGACCGGGTTGGCCACCGCCCCGTAGCCGTGCGTGTACTGGAGGTGGCGGTTGAACCAGGTGTTCGATCCCTGCGGCAGCGACTGCGTGAGCTCGCGCGCAGCCAGCATCACCTGCCGGTACTCCCCGTCGATCATGTACCGATCGACGTCCACGTTGTAGAACTGGTAGTAGGTCCGGATCTGCTGCAGCTGCTGGTAGGTGTCGATCAAGAGGCGCGGGTCCCAGAGCCGCACGTTCTTGATCGTCTCCCGATTGTTGTCGATGTCGGAGCGCTGCAGGTTGGTTCGCGCCGGGTAGGAGCGGTCTTCAATTTCGTTGAGGTTGTAGGCCTCGCGGGTCAGGCGGATGTTGTGTTCGAGGTAGGGCTCCTCGATTTGCAGTTCGTTCGGCACGACGGTGACCTGGTTCACGACGGACGGCGCCACGACGAGGCTCACCACCAGGATGACCACGTAGAGCGCCACGCCGAGGCCGAGGACGCGGATGCGTTTGCGCATCAGGTTGAGCCCCACCAGGGCTGCGAGCCCGAGCGTAGCCGCCATCATCACCCACAGAGCGGGCAGCGTCACGTTTACGTCGGTGTACCCGGCGCCGAAGACGGCCCCGCCGCCCTCCTGCAGGAGTTCGTAGCGGTCGAGGTAAAAGCCCCACGTCCAGCCCAGGAGCAGCACGATGACGTTGGCCCCCAGGTGGCGCAGCGCCCCTTCCCGAACGCGGAACTGGCTGTTTTCAATGCCGATCTCCCCCGTCACGACGTACCCCGTGACGAGCGCCAGCAGGCCGAGGAAGACGAGTCCCACCAGGCCGCTCTGCAGCGACTGGATGAACGGGAGTTCGAGCATGTAGAACCCGAGGTCGATGTCGTAGACCGGGTCGGTGATCCCGTAGCTGCCGGCATACCACCACCGCAGGATGCCGTCCCACTGTCCGGCGAAGCCGCTGGCGAAAAGAAGACTGAGGACCCCGGCCGCGACGTAGGCCAGGCGCCGAAGCCGATCGCGCGTGATGGGCTCTCCCCCCAGTTCCGGCGCCTCCCCTCCCTGCGCCCAGCGAGACGCCCACATGGGCGGGATCTGGCGAATCATCCAGTAGAAGTTGGCGCCGAAATACGTACCGGCCACCGTTAGGACGAGGACGAAGAGGGCCGTCTGCGTGGACAGGATCGTCCAGTAGACGCCCTCGTAACCGAGCTCCCCCATCCAGAGGTACTCGACCACCAGGCCGGGGAAGAAGAGCAGGATCGTGAGCACGAGCCCGACGAGACCCAGCAGAAATTGAGCCACGCGGCTCGATCGAATCCAGGACATGATGACGCAGGACTGATGAATAGAGCAAACCGGGCGGGCAGTCGGAGACGACCGGACCGTTTCGGCCGCGACGGCGCTTCTCTCTCCTCTCTTCTTGCTGCCACAGCGTCTTCTGCCCACAGAGAAGGGACCGCGACGGACGGTATCCAATGCATTCCGTCCGTCCCGGTTCACGCACAGCCGCTCAATCCGCAAGACGGTCCGGCCCGTCGCTCCCCACCGAGCCACCGGGGCGGTCGTCCCCAACGCAGCGAAGAAGTCCGGTGGAGACGTCCGGCGGGGCGGTGCGCCTCCCCCGCCGAGAAGACATCCGAGCAGGCAGGATAGGAGCCCGCCTCGTCTCCAGCGAATGGGCTACGACGCGTCGTCGAGCGTTTCGATCGGGTGCCACTCCGGCTCCGGTTCCACCAGGATCGAGGGCTCCGGGCCGGCATCGTCCCATCCCTGGTCATCGGCTGTCATAAGCGGCTTGACCGTCATGTCTCGATCGACGACGATCTGGCACGACAGCCGCATCTCGCCCAACTGGTTGATGTCGCCGAGCTTCTCGTGCTCGGCCGTGGTCATAACGTCGGGTTCTCCCTCCGCGAACGCGACGCGACAAGTGGTGCAACTGGCATGCCCGCCGCAGCGATGTCCGATGTCGATCCCGGCGTCGCTGATGGCGCGGACGAGGCGCGTTCCGTCTTCGACTTCAAACGAGCCGACGCCTTCGATCGTGAGGGTGTGCATGGGTGGGTGCGGGGTGGATGGATGGAACGTTCCGGATGGGGTGCGAAAACCGTTAGTCTGGATACGGATGCACGAACGACGTCGGTGCGGGTTCTCCGCCTCTGCGCCGCGCAGCGAATGTTGAGGAATCCTTCCCATTTTCGACTGCCGTCGAGGCCGATCCCCCTTCCCCACCCCTGATCCTCGACCCCGATCCTCGTCCCCGACCTCCGACCCCGACCTCCGAATGGAACCCCTCCCGTTCTCGCCCCGGCCTCGCAAGCGGGTGTCGCATCCCGTCGTCGGACCTCGCCGCCCCCGCAGCAATGCGACGCCCGAACTCGATCCGAGCGTCAGCGTTTGGTGCGGCGTGATCGGTTTTTCCATCGGCTCTCCCATCGGTTGAACGTATCCCCTTCCCGCCATGCGCAAGCTTGCTCGCACCCTGCTGCTGACGGCGGCCGCCTCCGGCGTCGCCTACCTCGTTCTCGACCAGATCGACTTCGAGGCCCCGGCCCCTTCCGACCATGGAGACATTCCCGGGATGGATCCGGAGTCGATGCCCGATGGCGATGTCGAGATGCTCCTCCAAGAACTGGCCTCTCATCTCGGATGAAGACCGCCCTCGGTAGGGGCCAATCCGCAAATCCGGATCATTCCCGCCCCGCTTTCCCCTACACGCCGCCGGTTTCCGACCCCCTCCTGCCCATGGGTGACCTCCGCGAATGTCCGTCGTGCGCTCTGGAATTCGAAGACGACGGCCAGAAGGCGTGCCCGTACTGCGGCTATGAGTTCCCAAGGCAGCGAACCAGCGTCAAGGCCGTCGCCGTGGTTTTGATCCTCATCATGCTCTGGTTCGCCCTGCAGGGTCTGTTTTAGCCGGCCGTCGCCGGTGTTCGTCCCCCGGTTCGCCGCGCCCTCGCCCCGGCTTCCGTTTCCCCGAATCACGGTTCCCTCTCCATGCCCGACCCCTCCGCCCCCTCGATCCCGTCGTCGCTGCTCGGCGACCTGTCGCCCGAAACCTTTCTGTCCGAGTACTGGCAGAAAAAGCCCCTGCTCGTCCGCGACGCGCTCCCCGACTTTCGGTCGCCGCTCGAGCCGGAGGAACTGGCCGGCCTAGCCCTGGAGCCGAATGTGGAGAGCCGCATCATCCTCGAACACCAGGCGCGGGAGAACGGGGCGCCGGACGGCACGCCCTGGGAGCTTCGCGAGGGGCCGTTCGATCAGGACGCCTTCCTCGACCTTCCGGAGACGCACTGGACCCTTCTCGTTCAGGAGGTCGACCGCCTCGTTCCGGAGGTCGGCGACTTGCTGGAGCACTTCCGGTTTCTACCGGACTGGCGGATCGACGACGTGATGATCTCCTACGCCCCTGAAGGCGGCAACGTGGGGCCGCACATCGACAACTACGACGTTTTTCTGCTCCAGGGTCTCGGCCACCGGGACTGGCAGTACGGCACCGCCCCGGTGGAGGACGAGTCGATCGTCGAGGGGCTCGACCTGCGCATCCTCGACACGTTCGAGCCCGACGAGCAGCACGTGCTCGGCCCGGGCGACATGCTCTACCTCCCGCCCCGCGTCGCCCACCACGGCGTCGCAACCGACGACTGCATGACCTACTCCATCGGGTTCCGGGCACCGAGCCACCGGGAGCTCGTAGGCGACTTCCTTCAGTACGCGATCGAACGCATCGACCCGGACGCCCGGTACAGCGACCCGGAGCGCGGACCGGCGTCGGCGCCCGGCGAGATCGGCGACGAGGACCTCGCCCGCATCCGCTCCGTCCTGCGAGACGTCGTTGCCGACGACGCAGCGATCGACCGCTGGTTCGGCCGGTTCATCACCGAACCGCAGCGCAACCGGATGGCGGTTCCGCGAGAGAACCCACTCCCGCCTCAGGAGGTGGCCGACCAGATCCGGACCGGCACGGACCTGCGCCGCACGCCGGCGGCCCGCATCGCGTTTACCCGTCACGACGACGGAACGGCGACGCTCTTCGCCAACGGCGAGGCCCGCGACATAAACGACGCCCTCCTCCCGGTCGCCGACGCCGTGGCCGGTCGCGAGCACATCCCGGCGGACGATCTGACCCCGCACCTCGGCGTGGACGGTGCAGCCGCCCTCCTCGCCCACCTCATCAACGAGGGACTGCTGGACTTCGACCTGGCCTGACCTGCGCCTGCCTTCTTCCTTCCATGCCCGAACCGACCGAGACGCTCTCCCCGCAGCTTGCTACGTATCGGCAGGGGTTTCTGGACCGCAAACAGGAGGCCCGCGATCTCTCCGACGGGGTCGATGCGGCCCGCCTCGCCGTCGTCCCCGACGACGAATCGTGGTCGGTCGCGCAGATCTTCGACCACCTCAACACGGCCGGCTGGCTGCTGCTCAACGAGATCGAGCGGGCCATCGACGAGGCCCGCACGAACGGCCCGTTCGGCGAGCCGCCCTTCGCGTATGGCTTCATCAGCCGGTGGTTCGTCCGCGCGATGCAGCCCTCTTCGTCCTGGACGTTCACCGCTCCCTCGGTCTTCGAACCCGAGTCCAGCGCCACCCTGCACCCGAACGAGGCCGTCCGAGAGTTCGTGGCCCTGCAAGACCACTTCGCCGACTGCCTTCCGCAGACGGTCGGCCTCGACCTGCGCCGGATTCGGGTCGCGTCGCCGGCCGTCCCCCTTCTCCGGATCAGCCTCGGCGCCTGGTTCGAGGCCACCCTCGCCCACGAACGCCGCCACCTGCAGCAAGCCCGCACCGTGCTCGATCGCGTTGGGGGGTAGGCGTGGGGGCGTGGGAGCGTGGGGGCGTGGGAGCGTGGGGGCTTTGGACGCTTTGGACGCTTGGACGCTTGGGACGATTGGACGCTTTGGACGCTTGGACGCTTGGGGGCTTGGGGCTTGGGGGCTTGGGCGCTGGAGAGGGGGAGACGGAACGGCTGCACATCCCCGTTTTGCATTTTTCATTTTGCACTGTTCATTGAGATGGCCCTGAGGCTGGGGAGGCTTGGGACGCTTTGGAGGCTCGGGACCCTTTGGAGGCTTGGGACGCTCGGGGGTGTTCATTGGGCAATGATCATTGATCAATGCTCAATGACGTGCGTCCAACTGTCCCAACGGTCAACATCTCAACGTCCAACGCCTCACGTCCCCACCAGCACTCGACATTCGAAACTCGACATTCGCACCTCGACACTCGACACTGCCATGACCCCCTGGTCTCCCGTTGACGACCGGCAGGAAGGGAGCTTTCGCGTCTTTGACGTCGTGCGGCGGCGCCGGAAGTCGCCGGCCTCGGGTCGGGAGGCGGACTTCTTCGTGCTCGAAGCGCCCGACTGGGTCAACATCATCCCGGTCACGCCCGACGGCGACGTCGTCTTCGTCCGGCAGTACCGGGCCGGAACCGAATCGGTGACGCTGGAGGTACCGGGCGGGACGATCGACGGCCGGGATGCAAGCGCCCGGGCGGCGGGACGGCGCGAGATGGAGGAGGAAACCGGATACACGAGCCGGGACGTGATCGACCTCGGCACGGTCGCGCCCAACCCGGCGATCCAGACGAACGCCTGCGCCACGGTCCTCGCCCGCAACGCCACCCGGGCCGGCGAGCAGAATCTGGAGGGGTCCGAGGAGATCGACGTCGACCTCGTTCCGCTCGACGCCGTGCCGTCGCTCATCTTCGACGGCACGATCACCCACTCCCTCGTCGTCGCTGCCTTCTACTTCCTCGACCACGCCCGCCGAACGGAGCCGGACCTGCTCCCGTTTTAGGTGTGATCGTTCGACTGTGATCGTTCGGATGTGATCGACGCCCTCCTCGGTTCTCCCGCCTCCCTCCATGCCCGATCTGTTCGACGCCCAGGCCGAAGAGGCCCGCCGCGACCGCGCCCCGCTGGCCGACCGCATGCGCCCCCGCACGCTGGACGAGTTCGTCGGCCAGGACCACATCCTCGGTGAAGGCAAGCTCCTGCGCCGCGCCATCGAAGCGGACCGGGTCACCTCCGTCATCTTCTACGGCCCGCCGGGAACGGGCAAGACGACCCTCGCCCGGATCATCGCCAACACGACGGAGGCGACGTTCACGTCGATGAACGCCGTTCTTTCCGGCGTCAAGGACATCCGCGAGGCCGTCCAGAAGGCGAAGAATCGCCTCAAGCACCATCAGCAGCGCACGATTCTCTTCGTCGACGAGGTCCACCGCTTCAACACGTCCCAGCAGGACGCCCTGCTTCCCCACGTCGAAAACGGAACGGTCGTCTTCATCGGAGCGACGACCGAGAACCCGTACTTCGAGGTCAACAACGCCCTCGTCAGCCGCTCGCGCGTTTTCGAGCTGGAAACCCTCGACGGCGACGCCCTGCGTCAGGTTGCCGCCATGGCCCTCACCGATACCGAGCGCGGCTACGGGGACCTGGACGTACAGATCACCGAAGACGCCCTCGCGCACTTGATCGACACGGCCAACGGCGACGCGCGCTCCCTCCTGAATGCCCTGGAGCTGGCCGTCGAGACGACGGACCCAGACCCCGAGGCCGAGGGCGGAGACGCGATCCGCATCGACCTGCAGGTGGCCGAGGACTCGATCCAGCAGCGGGCCGTGCTCTACGACAAGGAGGGCGACGCCCACTTCGACACGATCAGCGCCTTCATCAAGAGCCTGCGGGGCTCCGACCCGGACGCGGCGCTGTACTGGCTCGCCCGCATGATCTACGCCGGCGAAGACCCGCGCTTCATCCTGCGCCGCATGCTTATTTTTGCGGCGGAAGACGTCGGCCTCGCCGACCCACAGGCCCTGCAGGTGGTCCAGAGCGCCGCCACGGGCTTCGACTACGTGGGCATGCCGGAAGGACAGTTCATGATCGCCGAGGCCTGTCTCTACCTCGCCACCGCCCCGAAGAGCAACACGGCCTTCAGCTACTTCGACGCCCTCGACTCCGTCCGCGAAGAGCAGACCGAGGAGGTCCCCAATCCGCTCAAAGACGCGAACCGGGACAAAGAAGGCCTCGGACACGGCAAAGGCTACAAGTATCCCCACGCCTACCGCGAACACTACACGCCGCAGCAGTACCTCCCCGACGGCATGCAGGGTACGTACTTCTACGAGCCCTCCGGCCAGGGATACGAACAGGACGTGGCCGAGCGGCTGTCTCGGTGGCGGGAGCGAGACGCCGACGAAGAGGTCGTCAAGCGCGCCCAGCGCTACGCGGAGGCGGCGAAGGAGGAGGACTGAGTCCGCCGGTTAGGGGTGGAGGAGCGTCGGGCGGTTGCTGTCCTTTGAACGGATTCGCACAGGTTCGACCGAGCAATCGAAGGGGCTCGACGTACGAATCGGACCCTGGAAACCGAAAAGCGCTCTGGTGTCTCTTCCTTTCCGGCTTCCGCCCGACTGCCCGCTCGAATCATTTTTTAGCCCACCGTACCTGTGAACTCCCCGATGCGGACGTTCCTCTACTACCTTGTTCTCGTCGTGTCCTTGCTTGCCCTCGTCGGAGCCGGCGTTGCCGCGGTTCTGGGCCGATCCGATCTCGCCCTGAACGGCGTCTCGATGTTTCTGACGGGCGGCGGGTTTCTCGTCCTCTACGAATCGACCGCCGAGGAGGGCGAAGAGATGCTCTCGCGCGGACCGGGGGTCGACGCGGTCGAGTCGGACTCGTCCGCATGACCCGTCGCGGGGGGCTTCCCCCTTCGGTTCCGTTCGAACTGCCCCGTCCGGAGGAGCCCCCACGGGACCCTCCAGCAGCCGCGACGGCGGGTGCTGCGTCGTTGATGAAGCGACCGCCGACCGGTATCCTACATCCGTTTCGTGATTTCCCCCGACGGCATCTGACCGCCGATGAAGCGATGGCTCCGCGTGGCCGACTGGATCGACTCCCTCAACGAATGGACGGGACGGGGCGTCTACTGGCTGGCGCTGGTGATGGTCGGGATCGGGGCGTTCAACGCCATCGCCCGGTCGCTGGACAAATACACGGGCCTCGGGCTCAGCTCCAACTCGTGGCTGGAGCTGCAGTGGTACCTCTTCAGCCTCGTCTTCCTCCTCGGCGCCGCCTACACGCTGAAGCACGACGACCACGTCCGCGTCGACGTGCTCTACAGCAACCTGTCCCGAACGGGCCGCGCCTGGATTAACATCCTCGGCACGCTGCTTTTCCTCGTCCCGTTTTGCGTGCTCGTCCTCGTGATGTCGTGGGATTTCGTGATCAACTCTTGGGCCACGTTGGAGCAGTCCTCCGATCCCGGCGGCCTTCCCCGCTACCCGATCAAGACGGTCATCCCGATCGCGCTCGTCTTCGTCCTGTTGCAGGGCGTCTCGCTTACGATCCGCGAGATCGCCGTTCTGCGTGGAGACGCTCCCGCGGCCGAGGGCGAAGCGGATGCCCCCCGTCCCAACATCGGATGAGCGGCGCGTCCGCGTCGTGAACACCCAAGACGGAGCCGGTCGCCCCGCCCGTCCGCTCCCTGTTCGACCCTCGATCCTCAACACGCGACCCTCGACACTCGACTCTGCATCGATGCCTGTCGACTGGCTGGCCCCGCTGATGTTTGCCGGGGCGCTGATTCTGATTTTCACCGGCTATCCCGTCGCATTTGCGCTGGGCGGCACCGCGCTTCTGTTTGCGGGGATCGGGGTCGAGGTTGGGATGCTGGACTGGTCGCTGATGCAGGCGCTTCCCTCCCGCGTCTTCGGGATCATGTCGAACTACGTCCTCCTCGCCGTCCCCTTCTTCATCTTCATGGGGACGATGCTGGAGAAGTCGCGTCTGGCCGAGGACCTGCTGACGACGGTCGGACAGCTCTTCGGCACCCTGCGCGGCGGATTGGCGGTGGCCGTCGTGTTCGTCGGAGCCCTGCTCGCCGCGGCGACGGGCGTCGTCGGGGCCTCGGTGGTGGCGATGGGGCTCATCTCCCTCCCCGTGATGCTGCAGTACGGCTACGCGAAGGAGCTCTCGGCGGGCGTGATTACGGCGTCGGGCACCCTCGGGCAGATCATCCCGCCCAGTATCGTCCTCGTCGTCCTGGCCGACCAGCTGGGGGTTAGCGTCGGCGACCTCTTCATCGGCGCGCTCGTTCCCGGCCTGCTGCTCGCCACCCTCTATGCGGCGTATGCCGGCGGGGTGGCGCTCGTCCGGCCGGACGACGCCCCCGCCCTGCCTCCGGAAACCCGAGACATCACCACCGGGCGCCTCCTCCGCCGCGTGTTTCTGGTGATGCTGCCGCCGCTGATTCTCATCCTCCTCGTGCTGGGAAGCATCTTTCAAGGCATCGCCACCCCCACGGAGGCGGGTGCCCTCGGCGCAGTGGGCGCGATCGGGCTGGCGGCGGCCAACGGGCGGCTGACGGAGTCGGCCCTGCGCGAGACGATGGACGAGACGACGCGCCTGACCGCCATGGTGATGTTTCTTCTCGTCGGTTCGACGGCCTTCGCGCTCGTCTTTCGCGGGCTCGGCGGGGATTTCTGGATCGAGGGCCTGCTCACGAGCCTCCCCGGCGGCGTGATCGGGTTTCTCATCGTCGCCAACCTGGCGATCTTCATCCTCGGCTTCTTCATCGATTTCTTCGAGATCGCCTTCATCATCATCCCCCTCCTGCAGGCGCCGGCCGCCCGCCTCCTGCCGCCCGAGTTCGGCGCCACGGCCGACGCCGCCCTCGTCTGGTTCGGCGTGATGGTGGGCATGAACCTGCAGACGTCGTTCCTGACACCCCCGTTCGGCTTTGCCCTCTTCTACCTCCGCGGCGTCGCCCCCGACTCCGTCCGCACCACGGAGATCTACCGGGGCGCCCTCCCGTTCATCCTCATCCAGGCCGCCAGCCTCCTCGCTCTCCTTCTCTATCCCGAACTCGCCACCTGGGCGTTGTAGAGTTTTAGGGTGAGGGTTGAGGGGTATGGGTTGAGGGGTATGGGTTGAGGGGTTTGGGGTGAGGGGTTGTTGGTTGCGAGTTGTTCGTTCTGCGTTGTCGGTTGGGTCTGCGGAGCTGTCCGTTCGCAGCCGGCCCCCTCCCTCCGTCTCAACCCAACCGGCCATCGCAAATCAAAATCGCCCCCATCCCTCCAATCCCCCATTCCTCCAATCCCCCATTCCTCCAATCCCCCAATCTCCCCATGGCCCCTGAATACGACCTCAACTTTCGTGCGCACCCGGAGGCCTACCGGTATTCGGCCGATGAGAAGGGAGTCTTCAAGGTCGAGCCCTACAAGAGTGAACTCCTCCCCGTGTGGAGCTTTCGGGACGAATCGTCGGCCCGCGAGAGCATTCAGGCGCTGGAGGAACGGTACACGGCGTACCGGGACGCGGACGATTTCGTCGGCATGGACATGGTCCGCAAGTACCTGCGGATGGGCTTCACCCGGGCGATGCGCTACGCGAAGTACCCCGGCGGCCAGAAATACGACGACGACGGCGAGGAACGCGAGCCGCAGCGATGGGCGGATGCGGAGAAGCGAGAAGCCGCGCTCGTTTACCGCGACGCCTGGGAGCGCATCCGCGAAGACCCCGACTACCAGCGCATGAAACGCCGCCACATCAAGGACGTCTTCGACCCGGACGCGTCTCCGATGGAATGAAACGGCTGACCATTTTGGGGTGAGGGGTTTGGGTTGAGGGGTGAGGGTTGTGGGGTTTGGGTTGGGAGATGCCTGTTGGAGAGGATAGGTGCACCGGAGTGGTGACCCTGCCTCTCCTGCGCCCCGGCCCCGGGGCTTCCCCTCCTCGCACTCACCGATCGGATCTTCCTCATCAATCGCTCCACCATGCCTTCGCTCTCCATCCCGACGCGTCGCCGGTTCGTACAGAGCGGGGACGTCCGGCTTCACGTCGTCGAGGCCGGTCCAACGGACGGCGATCCGGTCATTCTTCTGCACGGGTTTCCCGAGTTCTGGTACGGATGGCGCCAGCAGATTCCGGCCCTCGTCGAGGCCGGCTACCGGGTTGTCGTGCCGGATCAGCGGGGCTACCACCGCAGCGACGCCCCGCCGGAGATCTCCGCCTACGACCTGCCTGCCCTCGTGAACGACGTTCGCGCGGTGATCGCATCCACGGGAAGCGACCGGGCGTACGTCATCGGGCACGACTGGGGCGCCGCGGTCGCCTGGGCGCTCGCGGCTTGGCATCCGGAGGCCGTCCGCCGCCTCGCGATTCTGAACGTGCCCCATCTCGACGTCTTTCGCCGCACGCTCCGCTCCTCCCCCGCGCAGCTTCTGCGAAGCGTCTATATCCTCCTGTTCCAGATCCCGCGCCTGCCGGAGTGGCTGCTGTCGCGGGCAGACCACGTCCTGCTCACCCGGCTCCTGACGGCGAGCGGGCGACGGGATACCTTTGCGGCCGAGGACCTGGAGGTCTATCGCTCGGCGTGGCGACGACCCGGACGTCTCCGGGGGATGCTGAACTGGTACCGCGCCGCCGCCCGTCGCGCAGTCTCCGGCGCCTCGCCTCTCGGACGCATCGACCCGCCGACGCTCGTTCTCTGGGGCGTCCACGACGTCGCCCTGTCGGCGTCGATGGCCCGTCCCAGCGCAGATCTCTGCCGCGACGGTCGCCTGGAGACGATCGACCGCGCCACCCACTGGGTGCAGCACGACGCCCCGGACCGGGTGAACCGCCTTCTTCTGGAGCACCTGGGCGGGTAACGGCGAAAGGGCCGTACCGGCGGAGCGGCTCTCGCGCCGGCGTTCAGCCCGATCCCGTCAGCGAGCGCAGGATGTCGTCGTCCAGGCGGTGCCCGCCGTCGAAGGTGTGCCGGGTCACGTCGATCTCGTGATCGGCCAGTCGCTGTAGGAGCGCCTCGACGCGGTCCTCGGGGATCCACTCATCGTGGGTTCCGACCGCAAG
This sequence comes from uncultured Bacteroidota bacterium, assembly GCA_937127285.1. Classification (GTDB taxonomy): domain Bacteria; phylum Bacteroidota; class Rhodothermia; order Rhodothermales; family Salinibacteraceae; genus CAKZLV01. Next base: position 33,235 of record CAKZLV010000213.1, read on the forward strand.
GTGCAGATCCATCCCCCGCAGCTTCTCGGCGTGACGGTTCAGGTCGAGATCGTGCGCCAGATCGCCGGCCCAGAGGACGAGGGTATCGACAGGCGTGTCTCCAAGAAGCGCCCACCGGCTGGCCGTGGCGGCCCCCTGCGAGAAGCCGAGGACCCGCACCGTGGGCGCGGCATCGGCGTCGGCCCGGACGTGTTCGACGACCCGGTCGAGGTAGGCCACGTAATCGTCGATTTCGTGCTCGCGGTCCCGGCGGGTCATCCAGGACGCCCCGACCGACCGATGCTCGTTCATGCGGTCGACGTAGAACCGGGAGAGCGCCTCCGGCGCGAGGACGAACGTGTCGTCCCCTGGTAGCGCGGACGCGTTCTCCAAGAAATCGTCGGCACACTGCCCGTAGCCGTGAAGCAGCACCCACCACGTCGCCGCCTCCGGCGATCCACGCGTGACGATGCGGGCCGTGCGGGAAACGCGCAGGTGATGGTCGGTCGGCATAGATAGGGGGGCAAGGTCGGTAGGGAACCGGACAGCGGGGCGAGGCGCGGTGGACGCCCTCAGGACGACACGTCGGCCGGAAGTCCGTTTTCGATTGCGTCGAGGGCCTCCTCCGGCGACGGGGCGACGTGGACGTGCGTCTCGGCATCCACGCGGGCAAACTTGGCGTCGTACAGCCGATCGAAGAAGCGGAGGAGCGGGTCGTAGAACCCGTCCGTATTCACGAGGGCAATCGGGCGGCGGTGGTAGTCGAGCTGCCGCAGCGTGAGCACCTCCAGAAACTCTTCCAGCGTACCGTATCCGCCCGGCAGGACGACGAACGCGTCTGCCCGCGTGTACATGGCCTCCTTCCGTTCGGCCATGGTGTCGGTCACCACCATCTCGTCGGCGAACTCGTAGGCAATGCCCTCGCGTGCCTTCAACTTTTCCGGGATGACGCCGGTGACGTGCCCACCGGCGTCGTGGACGGCCCGTGCCGTTACGCCCATCAAGCCGACCCGCCCGCCGCCGTAGATAAGCCGGTGGCCGCGGTGGGCCAGTTCGGTCCCCAGTGCCCGGGCGATGGGGGGATAGCGATCGGCGATGTCGTCGGAGGAGGAGCAGTAGACGCAGAGGGTGGCCACGAGAAACGGCAGTCCGGTGAGCGGAAGGGAGGGGAGGTGCCGGAACGAGCGCCGGCCTGACGGAAGATTGTACGGAAGATTGGGCGTCTATCCGGTCAAAATATCTTCTCCTGCTCGCTCTTTGATTTCCTTGTACAGGGCCCACGAGATCAGCACAGCCTCCGGGTCGTTGTTTCGCTGAATCATCACGCCTTGATGCGACTCCCGGACGAAGTCGATCATCTCGGTGGTTTTTGTTCGCAGCTCCGTAATCGTCGTGACCGCGTCTACGCCTTCGGTCTGATACATCCGGTGGTTGATGGTTTGTTTACAGATACGTGCATACGCCCCAATTGCTGATGGGCGGGTGGGATCCTCCTGATGCGCCGCCGAGCGGGTTCTTCCCCGACTTTTTTCGCGCCCCGTTGTGGCGACGCGCTTCGCGGCCCGCGTGCGGGCGGTGGGCTGCGTGGACGCCAGCGCCGGGAGACGGGCACCCGGGAGCCACCGGCTCGTCATCGGCCGGTGCTATTCGATCCAGATCGTCTTGGTGTTCACGAACTCGCGGATGCCGTGGTGAGACAGCTCGCGGCCGTAGCCGCTGTCCTTCACGCCCCCGAACGGCAGCCGGGGGTCCGACTTCGTCATCTGGTTGACGAACGCGCACCCGGTTTCGAGGGCGCGGGCGACGCGCTCGCCCTTCGCCCGGTCTTCGGTGAAGACGGATCCTCCGAGACCGTAGGGAGACGCGTTGGCGAGATCCACGGCATGCTCTACGTCGTCGGCCACGACGACCGAGGCCACCGGGCCGAAGATCTCCTCTTCAAAGGCAACGGTGCCCGGCTCTACGTCGGTAAGCACCGTCGGTGCGTAGAAGTAGCCCGTCCGCTCCATCGTGTGGCCGCCCGTCACCGCTACGGCCCCCTGCCCCACCGCGCGCTCGACCTGGTTGTGGACCGTTCGCATCCCGTCCTCTCCTGCCAGCGGGCCGATGTCGGTATGCTGCTTCGTCGGGTCGCCGACGCGCAGGTTCTCGACGCCGTCCACGAGGCGATTTGTGAAGTCCGCCAGGACGGGCCGTTCGACGATGAACCGCTTCGCTGCGATGCAGCTCTGGCCGCTGTTCTGCATGCGCGCCCGGCAGCCGATCGATGCCGCGCGATCCAGATCGGCGTCGGCGCACACGATAAACGGGTCGGAGCCGCCGAGTTCGAGAACGGTCGGTTTGACGTGGGCGGCGGCCTGGCGGGCCACGGCCTTCCCAGCCCCGACGCTTCCGGTGAGGGTAACCCCCCGAACGCGGCGGTCGGCAACGACCTCCGAGACGGCGTCTTCGTCGACAAGCAGCACCTGCAGTTCGCCCTCCGAAAACCCCGCTTCGTGCATCAGCTCCTCGATGGCAAGCGCGCAGCCGAAGGTGGTGGGGGCATGTTTGAGCAGGACCGTGTTGCCCGCCATCAAGGCCGGCCCCGCAAACCGGAAGACCTGCCAGAACGGGTAGTTCCAGGGCATGACGGCGAGGAGCGGCCCGAGCGGCTCGTACGCGACCAGGCTCTTCTGCGCCCCCGTCTCGACAGCATCGTCCGCCAGAAATTCGGCGGCATGCTCGGCATAGAAGCGGCAGACCCAGGCGCACTTCTCCACCTCCGCCTGCGCCTGGTTGATCGGCTTGCCCATTTCGCGCGTCATCAGGCGCCCGTACGACTCCGCTCGATCTTCCAGTGCCTCGGCGACTCGCAGCAAGCGCTCCGCCCGCGCCTCAACGGGGCGGCGTTTCTGCACCGCAAACGCACGGACGGCCTGCCCGAGACGCGTTTCGACCTCTTCTGCTGACTGCGCAGTGTAGGTGCGATGTTCTTCTTCCGTGGCCGGGTTGACGGAGGCGAACGTCGAGACGGTCGGCATGGGAGTCGGGACGGCAGGTTGTGCGGAGAGGGGCGCGTCCGTCTCCACGGAGACGTCGAAACCGGGTTCCGGACGGTCCGTCCCGAAGCAGCCGGCCTCCGTTCTCCCGCGCCCCCTTCCGATGCACGTCCCTCTCCTGCACGTTCTTCTCCTGCACGTTTCTCCCCTGCATCACCCGCCACGCACCGCCCCGTGCACCGTTCGACAATCTCGGCAACCGGCGGCCTGCGCCTTCACATTGCACCCGGTAGCCGTTACGTTCCGCGAGGGTCGGTACAGCACGCCTCCTTTCGCATCCAAACGCATTCAGCCTGCCATGTCTCTTCCCGAGGAAATGACCGCCTGGATCATCGATGCCTTCGGCGGAGTCGACGCCTTCCGCAAGACGGAAATTCCCACCCCGACCCCGGACCCGGGCGAGGTGATCGTGGAGGTCGCCGCCACGAGCGTCAACCCCATCGATTACAAAGTGCGAAGCGGTCAGGCGGACGTGTTCGCTCCCGAGCGGCCGGCCGTGCTGCATGGGGACGTTGCCGGAACCGTCGCGGCCGTCGGCGACGACGTGACGAATTTTCAGGAAGGGGATCGCGTCTACGGCTGTGCGGGCGGCTTCAAAAACTGCCCGCAGGGCGCACTGGCCGACTACATGCCGTGCGATGCCGACCTGCTGGCGCCGGCCCCGGCGTCGCTCGCGCTGGAGGAGGCGGCAGCGCTTCCTCTCGTGTCGATCACCGCGTGGGAGGCCCTCGTTGAGAAGGCCGCGGTGGAGCCCGATGATCAGGTGCTCGTCCACGGCGCGACCGGCGGGGTCGGCCACATCGGCATCCAGCTCGCGAAATGGCAGGGCGGCACCGTCGTGGCGACGGCGTCATCCGAGCAGAAGCTGGCACGGGGACGCGAACTGGGGGCCGACGACGGCGCTCTGTATCCGAGCGAACCCGTCGCGGAATACGTCGCCCGCTGCACGGACGGACGCGGCTTCGACGTCGTCTTCGACACCGTGGGCGGCGACAACATCGAGCGCTGCTTCGAGGCCGCGCGCCTCAACGGGCAGATGGCGACGATCGCCTCGCGAGAGGAGCACAACCTCGTGCACGCCTACCTGAAGGGGCTGTCGATCCACACGGTGCTCATGCTTCTCCCTCTCGTCCATTCTGTTGACCGCGCCCGCCACGGGCAAATCCTCCGGCGCGTATCCGACCTTGTAGACGACGGCGCTGTGCGCCCGCTCATCGACGACCGCTCTTTCTCCTTCGACGGCATCGGCGAAGCCCACGCCTTCGCCGAAAGCGGCGAACAGATCGGCAAAATCGTCGTCACCCGCCA
>CAKZLV010000214.1 GCA_937127285.1 uncultured Bacteroidota bacterium
GCACCCCTTCAAGCCGCCCTCCGCGAGGAATCCGATGCCGGGGATCGGGACGGCGACCGGGAGGTCGGGTCCCAAGAGGTAGGGCCCCAAGAGGTAAGGCCCCGAGAGGCGGGGGCCTCGGTGGCAGACAACGGCGAGGCGTCGGCCGGCGGGGGAGCGACCGATGCGAGGCTCGAAGCGTTCCTCGACACGCTTCGCCTGCACGTCCGCTACCGCGGCAACGAGCAGCGGGTCTTCTTGAACGAAGCGGACGTCAGTGCTCGCATTCGGGAACCGGAGGTGGGAGCCATGGCGAGCCGCGTCTCCGAACGTCCCGCCGTCCGGCAGAAGCTCGTCGAGGCGCAGCGAGCCATCGGCCGGCAGCACGAGGAAGACAAGGGCGGGGTGGTGCTGGACGGACGGGACACCGGTACGGTCGTCTTCCCGGAGGCGGAGGTGAAGATTTACATGGACGCCGATCTGGACGAGCGGGCGCGGCGCCGCCGCGAGGAATACCGGCGTCAGGGGGAGGCGATCTCGCTGGAGGCGGTCCGCCAGGAAATCCGGCGCCGCGACCGGCAGGACCGAGAGCGCGACCTGGCCCCGCTGCGCCGTGCCGACGACGCAATTCTTCTGGACACGACGGACCGAACGGTCGAAGAACAGGTGGACTTTGTTGTCGGCCGCGTGAAAGAACAGAAAACGCAGGGAACGTAGCCTGCCCGGCTCTATACAACACTTTTCCGAATCGAAGGCTCCAAAGAGGCGTTTCCAACGTCACTCCCTGGCGAGGGTCTTCCCGGTGCGAACCGCGACGCAGCTCTGCGCACGAGCTGGGTTGCATTGTGTTCGCGCCGCGACGTACACACCACCGACTTTCATCACCCGTCCGTGCTTCGCGCGTCAGGGCCGAGCACGTACAAATGCACACAAGTCGCAGGGTACTCTGCTCCCGTGCGAGTGGACGATCCCTCTACCTATATGGCAGAAAACCAAGAAAAAGTCGCATCAACCGAAGAACCAGCGGCCCCGCCGGAAGAAGACGCCCCGGCGGCCGCCGAGGCCGCGGAGGCCCCCGCCGGCGACGTCGCCGACGAAGTGGCGGCAGACGACACAGCCGCGGACGAACCGGCGGTGGACGCCCCCGACGCCGACGCGGAATCGCCTGCTGACGCTCCCGACGCCGCCCCCGACGACGGGGACGACGCTCCGGAAGGCGGTGACGGCGCCGTTACCGAGCAGCCGGTCGACGAGCCGGCTCCCGAATTCGTGAGCCGGATTCTGGAAGAAGCCGTCGAACAGGCTTCGAAGGACGTCGCCATCCCGACCGGAGACGAGACGGAGGTCGATGTCACGGATTTCGACGAACCCGACCGAACCGTCACCCCGGACGAGCTGGAGCGAACGGAGGAGTCGCAGGGCTTTACCGGCGAGACGTACGGCCGAACTGTTTCCCTCGACGACCTGGAGGCTGAAGAACAGCAACGCCAGGAAGACCCGGTTTACGACCAGTTCCGTCAACTCGTCGATCAAACCTCGATCGACGTTCGAGAAGAGGACATCGTTCAGGGCCGCGTCCTGAAAGTGACCGATGACGATGTCGTCATCGACATCGGCTACAAGAGTGACGGGATTGTCGACCGGGACGAGTTCGGAGACGACATCCAGCCCGGGGACACCGTTGAGGTCTACCTTGAACGAAAGGAAGACCGCGACGGACAGCTTGTCCTCTCGAAGGAGGAGGCGGAAAGCGTTCGCCGCTGGCAGCGGATCGAGGAGATCTACGAGAACGAAGAGGTCATCGAAGGAACGATTATCCGCCGAATCAAGGGCGGTATGATCGTCGAGCTCTTCGATGGTCTGGAAGCCTTCCTTCCCGGATCGCAGATCGACGCCCGTCCGGTGCGCGACTTCGACGCGTACCTGGAGAAGCGGATGGAGTTCAAGATTGTCAAGCTCAATCCGTCGAACGACAACATCGTCGTTTCGCACCGCGAGCTCATCGAGGAGGAACTCGAGGAGCAGCGCCAGGAGATACTGGAGCAGCTCGAGGTGGGCCAGGTGCTGAAGGGCACCGTGAAGAACATCGTCGACTTCGGTGTCTTCATCGACCTCGGCGGCGTCGACGGACTTCTCCACATCACCGACCTGTCCTGGGGCCGCGTCTCGCACCCGAGCGAGATTGTGGACCTCGACCAGGAACTCGAGGTCGTGGTTCTCGACTACGAAGAAGAGCGGCAGCGAATTTCGCTGGGCCTGAAGCAGCTCAAGCCGCACCCGTGGGACAACATCGGTGAGAAGTACGACGAGGGCGAAGTGGTCGAGGGCAAGGTGGTCTCGATCACCAACTACGGAGCCTTCGTCGAACTGGAGAAAGGCATTGAAGGGCTCGTCCACATCAGTGAGATGTCGTGGACGCGTCACATCAAGCACCCGAGCCAGATGGTGTCGCTCGGCCAGCTCGTCGACGTGAAAATCCTCAATATCGACGAGGAAGAGAAGAAGATCTCCCTCGGGATGAAGCAGCTCGAGCCCGACCCGTGGGAGGGCATCAGCGACCGGTATCCGGCCGGAACGGTTCTTACCGGTACGGTGCGCAACATCACCAACTTCGGCGTCTTCGTCGAGATCGAGCCGGGCATCGACGGCCTGGTGCACATCTCGGACCTGTCGTGGACGAAGAAGGTCCGCCACCCGGGCGACATGATCGACAAGGGGCAGGACCTCGACGTCGTCATCCTCAACATCGACGAGGAGCGCCGTCGGATTTCGCTGGGCCACAAGCAGGTCAAGACGAACCCCTGGGATCAGTTTGCCGACGCCTACAGTGAAGGCAGCGACACCGAGGGCGAAGTGGTTCGCGTTGAGGACAAAGGTCTCGTCGTGGAGCTTCCGCTCGACGTGGAGGCGTTTGTACCGGGCAGCGAGCTCAAGAACGGCCCCCGCAACTTCCAGGATCACTATGCCGAAGGCGACGAGCTGGAACTGCGCGTGATTCGGTTCGACAAGGGGCGCAAGGACATCGTCCTGAGCGAAACGGCCAAGGAGCGCGACAAGAAGCACGAAGAACGCCAGAAGGAGCGCCGCGAGAAAGAGCGCAAGCGCCGCGAGCAGCAGGAGTCGGTGCGCGACTACCAGGACCAGCAGGAGCAGGAGGACGACTCCACGAGTGGCCCGACCACTCTGGGCGAGCTCTCCGGTCTTGCGGACCTGAAGGCCGAGATGCAGGAGGCCGAGCGCCGCGAGGCTCAGGCAGAGCCCGAGCCCGCAGACACGCCCGTCGAGGAACCCGCCGACGAGGCGGAGGACGCGGACGCCCCGGCCGCTGCAGAAGGCGACGCGGACAACGATGCCGTCGCGGAGACGGATGCCGACGACGACGCGACGGAGAGCGAGGAACCCGCCGCCTCGGACGAGGCCGATGGGTTTCCGGAGAACTTCCCGCGTGCCTCGCGTCTTCAGAACGCAGGGGTGACGTCGCTGGCGGAACTTCGCGAGGTCGACGACCTGGAAGCCATCGAAGGCATTGGGCCGTCGTACGCAGAAGACATCCGGAGCGCACTGGAAGAGTACGATGAAACCGGTGCGGTGACGGCGACGGACGAGGAGTAGGGGCAGGTTGCTCTGGACAGGTTGCCCCAGATACGTTCCAGAAGAACGAACCGGCCCGTTGAGCCGGAATCTGTCCCGAACGGGGCGGTGGTCGTAGCGGCCGCCGCCCCGTTTTGCTATGGGGGCTCTCCGGTCCAGCCGGGAGAGGACGACGCTTCGCAATCTCGTAGCGGTGTGGGCTGTACCGGCCGCTCCAAGCCTGCCGGAAGAGTTCCTTGCATACCCACCTTAATGCCGTTATTGCAAACTCAAAAACGTTTGGCAAAAGCCGTCACAACCACACCTCTATTTCACACTGGCAATTGCTTGGGTTCGCACCGAACGATTCGGCCTAGCCTGGACGATCTGCCACCCGCTGCGCGCAGTGGAGGAACTCTGGAACGACACAGGATGATCGTCATGGCGACGTCGCGGTGCTCACCCCTCCAATCGATACCCCGTGCCGTCTCATGAAAAAGAAGACGCCCCTACGAAAAGAAGACGCTTCTTCCGGAAGGGCTGCAGCGGGGCGGTCTGGTGCACATGGATCGTCTCTCTGAGAGATGGCGGACGCTGCGACGGAGGCTCCGGACGCGCCCCCCGGCAAGATGACACCCCGACCGTGACGGCCATCGAGACGACTTCCTGCAGGTTCTATAAAGACTTGAGAATATTAGTTATCAATAACTGACAGGTAGAGAAAAACAGAATCAAGGGACAGGTGGAGAGAGACCGGCCTGCCCGGTACGGCCCCAGTCATGGCCCCCGCCGCCGGCCGTGTCCGGTCCTACGAGACCTGCAGGGCGTGATCGGCGACGAGAATGCCGTCCTCGTCCGCGTACAGAACGTGGCCGGGCTCGATGAGGCAGCCTCCAACCGTGACGGGCACGTTCTTCGCCCCGACGCCGTTCTTGCGGCTTTTCCGCGGCGAAGTGCCGACGGCCAGTATGCCGACCGGCAGGCTTTGCACTTCGACGGAATCGCGGATGCACGCATTCAAAACCACCCCGCTCCAGCCGTGATCGATCGCTCGCTGCGCCATCCGGTCTCCCAGGAGCGCGCACCAGGTGGATGCTCCCCCGTCGACGACCAGAACACGACCGTTTCCGTCGGTCCCCAGCATCTCGCGCATGAGGACGTTGTCTTCATGCACGTGGACCGTGGCGACTTCTCCGCTGAATCGTTTCGTCCCGCCGTAGTGTATCAGTCCGGCATCGAGGACCTGTACATCGGACGGGTGGGCGTCGTACAGGTCGGCCGTTGCGGGAGAGGAGGGAGAGGTGGACATGGCTGAGAACGGAGCGTTCTGAGGAAAGAAGGGAGGAGAGGAGAAGGAGGGGACTCGCTGTTTCTGCCGGCTCGATGGGGCGCTTCGGTTCGCAGCGTTCGTTGGCCCGGCTCTGTGATGGTCCGGTTGGATCGGCCGTGCCGGAGAGCCGTCGGAGCCGGCAATGGACGCCCGCCCCGTGCCGGCCGGTGTCGCTCACGCGACCGTGCCGGCGAGGGCTTTTCGGATGCGGGCTTCCGGGTCGGGGTGGAGATCCGGTTCAAAGGAGGTACCGGTCACCGTCTCGAAGAGCTCGATGTATCGTTCGGCGACGGTGATGCGAACGTCATCCGGCAGGTCGGGGAGCGTCTCGCCCTCCCGACCCTGAAACCCGTGATCCATCAGCCACTCGCGGACAAACTCCTTCGAGAGCTGCTCCTGCGGCGCACCGGCACGGAGCCGCTTTTCGTACCCGTCCTGGTAGTAGTAGCGGGATGAGTCCGGGGTGTGCACCTCGTCGATCAAGACCAGGGTTCCGTCGTCGCGTCGGCCGAATTCGTACTTCGTGTCGACGAGAATCAAGCCGTTCGTGCGGGCGAGTTCGCTTCCGCGCTTGAAGAGCTCCAGGGCCGCGGCCGCGAGGGCGTCGAACGTGTCGGCTGCGATCAAGCCGCGATCAATCGCCTCCTGACGGGAGAGATCCTCGTCGTGTCCTTCTTCCGCCTTGGTCGCGGGCGTTACGATGGGCTCCGGAAGCTCCTCGCCCTGCCGCAGTCCGTCAGGCAGACGGTGGCCGCAGAGGGTTCGCTCACCGCGGTCGTACACGCGCCAGGCGTGCCCTTCCAGATAGCCGCGAACGACGAACTCAATCGGAACCGGCTCGCACGCCGTAGCCACGGTCACGTTCGGATCGGGTACGGTGCGGACGTGGTTGGGGATGATGTCGCTCGTGGCGTCGAAGAAAAACGCCGCCGTTTGATTCAAAATCTGCCCCTTAAACGGAATCGTCTGCCGCAAGACGTGATCAAACGCCGAGATTCGGTCGGTCGTTACCAGGATCAGCCGGTCGTCGTCGCGGTACGTATCCCGCACTTTTCCCTGGTAGCGGTCCCCGAAGCCCGGAAACGTCGTCGTTTCGATCGTCCGATCAAGCTGCTCCCGAATGAGGCTGCGGTCCATGAGGAAGAAACGGTCCGTCTGAGAAAATACGTGCGCCCAACATGCGTTCTGCTGCGCTTAAGGTCAAGTGCGTCTCGGCCGCCCGCGGACGAGGGACGTAGATTCAAACGCCTCTCACGTCGGGTACCTCTCATGCCGGCGGAGGTCCAATCTCCTCGCCGTCACCGCAGGGGGGGCCGCCGAGAGGGAGGGCATTAGCGGGGCTGGCTGGACTTACGGGCTTTCAGCTCGGGCCGAACGACGCGCTGTACGGGCTCGTCGCTGGCGGCCGTCCCTTGCAGGCGATCGAGCAGTACGGCCGTGGCGTCCTCTCCCACGTCGTGCATGTTCTGGGCGACGCTGGAAAGACCGATGAACCGGCTCACTTTGATGTCGTCGTATCCGACCAGGGAAAAGTCGTCGGGAACGTCCTTCCCGGCCTCGCGGATGGCCTGCCAGGCACCGATTGCCTGGACGTCGCTCGATGCAAACACCGCCGACACGCCCTCGGTGCGTTGAAGAAGCGCCTGCATCGCCTCGTATCCGGCTTCCTCACTGAAGCCGTCGTGTTTTTTGGTTTTGCCGTAGGCAATCAGGTCCTTCTCGAAGGGGCGACCGGCTTCCTCGAGGGCTTCTTTGTAGCCGAGGATCCGGGCGTTGCGGAGCCGGTTCTTATGCGGGGTGGTGATGACCCCGATGCGTTCGTGGCCCTGCTCCAGAAGATGCTCCGTCGCCAGCCGGGCGCCGGCTTTTTCTTCCCAGTAGAACGAGTCCATCTCATCCCACTGCGCACCGATCAGCACGATGGGCGCGCCCAGGGTTTTCAGCTCCTGGCCGATCTCTTCGTCGATTGGCAATCCGGCGAGGAGCAACCCGTCCATCGCGCCCCGTGCCAGAAAGTTGTGGAGGGTCGCCTTCGGGGCCTCCCAGTCCAGGTCGCACAAGAGAAGGTCTACCTCGGCATCATCGAGGCAACTGCGAACCCCTTTCAGCAGCTCGTTGTGAAAGGGGGTGGTAAAGGTAGGAACCGCCACGGCAATCGTCGGCGTCGACCGCTGGGCCAGGTTCTTGGCGGTCCGGTTCGGGCGAAACTTGAGCTCACGGATGGCCTCCAGCACCGTGTCGCGCGTCGCGTCGGAAACGTCGCGCGAGTTATTCAGCACCCGGGACACGGTGGAGATGGCGACGCCGGCCTCTTCGGCCACGTCGTAGATGGTTGTTTTGGACTGGTCCGAATTCTCTTGTGCCATAGGGGTCGAGGTCCGCTGAAAGGTCACGGCAGTGGCGGTGAGGGCGACCGTCAGGTCGGGCGGTGATACGGTTGGGGGCGTCAGGGCTGTCCGTTTCCGGACGGCGTGGCCTGACGCTCCTCCTGGAGTGCATCGTAAAAGGTCGAGGTGCGTACGGACGGGGCTGCTTCTTGTGCCGCCCGAAGCGCCTCGGTCACAATTCCTTTGGCGGCCTGCAATGCTTCTTCGGGAGGCGTCCCGTCTTGCAGGCGTCGAAGCAAGGGAAGCAGGAGTCCGCTCGATCGGCCGGTGAGCGCGTCGATGCCGCTGAGAAACGGGGCCTCGAACAGGGCGAAGTCGTCGCCGTCGTAGTAGAGGTCGACCGAGTAATCCGGGGGAGATGACTCGGTGTCGAAGTGATGGGTGGCAATCTGACCGCAGCGAAGAAGAACGCGACCGGCCCCCTGCTGGGCAATCCGCTGAACGGCTACTTGCGCATCGTCGAGGCTTGGAATCTTCATTCCCGCAAGCAGCTCGGCATCGGCCCGGCGGATGGTGACCAAATCGGCCGCATCGAAGTGATCGACCAGTGCGTCGAGCCCTTGCTGTTCGAGAATGTCTTCGCCGCTGGGCCCGCTCAGCGTGACGTCAAAGACAACCGGTCCCGGCAGTTCCCGGACGTGCTGAAAGAGAAGGTCGACGGTGGAGGCGGACCCGAGGATCCCGATTTTTACCGCTGTCGGGGACTCCGTTGTGCGGAGATGCTCCAACTGGGCGGATACCGTGTCGGCCGGGACGTTGAGGACGTCGGTGACGGTTCCGCGCCCGGCGACCACGTGGGAGGTGCACACCGGGAAAGCGGATCCGCCGAGGGCCTGAGCGGCGAGCAGATCGGCTTTCAGGCCGCGGTTGATCCCGGGATACAACCCGCCGATGACGATCGGAGCGAAGGAAGTAGGCATAAGAGGGAAGGAGCGAACAGCTGTCGGTAGGAGGAAGGCGATCCCCGATGTCCCGGCCGGGAGAAGGCTCGTCGCTGCAGCTCGTGCGCGTGGTTGCACGGGGGACGCATGGCTGCATGAAGGCCGGGGGGATACCTATGCGTAGAAGGTCGTACCTCTACAGCCCGAAATCGTTTGCAGGAGAAACGGAGGGGCGGCAGGCATTCACACCGGGCGGAAGGACACACCGAGCGGAAAGAGAGAGACCGCTGGAGTTGCCTGCGGCCTCGGGGTCTCCGTTTGCGTTTCGCCTCCGACCTGGCTCTCAAAATGCTGTTATTGCAAGATCACAATTTCAAATTAGAAAGGTTTGCGTCAGGGCGTTCGCTCCTCTCAATCATACGCTACACAGCTCCCGGCAAAGAAGATTGGCATCTGCCGGCACGAGACGAGCGGATGATTGTATCAAGCAAGGACGGTATCAAACAAGACGTGGATCGAGCAACCAGCTGTTGCTCGGATCGGTACGAGGATCTTTGAAGATGCAGACCGTGCCGCCCTTCCTCAACCACCGGTTACGAGATTGGCAATTTGAAGCCGGCCCCCGGGCGGTGCGGACACATCGGACGGTCTTCCCGTATGTGCTTCGGCAGAAATTGAGCGGTGTCGATCCACCGGCCGCCCTGCTTTCCTGACGACTCCCTGACTCTCTGCGCCGACTCTCTTCTCGCGCTCTGATCTCTTCGCCCCTCTATGGAAACCCTTTCGGTTCGTCGCCTCACGAGCACTCGGATTCCGACCGTCGACGGCGAGTTTACGCTCGCTCTCTATGAAAACGATCAGGACGACAAGGACCACCTCGCGCTCCTCTACGGAGATGTCGAAGGAGAGGAGGACGTGCTCGTCCGCGTCCACTCCGAGTGCTTCACCGGAGATGTTCTCGGCTCGCTGCGGTGCGACTGCGGGGAGCAGCTCAGTGCCTCCATGCGGCGTATTGCCGAGGAGGGAAGCGGGGTCCTTCTGTACCTTCGCCAGGAGGGACGCGGCATCGGGCTGCTCAACAAGCTGAAGGCGTACGACCTCCAGGACGAAGGCTACGACACCGTCGAAGCCAACCTGATGCTAGGACACGGCGCGGATGAGCGCGATTACACCATCGGCGCCCTCATCCTTCAGGATCTCAACATCTCTTCGATCCGCCTTCTCACCAACAACCCCGAAAAGGTTGCCAGCCTGGAAGACCACGGCGTCGAGGTGGAGGAGCGCGTACCTCTGGAACCGCATCTCAACCGTCACAACACGGAGTATTTGCAGACCAAGGTGGACCGGATGCGGCATATGCTCGACCTCGGCCCGCTCAACGGCGGAGCGCGCGACAACTCGCATGGAACCGACCTCCACGCGCTGGATCAGCGAGCGAAGGACCACTTTCAGAAGAACGGACGCCCGTACGTCACCCTCACCTATGCACAGAGCCTCGACGGGTCGATCGCCGCGTCCGACGGGCAACCGCTCCCGATCAGCGGGGCGGAATCGCTCCAGATGACGCATCGCCTCCGGGCCGCACACGACGGCATCCTGGTGGGGATCGGCACGGTCCTCTCCGACGATCCGCGCCTGACCGTGCGCCAAGCAGACGGCAGTCATCCGCGTCCCGTCGTTCTCGACACCCGCCTCCGCTTTCCTCCGGATGCACGCCTTCTCACGACCGAGGGTCCGCCGCCCATCATCGCTACCAACCAGCAGGCGCCCGGAACCCGGCAGAAAGCGCTGGAGGACAAGGGAGCGACCGTTCTTCGCCTCTCCTGTACGCCGTCGGGGATCTGTCTCGATGCTCTCCTCGACTGCCTGGGTCAGCACGACATTGGCAGTCTGATGGTGGAAGGCGGATCGGAAGTGATCCGGAGCTTTCTCCGCCACCGCCTGGTGAATCATTTGATCATTACCGTGGCCCCGATGTTCGTCGGTGGGAAAACGGCCTTGCAAAACCTATCTGTTGACGGCGGCGACGAAGGGTCGTCGTTTCCACGGCTGCACAATATTCAGTACCGGTGGATGGGGCAAGACCTCGTGCTCGAGGGCGATCCGGTCTGGCCCGACGCCGTGCCCGATGACACGGAGGCGCCGTCGGACGCGTAGCAGGCACGGTTCTTCTGGTATCCCGCCCCTTCCGTGCACCGACCCCGCCATCGAATGAGCAGCCGGTCTCGGCGCGTCGTTACATTCACGGGTCCCCACGAGGTCACCGTCGTCGAGGAAGCACTCGATGACCCCGGCCCGCAGGAGGTCCGCGTCCGAACGCAGTTCTCGGCCGTCAGCCCCGGTACCGAAACGCTTCTCTACCGCAACCAGGCGCCGCCTGGAGCCCTGGACCCGACGATTGACGCGCTCCAGGGAGACGTGCGTTATCCCGTCCGCTACGGCTACGCAGCCGTCGGTCGGGTGGAGGCCGTGGGCGGAGACGTGCCGCACCAATGGAAAGACCGCCGCGTCTTTGCCTTTCATCCTCATGCCTCTGCGTTCAACGCGTCGCCGGACACGCTTGTCCCGCTTCCGGATGCGGTGTCGACCCGCGACGCAGTGTTCATTCCCAACCTTGAAACGGCCGTCAACCTGCTCATGGATGGGGGACCGGGCATCGGAGAACGGGTGGTCGTGTTCGGGCAGGGCGTGGTCGGGCTTCTGGTCACGTCCCTGCTCTCGCGCTATCCTACGTCTCAATGCCTCACCGTCGAACCCGACGGCCGGCGACGGGGGCTGTCGCGGACGCGGGGCGCCGATCGTGTCTTCGATGCCGAGGCTCTCGACGAACTCCGAAGCGTGCTCGGCATCTCAAGGGTCGACGCGGTCGACGCCGCTGGCGGGACGTACGAGGGAGCCGATTTGGTCTACGAACTCACGGGCCGGCCTGATGTCTTGAACGATGCGTTGGCGGTGACCGGCTTCGACGGCCGCATCGTCGTGGGGTCCTGGTACGGCACCCGGCGGGCTCCCGTCGACCTCGGGGCGCGGTTCCACCGGTCTCGCATCCGCATCGTGTCCAGCCAGGTGAGCACCATCGCGCCGGCGCATCGCGGACGATGGTCGAAGGAGAGGCGGATGCAGACGGTCCTCAACCTTCTTCCCTCCGTACAACCTAGCGCGCTCATCACCGAGGTCCGCGACGTCGAAGACGCTCCGTCGGTCTACGCCGAACTGGCCGGGGGGGAGGGCGCCCCTCTCCAGCCGGTGTTCGCCTATTCGTAGCGGCACAGCCGGCGACCGGACGGCCTCTTCGCTGCTTCTGCTCGCCCGAATGATTCACCTTCCCGCGGGACGGCCCGAGAGGGTCCCGCATTCACCAACCCCTCCGACCCATGTACGAACTGATGGTGCGCCGCGACTTCGTCGCCCAGCATTTTCTGACCGTTCCCAACTGCGGTCCGGAAAACGAATGGCACTCTCACCACTTCGAACTGGAGGTGCTCCTTCAGGGTGCGTCGCTCAACAAGCACGGCTATCTGGTCGACATCGATGAGGTCAAAGAGGCCCTCGACGCAATCGTCGATCGATACCAGGATACGACCCTGAACGACCTGCCCGAGTTCGACGGCTTGAATCCGAGCATCGAGCATTTCGCGCGGATTGTTTGCGTCTCCCTCCAGGATCAGATCTCCACTCAGACGCTGGACGGCCTTCAGGTTAAGATCTGGGAGGATGACGAAGCCTGGGCGTCGTACGCCGTGTAACGCCCCCTGTCGTGTGCGCCCTGTCGTGTACGCCCTGTCGTGTACGCCCGCTCCGTAGCATCCGCTACCCAGCCTCCGCTACCCAGCCAGGTACGAACCTCGCTTTCTTGTGATCGACCGGTTTCCCCATGCGCGTCGGGCTCATCGTGTACGAATCTCTCGAGCAGACCTCCGGCGGCTACCTGTACGACCGGAAACTTGCCCAACACCTTCGCGCAGCCGGCCACGAGGTGGTCGTCTTTCCGCAGCCGGAGCGCCCGTATCCGTGGCGCCTGCTCGACGCCTTCGATCGCCCGTTCTGGCAGCGACTGGCGGATGCCGACCTCGACGTTCTTGTGCAAGACGAACTCAATCACGCCTCGCTCGCTCTCGGAAACCGCTGGCTGCGCCGGCACGCCGACTACCCGGTGGTCGCCATCGTCCATCACCTGCGGGCCTCCGAACCTGGCTCCCGCCTCGCTCGGTGGGCAAGCCGACAGGTGGAAGCGGCCTTCCTGTCGACCGTGGATGCCGTGATCCTCAACAGCCGGACGACGCACCGCAACGTACGCGGCCTGTTGAAGAAGCCGAACCAGATCCCGACCGTCGTCGCCCGGCCCAGTGGGCGCCGGTTCGGCACCCCCCTGACGGCAGACGACGTAGCCGAGCGCGGCCACACCGGCGACCTGCGCATCTTGTTTCTCGGCAACGTCATCCCGCGCAAACGGCTCCATCTGTTGCTTGCAGGCCTTTCCCGGCTTCCGGCGGACGGCTGGACGCTGGATGTGGCGGGGTCCCTCACCGCTCACGGACGGTACGCCCGGCGAATCCGCCGGGACGTGGCCGCTCTCCCCGATCCCACGCGGGTTCGCCTACACGGACGCGTCGACGACACCACCCTACAGTCCCTGCTGCGATCCGCCCACACGCTGGCCGTTCCGTCTGCCTACGAAGGCTACGGCATCGTGTATCTCGAGGCGATGGGGCACGGGCTGCCCGTTCTTGCCAGCCCGCACGGCGGCGTCTGCGAGATCGTGTCCGACGGCGATACCGGCTCGTTCGTCGAGACGGCCGCCGACGTCCACGAAACCCTGCGGCAGTGGATGATGGATCGCGACCGGCTCGTCAGCATGGGCCAGGCCGCCCTCGAAGCGTACCTCCGCAGTCCGACCTGGCAAGAGACGGGAGATCGCATCACCGCGTTTTTGGAACGCCTCGTCGCAAACGGGCAGGACGAGAGGGACCGTCGCTCGACCGACGCGTCCGGCGCGCCCGGCTCTGGATAGGGCGGCTCGTGGACAGCGGCTTCTCGACCGTAGCTTTTCCGTATCTCCGTATCTCACCCCCTGCACTGCATGACCGATTCTTCCTCGACCGTGCTCGAACCCGACGCCTACTCCTACCCGCGCTATCTGACCGCTAAGGAAACCGTCGATGACCGCTCCCTTAGCGAGCGGGTGTGGCGGGACTTTCTGTCGGAGCTGGAGGCTCTGGTGGGGTCTCCGGCCCGGATCGTCGAGGTCGGCGCCGGCACCGGAGCCACCGCCCGCCGAATGGCCGAGGCCCTCCCGGAGTCGGCAACCGACGCCGTCGACTACACGCTCGTGGACGTCGAGGCAGATAACCTGGCGTCTGCGCGCGATCAGCTGCTGAGGTGGGGAGAGGAGACCGGCTACGACGTCTGGGGCACGGAGGACCGGGTTGTGCTGACCGGCGGGGAGACTGATTTCTCGTTCACCCTGGTCGAGGCGGATCTCTTCGATTTTGCCGCGACCTACGATGATGCTCCCGCGGATGCCGTTGTGGGACAAGCCGTGTTTGACCTGCTGGACGTGCCGGCCGCTCTGCAGGAGCTGGCGCCGCTCCTCCAAACCGGGGGGCTCTGGTATCTGCCGATTCACTTCGACGGCGTCACGGCGTTTGAGCCGACGGTCGATCCTGAACTCGATGCGCAGATCGAGCGACTCTTCCACGAGAGCATGGTGGACGAGGAGGGAGGCCGAAAGGGAGCGACGGCCGGCCGGCGTCTCCTCGTCCACCTCCGACGTGCAGGGATGCAACTACTGGGCGCGGGTGCCTCCGACTGGGTTGTTCTCGCAACCGGAGAAGAGTATCCCGGCGACGAAGCGTACTTCCTTCATCACATTCTCCACTTCGTCGAGTCGGAGCTGCGCGGCCATCCCGATGTCGACGAAGCGGCGTTCGAGGAGTGGCTGCACCGGCGCCGGCAACAGATCGCGGAGGGAACCCTCATTTACATCGCCCATCAGCTCGACGTCCTCGCCCGAAAGCCGGAATGAGGAGCCCCCGAGAGGCACCCATGAACGGAATGGGGAAAACGGCTGGGAGAGACCCGATACCCGCCGACCGTTCTCGCCCCGGAACGCCGACATCCCCGAACAGGGCCCCGACAATGCTCTCGATAGTGCCCCCTGGATAATTTCCCTGGACAATTTCCCTCGACAATTCCCCCCGACCATGCGGGGCAGGACGCAACGTCGTGAGGTGGGTTTCAGCCGTCGAAGTCCGGTGCGTCGTCTACGTAGTAGGAAGACGACTTGCCGGGTTGGGCATGGAGATACGTCTTCGTCGTCTCGATGCTTTCGTGGCCGAGGGTTTCTCGAACCAGCTCGAGGTCCGCTCCTTTCTGCAGAGCATGCGACGCGTGGGCGTGCCGAAACCAGTGCGGAGACACGTCGGACGTCAGGACGGGGTCGCCGTTCTCGTCTCGCTTTACCGTTCCGTCCTCTCGCGTCTGCTCCGTCACCTTCACGCCGGCGCGTGTGGCCGCTCGCTTGACGATCCGCCAGATCTGCGTCGGCGACAGCGGCCCGCCCTTTCGCGAGCGAAAGACCGGATCATCGTCAGCCCCGAAACCGGCGTCTCGCTCCTCCCGGCGCAGGCGTTCCATCAGTCCCCACACCTTGCTGTACAGGGTCACCGCCCGTGTTTTGTCGCCCTTCCCGAAGAAGGTAACCTGCCCGCCGGGACGCCCGTCCGCGCCCTCCAGGTCCGGGCGCTCCTGCACGTCGCGCCACCGTATATCCTGAACGTCGGAGACCCGGCCGCCGGAGGCATAGAAAAGACGGAGGAGGACGTGGTTGCGGAGTGTTTTCTCCTCTCGGAGAATCACCCATAGCTCCGATTCGGACAGAATGCGCTCAGCCCGTCGATTGCGGACTCGAGGGGTCGAAATCGCGGCGCCGACGTTGTGCGCGAAGTAGCGAAGTTCGGTGCCGAAGGTGAAGAGGCTTTTCACCGAGGACAGTTTGCGCTGCTGGGTCGAGGTGGCGTAGTCGCACTCCTCGAGGTGCTTGCGGTAGTCCTGGAGGTGCCCGAGCGTGACGTACCGAAGTGGGAGGTCCACGAACTCAACGAACTGCTCGATGTCACGGGCATAATCGTCCTGGGTGCTGCTGGACTTTTCAGCCAGCCAGCGCTGAACGAGCACGCGGTCGGAGTCGACCGAGCACCGGCCGTCGCGCGGGGCGTTGTAGGGAAGCGGCTGCCCGTCGTGGCCCGATCCGGGGAACGTCGGGGGAGGCAGGCGGTCGTCGGCATCCTGGACGACCGGCATCCGGTTGCGATCGCCAGGCTCATCCGGACCGCCGCCTGCGGACCGGCTCGCAGCCGCGTCCGTGCTCGGCTCGAGGCCGGGCTCGGCGGATGCACCGGGATCGGGATGTGCGGACGACTCCGAGGACGGCTGAGAGGACGACGAACCGGAAGAGGGATCCGATGGCGGCATGGGAGAAGCGATGCGGTGGAACGGCCGATGAGGCGGCAGGGATTGGAGCCAGGCGTGAGGGCGGCGGAGACTGAACACCTCCGCGCGGGGTCAGCCACGGAGGCGGCGCCTGCTACAGCGGCACCTGCTACAGCGGCACCTGAGGGCAGGCGTCAGCGCGCTCTGCGAACGCAAGATAATATCCCTTATCTTTCATTCACGGATGCAACAGTCTAGGCATCGCAGGGCGTCTTGTCAAGGCGCCGGAGGCGGTCCGGATGCCGGTCGGATGCGGGCCGTTCGTCGCCCCAGCCAGATTCGGCGATGGTTATTCGATCGTCGGGACGTCGAGCTCGACGAAGTCCGCGGCGTTTTCCTGCAGGCGTCCCGGGCGGCTCTCCGCCGGTGCGTAGCGATCGGCCGAGGTCGCACTCTGCAGGCGCGCGTGCACCTGCACCTGCTGCAGCGAGGCGCCCGCTTCCACTGCCAGGCGCAGGCCCGTGTGCCGCAGCGCCTCCACGTCGACGCCCTCCAGTCCGGCGCGTCGCGCCGTGCGTCGAACCACCTTGTAAATTGCATCGGGCGTCAGGCGGACGCCCCGGTTTCGGTTGCTGAGCGACCGCCAGAGCGCGCCGCCCTCGATCCCGTACCGATCGCGCACGGCATCGATCGCCTCCACCACGAGGGCTGGAACCTTCACGTATGCGGCCGACCACGACGCCCCCTCCGGTACGTCCACGACCCAGTGGCGCCCGAGTGGGCGGACGTGTTCGACGTTCATCGCCGCCACCTCGGCGCGCCGGAGCGCGCCGTACAGGATGGTCAGCACAAGGCCGCGATCGCGAACGCTGCTCTCGCCGGCCTCCGCCGTCGCCTGCAGAAATCGCTCCGTCTCCGATCGAGAGAGAGTCGACGGGGCGTCCGCGGCCGGCGTCGTAGCGGCAGGCGCAGGCGACGGCGCGTGGCGATAGGCGCGGGCCGGGTTGCGATCCATCGTGCCCCGGTCGACGAGCCAGTCGTACAGTCGCCGGACGGCCGACAGGCGCCGCCGCACGGTTGCCGCGGCACGGCCGGACCGCTCCATCGCGCGGATGTGGTCTCCAACGTCGGTCGGGGTCGCGCGGCGGAGGTCGTCGACGTCCCGAAGAAACGCCTTCACGTCTGTTTTATACGCGCGGCGTGTGTGGGGCGATTCAAAGGACGCCAGAAAGGCGCGGATCGTCTCCGGCGTATTCATCCTCCGTCGGGCTTGTTCGGTTGGGCACCTACGTGTGTGCCTGCAGGTTACGGGTCCCTACGTGCGTGCCGGCCGTCGGTCCTCCCCACCGGGTTCACAACGCCGTGTTGGGATCCGGCGATCCGCAGGGGGCGGGCCCAAGAGCAGGCAGGGCGCCGGACGGCGCTTCCGCCGGTCGGTCAGCCGTTTTCCGTCGCACTGACGTCGGCGCGAAACCGAAACGTAGCGGCCACGCTGCGCCCACCCGGCATATTTTCGGGGCGCAGGGCGTGCACGGTCGATCCGTTGAGGTAAGCCGTCACGGCCGCATAGTCGAGCAGGTCTTCGTCGCCGGCCTTCTGCTCGTCGTGCAGTTCGACCGTGTTGGCATCCGCGTCGAACGTGCCCCACCGGTACTGGCCGACCGGGACGAAGAGGGTGTCGACGCGGCTGTAGGCGCACGCCGGGACGATCTCGTGAAAGTCGTCGGAGGCCAGTTCGCCGTCCTGGTAGTACAATTGATCGAACAGACCGAGCGCGTCGTCCTGCGCTTCCAGGAAGATGGGCTCCACGACCGACCACGCCTTCTCGTGCAGTTCGTCCAGTCCCATCGGCTCGGGATTACCGGCAATGATCTGGTCGTCAACAAGGTGCGGGTAGTCGCTCACCTCGGCGTACAGGGGCAGATATTCGGAGACCCCGGCGAGGACGAGCGGTGCCTTCTCGCCGTTCAGGTAGGTAGCCACCCGGTCGTCGATCTTCCGGAAGAACCGCTTGAGTTCCGACTGCGGCTCGGCACTGAGGTCGTCGGAGGAACCTCCCTGGCCGTGAAACTGCGCATCGCTCTGCGTTGCACCTTCTCCCTCGGCCCGGTTGGACGTATGGACCTGGATCTGCTTCTCCGGGTCCTCGTACTGCCGGATGGCCTCGACGATGCTGGCAGGGATCTCCGCACTTTCCACCTCGCTGACCGACTGGTGGGTGCCCTGGTAGAGCCGCACGTCGTTTTGGCTGAGGGCAAGCAGGTAGAACCGATTGTTCGTCGCGATCAGCGGGAAGAGCGGCTTCAGGTGAAACCGGCTTCCCACCACGGCCAGCTCGTCGAACGACAGCGGCAGGCGGAAGAACTCCGTCGTCGACGGCGTAATGAACACCGCCAGCCCCTCGCTCATCGACCGCCAGAAGGCCGAGTCGTCCGTCTGGCGATGGGCCTCGGCCAAGAGCGTATCGATCTCATCGTCGTGGTATCCCATGTCGCGCAGGTCGCCCCGCGCCTCGCGGACGACGTTTTTGAACCGCGTCGGGTTCTGCGATCCTTCCGACTCGTACCGGTGGGTCGGCAGATACAGCGAGATGCAGACCTCGTCCTGCATCTGGGCCAGGCGTCTCAACTCATCACGGGTGAAGAGGTCCATAGTGCCTCCAGCAAATTGTGAGTAGATAAACGATGAGGCCGGCGCGGTTCGTAGACGCAGACCGCACCGGGGTCGTTCGGTTCGGTCGAGCGCGATCCGCAATCGCGGCCGGGCAGCGGCGGGGGCGGCGGGCCGATGAGAGATCCTACGCCGCAGGACGCAAAACCGCTCGCACCGGTGCAGCGTCGGCCCCGGAAAGCCGCAGAGGGAGCGCCAGCAGTTCGTAGCGTCCCGGCACAACGGCGTCGGGAAAGTGGAGGTGCTCCAGGTTGACGATCTCGTTCCGAACCAGTGCGTGGTGGGCGGGCAGATCGCTGCTCTCTTGCGGATCGACCGACGGGGTGTCGACGCCGATGAGCACGGCGTCCCGCTCGGCGAGCGCCTCGACGGTTGCGGGGTGCACCACCGGGAAGCCATCGGGCCACCGGGTGGACGGCACGGCCGACGCGCAGGTCTTGAACAAGACCCGGGGGGCCTCAACGGACGCAACGCGGTCGGGCCGAATCAACTGGCCCGGATCCAGGTCCGAGACGTCGACCACGCAGGCCGGTCCGACGAAGACGGACGGGTCCAGCGCATCGACCGGCGCGCCGTCGGCCGTGACGTGCAGCGGGGCGTCCACATGCGTGCCCGCGTGCGTGCTTGCCGAAAACGCCCCCAGGTTGACGCTCTCTCCCTCCCGGATCTCCAACGTCCACGCCCACTCCACGGGTCGGTCCCCCGGCCATACGGCCGTGTCCGGAGATACGGAACGTGTGATGTCGATCAGCGCCATGGGGAAGCCGGGCGGAGGCGAGCACGCGGGCAGGCGCCGGACGCGGGCGCTACGACGACCGCGTTGGCTGGGGAAGGTCGGGCGACCGCACCGGTTCATCCCGAACCGGCGACCGGTCCCCGCTGAACGACGGCGGCGGGGGAGCCGGCGACCAGTGCGGTCCTCCCGGAGGTCCGCCGGACGACCCGGAGTCGTCGTTCCAGATGAAGTGCCAGAGCAGCGTCCCCAGGATCACCGGGCCGAACGCAACGAAGAAGCTAAGTACCTGATAGATCCAATTCATAAGTCCCTGCGGTATGCGTCGATGGACAGGGGCGGCGAGTGCCGACGGTGCGGCGGAGGCGGATCTCCGTGGGCAGGGCGCCCGCACGGAAAACGTCGCGACGGGGCGCGTTCGCTCTCCGTCGGACGGAGAGATCTCGCGTGGAGAGGTCCCGCCGAGTCGGCGTCGAGCCGGGCCGGGTAATGGTCCGAGCCGGCAACCTTTATGCGTGCTTGATAGACACGCTCGACGTTTCCGTCCGTTCCGCCCGTCCGCCCCCTCGCTGCCGGCGGGACGGGAACCCGGCGGCGTGCATCATTCCGCCGGGTCGACCGTTTCCTTGATTCGACGCAGCCGCACGCTTCTCTGGAGACGGTGCTTCGGCGAGGACGGGCCGCTGCGATTTCGTTTCTTCCCTATCGTTACCGTGTGCGCTTCTGTGGACTACGACGTTGTTACGATCGGTGCCGGTCACAATGGACTCATCACGAGTGCGTACCTGGCTCAGGCCGGGTATCGGGTCGGGGTGTTTGAACGACGCGATATCGTCGGCGGGGCTGTATCGACCAAAGAGGTGGTGCCCGGATACCAGTTCGACCTGGGCGGCAGCGCCCACATCTTGATCCGCCTGACGCCCATTGTGGACGAGTTGGAGCTGGACCGGTACGGCCTGACATATCTGGAACTGGATCCTATGTTCGTGGCGCCGTTCCCCGACGGCGATACGGTGTTCATTTATCGCGATGTGGACCGCACCGCCAACGAGTTGGAGCAGAAGTTCCCGGGGTCGGGCGAGGCCTACCGGCGGTTCATCGACGACTGGTCGGGCTTCGCCCAGACGATGAAGCGCATGTTCCTGTCGTCACCAAGCCCGTTTCAGCTGGGGCGCCAGATGATTTTCGGGCCCTCCTCCCGCCTGAACTGGAAGAACGAACTCCGCCACATCCTGCGTCCGTACGGCGAAGTGGTGCGGTCGTACTTCGACGAAGAAAAAGTCCGCACACCGCTGGCGTGGATGGCTGCGCAGTCCGGGCCGCCCCCCACCGAGCCGCTGACGGGGCCCTTCGTTCTCTGGCATCCGCTGTACCATGAGGGCGGCGTTGCGCGCCCGCGCGGTGGATCCGGGATGCTAACCCAGGCGTTGCGTCGGCACATCGAGGCGCATGGCGGAGACGTCTTCACCGAGGCTCCCGTCGAGGAGATCCTCGTCGAGCGCGGTCGCGCAGCCGGCATCCGAGTGAACGGCAGCATCGTCACGAGCCGGGCCGTCTGCTCTGCCACCCACGCAAAAGAAACGTTCGATCATTTGCTTCCCGACGCGCATCGCCCCGACGCCGCCGACGGGCTCCGGATCGGGAACGGCTTTGGAATTATGCTTCGGCTCGCCCTGGACGAGCCGGTCGAGTACGCTGCACACCCCGGGCGGGAGGCCCGCGTCGGCTTGCAGTTGCTGTGCCGCGACATGAACCAGCTGCACGGGGCCTACGGCGAGTTTCTAGGCGGGCAGCCCAGCAGCGATCCGCCTCTGGTCGCCATGACGTTCAGCGCCGTCGACGACACGCTCGCCCCCGACGGCGGAGAGGTGCTTTGGCTTTGGGGACAGTACTTCCCCTACGAGTTGTCGAACGGAAACAACTGGGACGACATCGCCGGCCGAATCGAAGAGCGCCTCATCGATCAATTCGAGCAGTATGCACCCGGAACGCGGGACAAAATCGTCGGTCGTCTCTTTCAAGATCCCGAATGGTTGGAATCACGGCTCGGTCTGTTCCGGGGCAACGTGATGCATCTGGAGATGGGACTGGACCAGATGTTCTCCGCTCGCCCGGCGCTGGGTTTGTCTTCCTACCGCGGGCCGGTTTCGGACCTGTACCTGACGGGCGCCAGCACGCACCCGGGCGGCGGGATCATGGGCGCAGCCGGGCGCAATGCCGCGCGGGTGCTGCTCGCCGACCTGTCGTGACGGCCGGGCGGCGATCCCTCCGCCGGGCGCCACCGCAACCGGCGCGGCTGCCCTCCCCTCGAGCGGCCCGGGCGCCGGGATCCGGTTTCCTGCTGAACGCTCTCACCGCCTCCTCCGCCGACGTTGTATGACCGGCTCGCTGCGCCGGCCTCCTCTGCCCTTTCCACCTGGGTTCTCGTCTTTGCTCCATGTCGTACCTGACCTTCCACGTTCTTTTTACCATTCCGCCCATCGTGCTGATGCTTGCGACTCTGCCCCGTCCGCTCGCGGGCGTCGGCGGCACGCGGGCCCGGGTTGCCATCCCGCTGATCTGCGTCATCGCGTTTTCGTACACGACGCCGTGGGATAACTATTTGGTGGCGCGGGAAGTCTGGTGGTACGGGCCGGACCGCGTCTGGGCAACGATCGGCTACGTCCCCGTCGAGGAGTATCTCTTCTTCATCCTGCAGCCCATCCTCACCGGCCTCTTTCTCTTCCACTACCTCAGCCGGTGGCGTACGCGGGCGCAGCCGGCCACCCGCTCCTCGCATCTCGGCGGCGCGCTCGTATTCGGAACGCTGTCCCTGGCCGCCTTCGTGGTGCTCGCGGCCGGGTGGGAGTCCGGCTTGTACATGGGACTGATCCTGGGGTGGGCGGGCCCGATCCTGCTGGGGATGTGGGTGTACGACGGAGAAACCCTCTGGCGGGAGCGGCGCACACTTGCCGTCGCCGTCGGCATCCCCACGCTGTATCTGTGGATTGCGGATGCGACGGCCATTCGGCTGGGCATCTGGACCATTTCGGACGCCTACACGCTCGGTCTGGAACCGTTCGGGCTCCCGGTTGAGGAGGCGACGTTTTTCCTCATGACCAATCTCTTGGTGGTCAAGGGCATTCTCCTTCTCCTCTATGGAGATCATGAGGCCGTCCCGGAGCCCGCCGTTGCGGAAGGAGAGACCTCAACCGCCGCGTCGTAGAAGGCGCCGCATTCCGTCTCGGTAGAAAGAAAACCTTCAACTCTGATAATCCGGTAAATTTGGTGACGACATGGATCTACGTCGTTTCTGGATACATTGCATTGGATGACATGAACCCCAGAGGAAGGCATCGGTGATGTGTAACTGCATACTTACAATCGCCCGTTGCCTTCCTGATGTCGACCCGTCACTTTCGTGTCATAGCGGAAGGGGCGGGTAGATCCGAACCTGTTACGGGTTCGACCGTGACAGGCACTCGGATTGGCAGGGCTCTGCTCAATGGAGTCTGTTCGTAAACGAGCGGCTCCGAAACCGACGAGGCATCGGAAAGAGCAGAACCTGGGCCTGAGGTCCCTTATGCCACCCATCACTGTAATCACCCAAACCAACGAGGCACACCCATGCTTCAGGAACTTCCGACCCTTACGCCGGGGCAGTATTCCCTGGTGTTCAACATGTTCTCCTTCACGATCGCGACCATGGCGGCCGCGTTTGTGTACTTCGTGCTGGCCCAGAAGAACCTGGCCCCGAAGTACCGCGTGTCGATGATGGTATCGGCCCTCGTGGTCTTCATCGCTGCCTACCACTACTTCCGCATTACGGGCAGTTGGGAGGCATCGTACGTCCTCAACGCGAACGAAGGAGTGTATGAGTTCAGCGGAAAGCCATTTAACGACGCCTATCGATACGTCGACTGGCTCCTCACCGTCCCGCTGCTCGTCGTTGAGCTCGTTCTCGTCCTGGGCCTTCCCAAGTCTGAGAGCGGCAAGATGATCGCCAAGCTGGCGATCTCCGCAGCGCTCATGATCGTTCTCGGATACCCGGGTGAGGTCAGCGAGAGCGCCGAGCTCTTCGGCGCCCGCGGTCTCTGGGGCACGCTGAGCACGCTGCCGTTCGTCTACATCCTCTACATTCTGTTCACGGAGCTCGGATCCACGATCCAGCAGCAGTCCGGGCGCGTAGCGACGCTTCTGTCGAACGCCCGTCTGCTCCTTCTGGCGACCTGGGGCTTCTACCCGATCGCCTACATGATTCCGATGTTCTCCGCTGGATACCCGACGGAGACGCCGGGTGCCGTTGTCGCCCTGCAGGTCGGTTACACGATCGCGGACGTCACGGCGAAGGCCGGATACGGCGTGCTGATTTACAGCATCGCGAAGGCCAAGTCCGAAGAGGAAGGCTACGACGTTGGCGAGATGGTGCAGCCGGTTGCTGCCGAGGCGTAAACACTGCCTCCCCCATCGCCAACACGGCTTACGCCCACCACCGGCTCGCCCGGTGGTGGGCGTTTTTTTGTTCGTACCGACCTCGTTCGTCCCGACCTCTCTTTTCTTCGGGGTCTCTCTTTCTCCCTCCTGCGTGGTCCTCTCCCCTTCTGCCGGAACCCTCCCCGCACCCGCCAGTGGGGTCCCCCTGTCCGACGAAGATCCGACGAACCTTTTTCCGCCCCCAGACATGTAAGACAATACCTGTATATCACCGTCTGCACGGACGCACCCGCACGATGTCATGTATCTCGACTACGCAATCTTTGCCGTCATCAGCACGGCGATGCTCGTCTACGCCTACATCAAGCGCCCGGACGGGCACTCCCCGGACGGAAACGGGGACGGCGGCGTGTCCACCCCGCCGGTGTCTCCGTCCCCACCCCCGCCCTCCCACCAGCAGCCGCGACAGGACCGGGAGCCGGTGGCCGAGTCGACGCCGCACACCGATCAGGAGCCGGTGACGACGCCGTAGATCCCTTTTTGAGCGGGAAGGTGGGGTCGTCATAGCAGGCGAGAACATTTCGTGTCCCCTTGAGGCCCGCCGTCATGTAGAGCCGCTCCCGTTTGGGCCCACCGCCGCGCTTGCAACTCAGGGGATCGACGCATCGGGGTCGGTTTCCAGACGACCCGACTCGCTTCCCGCCTCGTCGGATGGTTTCGGCACCGGCGGTTCTGCTGCTGACGAGTCTCCCGTTGACGGTTCTCCCACCGGCGGTTCTCCCGTCGACGATCGTGTCGAGGACGAATCCCGGGACGGTGGAGGGGACGGCGGCTCCGTAGCCGCCGGTGACAGCGATCGCTCCAAGCGCTCCGGGACGGAGGGCTCGTAGTTCACGTCCAGGTTGCGGGTAGCGACGATGGTGAGCAGCGGAAGCAGGAAGAAAACCGCCAGTACGTAGGCGAACGCGTAGGCGCGGCTTCGAACCGTGAGTGCCCCGACCGCATGCGCCAGCCGTATCGGCACGCGGCGAAGGCGGTGAAGAGGCAGAAAAACGAGGATCCCGAAGACGTTGAAGAAGAGGTGAGCGAACGCCACCTTGACCGCGGCGATACCCAGGGCTGCCTCCGTCGTCCCCGGGGCTCCGCTTCCGGCAAGGGCCAGGGCCGCCACGATGGCGGTCATGGTGGTGCCGATGTTCGCGCCGAGCACAAACGGGTAGATCTGCGCGACCGTCAGAATCCCTGCTCCCACCAGCGGGACCGTCAACGACGTGGTGATGGACGAACTCTGGACGAGGAACGTGAGAACGATTCCGACGACCAGCGATATGCCTGCGTGGCGGAAGACGGTGGTGTGGAGGACCTGCTCGAATCGGCCGAGGACGAGGGCCTTGAGAAGCTGGACGAGAAATCGCAGGGACACAAACAGCAGCGCGAGGCCGACCCCGAGCACGACCACTCCGTTCTCCCCCGTCCACCCGATGACCACGTGCGCGATCGGCTCGGTTATCTGCTCGATTGGACTGAGGAGCTGCGTGCCCCCCACGTCGGCCAGGGCGTCGGTCAGGTAGGCCGACGGCCGGGAGATCACCTGGAACAGGAGTTCGAGCGGGAAAAAGACCACGACGGCAAGGAAGTTGAAGAAGTCGTGGACGGTCGCCGCCCCCATTGCCCGCCGGAACTCTTCCTTTCGCGTCACTGCCCCGAGCGAGACAACCGTGTTCGTGACGGACGTCCCGATGTTGGCCCCCATGACGATGGGAATGGCGCCCGAGATGGTGAGCCCCCCGGCAGCGACGATCGACACCGTCAGGGTGGTGACGGTCGACGAGCTCTGGACGAGCGAGGTCGCCAGGATTCCGATGAACAGGCCGACGAATGGGTTGGACGTTGTTCGCAGCAGTTGTTCGGCCACCCCTCGGCCCATGAGCTGAAACGAGCTGCCCATCAGCTCCAGGCTGGTAAAGAAGAGAACGAGAACCAGCAGCAGGCCGGACGCCTGCACAATCGTACGCCGGGGGCGGGTTGGAGCAGGGGGCGGTTCCATCAACGGGCGGTGAGACCTGCGAGCCAGAGAACATGAGGGGGTAACGTAGGACTCAGCATCTCACGAAGTGTAAAGGAGATATGATAAAGCCGCCGGACGACCGCGCCCCTTCGGCCTCACCCTTTCTTACGCTCGCCGGCCCCACCGCCGTCGGAAAGACGGCGCAGAGCCTGGCCGTAGCCGAGGCTCTCGATGCCGAAATCATCTCGGCCGACAGCCGGCAGGTGTACGAGGAGATCAACATCGGGACGGCCACCCCGTCGGACGAGGAGCGCGATCGGGTGCCTCACCACTTCATCAACGAACGCAGCCTGCAGCAGTCCTTTTCGGCCGGCGAGTTTGCCGAGGCCGCCAACGCGCGGATCCGCGCCATCCAGAACCGAGGCCGGCGCGCGATGATCGTGGGCGGGTCGACCCTGTACTTGCACGCGCTTCAGGAGGGGCTGGCAGACATTCCCGACGTCGACGACGCCGTCCGGGCCCGTCTGGAAGAGCGTCTGGACGAGGAAGGGGCCGAGGCGTTGTACCAGGAGCTGCAGGAGGTCGACCCGGCGCAGGCAGCCAAGGCCGATCCGACGAAAACGCACCGCGTCCTGCGGGCCCTGGAGGTATACCACGGCACGGGCAAGCCGCTCACCTCGTACCACGAAAACCAGACGCCGCCGCCGTTTTCATTCGTCACCCTCGTTCTGAACCGCGACCGCGAGCGCCTCTACGACCGGATCAATCGGCGGGTGGACCGGATGCTGGAGCGCGGGCTGCTGGACGAGGTGCGCGCCGTGATGGAGATGGACGGCGTGGCGCTGGACGAGCCGCCGCTTAGCACCATCGGCTACCGGGAGCCGATCCAGCACCTTCGCGGGGAGATCGACAAGGACGAGATGGTGCGCCTCGTCAAACGCAATACGCGCCGCTACGCAAAGCGGCAACTCACTTGGTTCCGGCGCTACGACCACTACCACTGGCTGGATGCCGAAACCGCATCGCCCGGTACGATCCTCCGGACCTACCGGCGAGCCGCCTCACTCGCATCCGCCCCCCCATCCGCTGCCGACTCCTCGCCTGCCGACTCTTCACCTGCCGATGCCGATGCGGCAGGGGCGGCCGGCGGCTCAAGCACGTAGAAAGCCTGCGGATGAACCGGGTGGCGGCGAACGCGGTGGTGCACGATGCGGGCCCCGACGCGGCGAGCCAGGTCGGCCCAGTCCCGTGCCGGCCGAAGGGAAAGGTGCGCTTCTTGAGTCCGCATGCGCCCCCTGGAGCGCAGCCGGTTGACCTGGCGGTCGAGGAAGCGCAGGATCCGGTGTTGCCAGGGTCCCGTGACGACGCTCTCCACGACGACCACACGCCCGCGGGCAACGCGCAGCGCCTCGCGCAGCACGGCTTCCGGATCACGGGCGTGATGGAGGACGAAGTACAGGACGGTGACGTCCACGGCTGCGTCCTCGATGGGGAGCCGTCGCCCGTCGTAAACCCGGTGCGGCAGATCGGTGCGGTTCAGGTCGACGACATCGGCCAGATGGACGTCGGCATCCAGCTTCCGCTTCAGGGCGGCCCCGACGTACCCCTCTCCGGCACCCAGATCGAGAATGCGCAGCGACCTTCCCCGCGGGACCCGTCTTCGGTGGAACGGTCCACCGAAGGAGTCTGCCCCCGGCCCTCCCTCCGGGTCCGAGAGGACCCGTTCGTCCGACACAGGCGGCGAAGAAACGGGCGCTTCCGGCCGTTGCAGGAGACGGATGATGCGGTGGGCCTTCGTCTCGGCGCGCCGCCGTTGCAGGGCATTGAGGAGGTGGTGCACAGCGGTTTGGAGGCGTCCGGATCGCGCCAGCCTTCTTCCTCCGGCCAGCAGGGCCGCCCCGCCCCATCCCAGGGCAACCCACAGCAGGTAGGGGCCGTCGATGTAGAAGAGGTACGTTCCCACCGACATCAAGCCCAGCCACAGCCACGACCACGCCGGCTGGCGGCACAGCACGGCGAGGGGCAGCAACGGGAGCAGATACCAGGGATGCACCGTTGTGCTGAGGACGAAGAACAGACCGAGGGTGTAGCGTGCCGCCCGGACAAACGACCAGTCGCGCCGCGCGTCCATCCCGTACAGGATCGGCAACGATGCAAGGAAGAGCCCCCGGAAGGCCGGTCCGATCTGCTTGCTCCAGTCCGCCCCCGTCGCCCACGAAAAGGCCTGTTTCACCATGTAGTACGGGCCGGCGTTAAATTCGAAGAGGTGGACGTAGAGGTCGACCGACGCCTTCATGTGGGGAAGGACGTACGGGGCAGCATACGGAAGCGAGACGGTTGCCGTGAGCAGGGCGCCCGGCCAGACGGCCCGCCAGCCGAAGCGGCGCAGCAGGTACGGGCCGAGAACGAGCGGGTACAGTTTGACGAGGCCGGCGGCGGCCACGGCCAGGCTGGCCGTTCGCCCGCGACGGGAGCGAACGGCCCAGACGGCGAGGAGGATAAACAGGACCGCCGCGGCCTCCGTGTGGCCCTGACCCGCTCCTTCAACGAGCACGAGCGGGTTCCAGGCGTACAGAAGCACGTTGCGGGCGGAGGTAAGGCGCGAGAGTAGCCCGACACCGGCCATCTCCATCGCGCCGAAGAGCAGCTTGATCGCGTAGTAGCCCCCCTGCGTCCCAGATCCGAGCCCGGTTCCGATCCAGAAGATAATCTGAGACAGAGGGGGGTAGACGCTGTAGTAGTCCTTCGAGTTCAGGGCCGAGTAGAGCTCAGCATCTCGAAACAGCGGCTGCGGAGCGTCCGCGGGAGCGTAGCGGTACGGGTTGATGCCTTCCCACTGCAGCCACCCGTCCCAGACGTAGCGAAACATGTCGTCGCTGAGACCGGGTCCGAGCGGGAAGTAGACCGCACGAAGGGCGACCGCCCCCAGCAAAACAACCCGCGTGGAGAGAACGTCTCGCCGCCACAGCAGAAAGAGCCCGCTGCCGGCAGCCAGAACGGCAGCGACGAACGCCGGCCAGGCCGCCGGCTCCGAAGCGAGCACGGCGGCCCCGATCAGGAGGGCGAAGGTGCCTCCCACCCATCCGTCGTCAAAGGACGGCACGTTGGACGAAGCGAACATCACGGTAAAGCGGAGGGACGGTCGAGCGGCGGTGGCGGGCGGACGTCGGGCGAGCGGGAAGTCTCTGGGACGGCACGGCACCGTGCGTTACAGGTGCGTGCTGAGGGCGTCCCTCTCCTCCCTCCCCGGTTTTAACGAATGATGGCCGTCTTCCGCAAAACAGGGTCGGCCCCCGGTGCCTCCACGCGGATGAGGTACACGCCGGGTGGGACCGTCTCTCCGCGCTCATTCTCCAAATTCCAGCGGCGTCCTCCGCTCCGGTTGCGAGCGACCTCGAGAACGCGCACGAGTTGCCCCGACGCGGCAAAAATCCGCACCGTGGCTTCCGTCGGCAGTCCCGCGATGGTCAGATGCGAATCGTGCCTCTGTGCGCGGTGCGGGTTGGGGTGGACGAACACGTCATCGAGGCCGGAGGCCGGACGGTTGAGTTGGACCGCCCCCGAGTTGGCGGCGAGCGGGCGGCCGTCGGCGCCCTCCATCGCGGTGATTTCAAGGGACGAGGAAATGCCCGTTGCCCCAACGACAATGCCGGAGAGACGAAGCGTGACGGTGCGTGGAGTCTCCGGAGAGAACGAGACGGAGGCGACCTCCCCGCGGGGACGAACCCGGTAGCGGCTGCGATCGCGGGCGGCGGGCGGGTGGAGGGCTTCGTTGAACCGCAGGCGCACCGTTTGCGCTTCCGGAAACTCGACCGTCTCGACGACGAGACGCCGGTCTGCCCGATCGGGGAACGCCACCTCCACCGAAGACGGTCCGACGGCGAGGCCGCTGGTGTCGCGGAGGGGTGACCAGGTCAGCGTTCCGCGCGGCGGCAGACCGTCCGGTTCGAATCGGAGAAGCACCGCCGTTGCCTGCCCGCCGATCAAGGCACGGCTTGGGCGGATGGTCTCGTTGAGACGAAACTGCTCGGCCCGGACGTTGTCGGCGAGGGGAGCGGAGAATTGCAGCCGGACGGAAGCCGGTGCCGGGTAGGACACCTCCGAGACCTGAGCCGGAGGGTGCGGCCGGACGCGGCGCGCCGCCGAGAACGGAGATGCCGTCCCGTCCCGCCACGCCTTGAGGGCATATCGCCGAACCGAGGTGCTGGAGAGGTCGAGCGACGAGTCCGCCTGCGTGCGGACGGGGTTGAGGGCCGCATCCGGCACCCCGGCATACACGGTGACCGAATCCGCTCCCGGAGCCCTCCAGGACAGGCGAACCCCGTCTGCACCGGTAGGCCGAGCGGCCCGCCACCGCGGAGGGGCAGACGCGAGAGCCGCGGCTCGTACCCGGTAAAGGGCCAGCGTCTCCCCCTCGGTCGCCGCGACCAGTTCCGGGACCCCGTTGCCGTCGACGTCGGCAGCCACGACGCTTCGGCCAAACACGGGAGGGTCGTCTGCATCGTGGAAGACGACCCGCCAGCCAGCGCCCGGCCGGTAGTCCAGAACCGACAGTCCGGGAGGGTGTACCAGGACGATTTCGTCCCGGCCGTCTCCGTCGAAGTCGGCCGCTCCGATGGATCCCTGGCCGGACGACTCTCCGGCGATCGGCAGCCGGAAGGCGCGCTCGTAGGTATCCTCTCCAGCCGCATCCCACACGTGGTAGAAGCCAAGCGGCGGCTCAAACTCTCCCGGCTCCAGGGGAAGCGGGTAGTACGTGTTGAACGTCACAAACTCCGGAACGCCGTCCCCGTCCCAGTCCGCCGTTCCGAAGCGATTCCCGGCGTCGAACCGTCGCGTCTCGAACGTCCAGGCCGGGCGGATGTCATTGTTGCCTTTCCCCTCGTAGACAATCCAGTCCCCGTCCCGGTCGCCCACGAGCAGGTCGGGGCGGCCGTCGGCGTCAAAGTCGCCACGGGCCGCCGCGGCGGTTCCAAAGCGGTTCGCGTTCTGGGCGGAGTCGATGGTGGCGGGGGACGTCGGGTTCTCCAGGCGGAGCCGCTCTTCATATCCGCTGCCCGTCCACTCCAGCACCCGCCACTGCCGCTGGTTGTTGCCGACGATTTCGCCCCGCCCGTCGTCGTCGAGATCCGTCAGCTGCGTGCCGATGAGGGCCTCTTCATCGGACGGGTTCCGAAGCCCGGTCGTGTCGACGAACGCCTGTTCTTTCGGAAACGAGGTCGGGGTCTCTTGTTCGAGGAGGAGCGTAATGGCGGTCACCTGCGTGAGAAGATTCTGCCGCCCGTTACCGTCCGGGTCCCCCACGTCCTTCGGAATGACGTTCGCGATCAGCGTATCCGCCGGGGCAAAGCCGCCCGGCGTCCATTCAAAGGAACGCAGCGTATCCGAAATCCCCCGCCCCTCGAACTGATTGAGGACAATTTCGGCGGCGGCATCCCGGTCGAAGTCAACCGTTTGCGGGAGCAGCCGCCCGCGCGGGACCGATGTGGTTGTGCGCTCGAACGTGCCCGTGTTCTCAGCAGATGCTGGAACGGACACCGTCGTGTCGAGCGTGGTGGACAGGCCGGCCCGGTTTCGGGCCCGGATGCGCACCTGAGCCGTGCCCCCGTCGCCGGTTCGATCCGGCAGCGTAAGGCCCTGCCGCTTGGCGACGAACTCGCTGTCGACGGTGCGCTCTGCCCCGGCCAGGCGCACGCGCATCGACACCCGGCTCCGGTCGTCCATTTCCAGGTCGCCGACGACGCCCCAGCGCCCGTCGATGCGGCCCGCCCCCAGGAAGCGAGGCGTGATGGACGGAGCCGTGCGGTCGACCACCACCCGCCGCCGATCCTCTACGGTGCGGCCGTCGGTCAGGGTTGTGGTGAGACGAAGCGTGTAGGCCCCGTCACGGAGCTGCGTCACATCCCAGCGTGCCAGCGTGTCTCGCCGAACCTGCTGTTCCCTCGGTTCGGTGAGTGAAACCCAGGGATCGCCGCGATCGAGGTCCGTCGTCCCCTCTGCGTAGGACACCGAATACGACGCAAAGTTCGGGTGCAGGGCCGTGCCCACGACCGGGAGTGCGGCCGATGCATCGGTCCCGGCGTTGTGGGCCGGCGCAACCAGTTCCGTGTTGCCGGGAAGGGTTTTCAGAAGCGATGCGGCGACGTCCAGGCGCCCCGAGCCGGTCGTGTGGTCCCAGTTTTCCTCTTCCAGGTCGGCCGCCTCCGTGGTCAGGATCGAGCGAACGGAGGCCGGGGTCAGGTCGGGGCGACGCGAGCGCAGAAGCGCGGCTGCCCCTGCGACTTGAGGCGCCGAGAAGGAGGAGCCGGTGGCGTTGCCGTAGAGGTCATCGGTCGTCGGCGTCTCGCCCTCGCGCAGCGCATCCGACGGAAACCGCGTCGTGAATACATTCGACCCCGGTGCCCCGATGTCGACGCCGATCCCAAACTGACTGCGGTTGAACTGCGGCAGTCCGCGTCCGTCCTCCGCCAGCCACACCACCGAAATCACCCCGGGATAGTCCGAGGGGTAATGCGGTTCGTCCGTGAGGTCGTTCCCGGCGGAGGCGACGACGACGAGGCCGCGTTCCAGCGCGTACTGGATGGCTTCTTCGAGGAGCGGTGCCGGCCGCGACCGGCCGAACGACAGATTGAGAACGTCGAGGTCATTTTCGGCCGCGTAGACGATGGCGGCGGCGATATCGT
Organism: uncultured Bacteroidota bacterium; assembly: GCA_937127285.1. GTDB lineage: Bacteria > Bacteroidota > Rhodothermia > Rhodothermales > Salinibacteraceae > CAKZLV01. The sequence goes on from CAKZLV010000214.1 coordinate 32,086, forward strand.
CCGTCTGCCCCCGCCCATCCCCGGCGAAGGCCCGCAAAGGAACGAACGTGGCCTCGGGGGCCACCCCGTCGATGCCCGACGTCGAATCGGCGGCCCGCGCGACCGCCACTCCCGCAACCGTGGTTCCGTGCCCGCTGAACGAGCCCTCCGGGTCCGGGGAGGCATCCGGGTCGCGGTCTTGGTACTCGCCGGCGAGGAAGAAGCCGGGTCGATCCACGAAGTCGTACCCGGCCACGTCGTCAACCACCCCGTTTCCGTCGTCGTCGATTCCGTTTCGGTCGCCGGCATCGAGCCGTCCGTTGCCGTTTCGATCCTCGGCGGCATTGACGGCAAGCGATCCCTGCAGGTCCGGGTGGTCGGTGTAAATGCCGCTGTCTACAATGCCGATTCGAACGGACGGGTTGCCCCGCGTCACCTCCCACCCGTCTCGGGCCCGTACGACATCGAGGTGGTCCAGGCTGTCGGCCAGCAGATTCAGAAGGGGGCGGGCCGGAGAGGCCGAACCGTTCGTCCGGCTCGTCTCCGGGAACGCCGCGCCCTTGCCGGGCCGCAGCGGCGATCTGCGCTCCAGTTGAAAGGTCGTGTTTTCCTGAACGTAGCGGACGCTGCTGCTGGCCTCCCACCGATCGCGCAGCCGAGCCAGAGCCGCCGAGTCCTGCACCGCAAGCGTGTACGCTTCCAGCGGCGGTCCCTCTCCGGCCTTGGCGCGACTCTCACCGGCAAAAACCGGTGCGGACGCCCGAACGCCCTCGAAGAGCGGGCTGTCGGATTTGGAGAGGGTGCCTCGAAGCTGGCGGCGAAGGTCGGGGGAGGCGTCGGCCGCAAGGCGAACGATCAGCTCCGGGGGCGGCGATTCGCTGCTGGACGATGCCGGCGATGCCGGGGACTGCGCCCGCGCCTGCCCGGCGAGAAGGACGCTGAGGGCGGCGAGAAGCAACGTGCGGATCATACAGGTCGTTCGTCGTGATGGGGACGCGGCTCCGAGGCCATGGTCGAGTCCGACGCCGTAGCCTAAATCGGTCGGCTGAATCGAAATCGGTCGGCTGAATCGATCGCCGCGCCGGACAGCCGTTCAACGCCGGCAGGCGAGCACCGTTCACGGCTCACCCCTCGAATCGCTGGAGCCGCTGGGAAGACGGCTACCGATCCTTGATCCGACCGGTGCTTATCGCGGGCGGAGATCGCGGGCAGAGATCGCGACCAGGACGTTCCCCCAGGTCCTTCGGGGCGGGTCTTCGGGGAGAACCGGTTCAGGACGCCGAGCGGGCGGGATCCAGCACGGTTAAATCATGGGAGGCGTCGGTCAGGTTTCGGCTTCCTCCCTCCTCCAGCACCACGACATCTTCGATCCGGACTCCGATCTCTTCCTCGGGAAGATACACGCCCGGCTCGATGGTTATGCATGCGCCGGCGGGCATCGGCTCCTCATCCGACGTGCGGGAGACGCGGGGCCACTCGTGGATTTCCAGACCGAGACCGTGTCCGAGGCTGTGCGTAAAGGCATCCGCCAGACCGTCCTCCTCCAGCACGTCGCGGGCGACGGCATCCAGTTCGGCCCCGGTCAGGCCGGCCCGGGCCTGCTCAAGCGCTGCGGACTGCGCTCGTCGGACGGCTGCATACACCGCGCGGGCCCGCTTTCCCGGCTCGCCGACGGCGAGCGTGCGCGTCATGTCCGATGCGTACCCATTGACGAACCCTCCCATGTCGAGAACGATCAGGTCTCCTTCCTGGATCTCGCGGTCCGTGGGTCGGGCGTGTGGGAGCGCGGCGTGGGGACCGGACGCCACGATCGGATCGAAGGACATCGAATCGGCCCCGCGGGTGAGGTGAGCATAGACGACATCCGCGGCAATGTCCCGTTCGGTTCGGCCCGGTTCTATGCGGCCCACGACCCAGTCGAGGACGGCTTCCGTCGTGCGCTGTGCCCGACGGATGCGGTCGATCTCGGTCGGGTTCTTCGAGGCCATCTGCCGCGTAAGCACCTGTGTTTCCGGGACCCAGGTGAAATCGGCAAACCGGTCGGTGAGGGTTGAGAATCGGTCGACGGTCATATGGTCCGACTGCACGACGATCCGGTCCAGTCCGGACAGAAGCGACTGTTCCTCCACGTACGTCCACATCGATCCTTCGTAGACGTGCACCTCCGCCCCCTGAACCTCCTCGCGCGCCTGTGCGTCGTACCGTCCATCCGTCACGAAGGCGGCCCGATGGGCGTCAACGAGCAGGGCAGCGTTCGATCCGGTAAAGCCACACGTCCAGCGAATGCTGGGAAGATGGGTGAGCAGGAAAGCGTCTGCGTTGCGGTCGGTGAGAAGGTCTTGGATAGTTTTGACGTTGTTCATATGCAATAACGGATTTCAAGCAAGTAAATCAAGCAGGGCATCGTCGGATTGAAGACGGGTTGAGGTCGGCTCACGTCGAAACCGGTCCGTCCCCGTCCGGTCGATGCAACAGGTCCCTCTTTGGGCCCTTTTCAGTTTATCTCCCGCTCGCCGACCCGCTCGTCTCCCCCGCGCACCTCCCGGTTTCCGGGTCGAGACGCGCCTCCTCCCCGCGACCCCGCCCGCGGCCGACGTTACTTCCCGCTGTCCTTGCTGCGGTGGCCGTAGTAGTTCGGCGACTCGGCGGTGATTTCCACGTCGTGCGGGTGGCTCTCCCGAATTCCCGCCGCCGTGGTGCGGACGAACTCGGCATCCTCGAACAGCGCCGGCACCGATGCGCAACCGGTGTAGCCCATTGCCGCACGCAGTCCGCCCACCATCTGATGCATGACCTCGCTGAGGGTCCCCGAGTAGGGCACCCGACCCTCGATTCCCTCAGGCACGAGTTTTTTCAGGTTGTCCTCGGCATCCTGAAAGTATCGATCCTTGCTCCCCTGCTCCATCGCGCTCACGGACCCCATCCCGCGATAGCTCTTGTACTTGCGACCCTCGTAAATAATTGTTTCTCCGGGACTTTCTTCGACGCTTGCAAACAATCCGCCGATCATCACCGCGTTGGCCCCGGCCGCCAGCGCTTTGGCAATGTCGCCCGTTTGCTTGATGCCGCCATCGGCAATGATCGGAACTCCCTTCGGCCGTGCCGCCATCGCGCACTCCATGATGGCCGTCAGTTGCGGCACCCCGACGCCGGCAACGACCCGCGTCGTGCAGATGGACCCCGGCCCGATGCCCACCTTGATGCAGTCGGCCCCAGCGTCGATCAAGTCGCTCGTTCCTTCCGCCGTCCCGACGTTGCCCGCCACAATATCGACCTGCTCTCCAAACCGCGAGGCGATCCGTTCGACGGTGTCCAAAACGCCCTCGGAATGGCCGTGCGCCGTATCCACCACGACGAAGTCGACCCCCACCTCGACGAGGGCCGCCACGCGGTCGAGGACGGACTCCGTGATGCCGACGGCAGCCCCGACGCGCAACCGGCCGTGCTCGTCCTTTGCGGCGTGCGGGTGCTTGCGGCGTTTGCGGATGTCCTTAAAGGTGATGAGACCCTTCAGGTACCCTTTCTCATCGGTCACCGGTAGCTTTTCGATCTTGTGCTCTTGCAGGATCTGCACCGCCTCGTCCAGCGTCGTTCCTACCGGCGCGGTGACCAGCCCGTCGGCCGTCATCATCTTATGGATCGCCGTCGATCCGTCCCGCTCAAAGCGGACGTCTCGATTCGTCACGATACCGACGAGTTTGTTCGACTCGTCGACCACCGGGATGCCACCGATGGAGAAGTGCGACATCATGTGCCGCGCGTCGGAGACGGTGTCGTGCGGCGAAATCGTGATGGGATCGAGGATCATCCCGCTCTCCGACCGCTTGACGCGCCGCACCTCCGCCGCCTGGTCTTCGATGCTCATGTTTTTGTGGAGGACGCCCGCTCCGCCTTCACGCGCCATGGCAATGGCGAGATCGGCCTCCGTGACCGTGTCCATCGCGGCAGAGAGGACGGGAACGTTCAGCTCGACGTTGCGCGTCAGCTGCGACGACGTGTCGACCTGGCGGGGCATGACCGACGAGCGACCCGGGACGAGCAGCACGTCGTCGTACGTCAGCCCTTCCGCCTTCAGCTTCCGGTCGACGATACGATCGAGGGTGGATTCGGTAGCGGTGGCGTTCGACGCAGAGTTCATCTCCATGGGTGGCTGTGCTGAGAAATCGATCAATCGTGCAGGGGCACGGGGTTACCCGTGTAGGTCGACGCGCTGCCGGAGCATCGTCACCTCGTCATCCCCGAGGCGCCGCCATTGCCCCCGCTGCAGGGTGCCGGTTGTCAGACCCGCATACTTGACGCGGTCAAGCTGCTTGATGCGGTGCCCCATCGCCTCCATCATTCGTCGGATCTGACGGTTCCGACCTTCGTGAAGCTCCAGGGCGATGTCGGTCTGCTCGTCCGGGCGAATGTACGTCACGCGATCGGCGCGCGCGGTCCCGTCGTCCAGCTCCACGCCGCGACGAAGGCGGTCAATCTGGTGAGGCTTGACGGGATCCTGCGTGCGAACGAAGTAGATCTTTGACACCTCGAAGCGCGGATGCATGAGCCGATGCGCCAGATCCCCGTCGTTCGTCAGCAGCAGCACGCCGGTGGTGTTGCGGTCCAACCGCCCGACCGGAAACAGCCCGCTCGGGTTCTCGTCCGGGACTCCAATCACGCTCAGCACGGTGTCGCGGTTCTTCGGATCGTCGGTCGTGCTGATCGTGTCCTTCGGTTTGTTGAGGAGAAGATACTCGAACGCCCGGAGGTGGATCTCCTCCCCGTCGACGGTCACCCTCTGCCCCTCCCGAACCCGCGTGCCGTGTTCGGTCACGGTTTCGCCATCGACGGCGACGCGGCCCTGCTCGACGAGGTCGTCGGCGTCGCGGCGGGAGCAGACGCCGGCATGGGCGATGAATTTGTTGATGCGCATTCCTTCGCGCCCAGACTCCGTATGCGGATCGGCCATAGGTACAGCAGGGATGCGGGTGCGCTCGTCCGACGTTGGCGGGCAGTGGACGGACGACGAGTGAGGGAACGACCGTCGTAGAATTGGTAACACAAAAGAGTGGATCGCGACACGGTGCCGACCGCGAGGTTCATTCCTCGTGAAAAGTCTCTCGCCGGCCGCTGCAGGGCGCTTGAGAGGCCGGCCACCGTCTCTAAGCGACGGCGGCAGCGGCTTGCCCGCAACCGTGCGGGTGCTCTCACCGTGGGGGCTGCCCCCGATGGGTTGGGGCCGCCGTTGCGGCTGCAGAGGGAACAGAG
>CAKZLV010000215.1 GCA_937127285.1 uncultured Bacteroidota bacterium
TTGCGTTGGACGTTCTTGCGTTGGACGTTCTTGCGTTGGACGTTCTTGCGTTGGAGGTTCTTGCGTTGGAGGTTTCGGCGTTGGAGGTTTCGGCGTTGGAGGTTTCGGCGTTGGCAGTCGGGAGTCGCGGATCGGTCCGTCGTCAGCATTGTCCATGGATCAATGATCATTGGACATTGATCCCTGCCCCCCATCCGCCCACACCCCCATACCTCCACACGCCCACACGCCGAAACGCCCCCACGGTCAATTCCAGTACTGCCATCCCTCCAGGTAGGCGTCGAGGACGCGGGGGCGGTCGAGGGTGCTGGGGCGGAGGTCAGCCGGCGGGTCGAGGTCTTTCGGGAAGACGAAGAGGCCGGGGATCAGCGCTTCGGTCAGGTACCGGGTGTCGACGGAGAGGCGGGTGCGGGAGGGCTCCAGGGGGCGCTCCGCGGCGAGCACGAAGCCCCACTCGCCGAACGACGGAACCTGGACGTGGTACGGGTAGGTGTGCGTGAATCCGGCGGACGCAATCGTGGTGTGGATCGTCCAGAAGGCGTCCTGGGCAAAGTACGGACTGGTTGCCTGGGTAACGAACACCCCGCCCGGGGCGAGGCGCGACCGCACGAGTCCGTAGAACGACCGGCTGTAGAGCCGGGCCAGCGACGTGTTGTTCGGATCGGGGAGGTCGGCGAGGATGAGGTCGAAGGCGCGATCGGTCTCCTCCAGAAAGACAAACGCATCGCGGGTCACGGTCTGCACCCGCGGGCTGTGCAGGCTTCGCTGATTCAGCCGCGTCAGCTCCGGATTCGTCCGCGCCAGCTCGAAAATTGCCGGGTCCAGGTCGACGATCGTAATCGATTCGACGTCCGGGTACTTCAAAAGCTCCCGCGCCGCCAGCCCGTCTCCGCCGCCGAGGATGAGCACGTGTTCGGGGCTTCGGGCCGCGTCCATCGGGATGTGGACGAGCGGCTCGTGGTACCGGCGTTCGTCCTGGGAGGAGAACTGCAGGTTGCCGTCCAGAAACAGGCGGAGGTCCGCCTTGAACTTCGTCAGGACGATCCGCTGGTACTTCGTCTGCTCGCGGTGGACGATCCGGTCTTCGTAGATCGAGTTGCTCCACGCGTTCATCAGCGGGCCGGAGCCGACGAGCAAGGCCACAAGGGCCGCGCCGGCCAGCCCGACGGCCGCAGCCCCCTGGCGCCGGGCCCGGATGCCGAGCGCCTCCCGGAACCACCACAGGTTCACGACGCCGACCCCGAGGTTGACGAGTCCGAGGACGAGGGACGCTCGAAAGGTTCCCAGCACCGGGAGAAGCACGAACGGAAACGCCAGCGTCGCGAGCAGTGCACCGAGGTAGTCGAACGACAGCACGTTGGCAATGTTGACGTCGAGTCGCTCCTCGCGCTTCTCCATCAGCCGGGTGAGGAGCGGAACCTCCAGCCCCGTCAGCGCGCCGATGACGACGATCAGCCCCACCACGATCGGCCAAAAGACCGGCGACGACGCGTAGGTCAGGTACAGAATCGGCACCGCAAAGCCGCCCACGATGCCGAGCAGAATCTCCACCGCCACGAACGAGCGCAGCAGGTCGGTCTTGACCCACCGCGAGATGTAGGACCCGAGTCCCATCGATGCCAGGTACAGCCCGATGGTCACGGAAAACTGCCGGACGCTGTCCCCCAGAAAATACGACGCCGTCGTCGAGATCAGCAGCTCGTAGACGAGCGAACAGATCCCGGCCACGAACACCGAAAAGATGAGAATTTTCTTATCGGACAGCACAGGGCGACGGTTGCGTTCCGGGGTGTGGGTTGACGGTTACGGGTTGAGCGGTTTGGGTTGGGCGTTGAACGTTTGGGCGTTGGACGTTTGGACGTTTTGCGTTGGACGTTTGGCGTCGACAATCGAGAGTCGCAGGTCGGTCCGTCGTCGGCATTTCATTGATCAATGCCCAATGATCATTGATCAATGATCCCGCCCCCCACGCGTCCACAGCGTCCACAGCCTCCAAAGCGTCCACAGCCTCCCCCTACTTCCCGCCCCGGATGCCGCCGCCGCGGGAGGAGGGGCCGCCGGGGCTACCGGTGCGGACGGTTTGCGACGGGTAGTAGTGGCCGCCTCCGCCGCCGTACCAGATCACCGGTCCGCTTTGGTAACCGGCATGTCCCATGTATCCGTAGCCGCGGGAGCTACAGGAGAACAGGAAGAAGTACAGCAGAGCCAGCGCGGCGACGAGAATCGCGACGTAGCGGTAGTTTTCCCACATAAGAGCGTACAGTGCGTCCGTTCAATGGCCTGTTCACGACGATGCCGGTGCGCCGGGCGTTACAGATCGTCGAAGCGCACCGACGTGCCGGAGGCTTCCAGGTCTTTCACCGAGCGCGTATTGCCTTTCCACCAGAGGACGGCGCCGGCGATGAAGGAAAGAATCGCCGTCACGTGAAAGGGAAGCGAGCTTCCGAGCTGCTCCTCCACTTCGACGGTGATGGCCGAAAGCTCGGCCGTGGGGACATCCGATTCCGTCTTGAACCGCAGGTAGTGCGTCCCGGCTTCCGGCACGGTGACTTTGGTGGAGGACTCGTCTTTCGACTCCCGCCAGTAGCCGTCGTCGTAGCCGGCCTCGTGCCACATCTCTCCCCCGAAGCCCATCAGGTAGTTTCGGTCTGCATCCAGCAGTTCGACGGTGACGAAGCTCCAGCGCCGGAAGGTTCCGCGCCCCCGGTCGATGTCTTGATGCAGATCCACCTCCAGGACGGTGCCGGCGTCCTCGATCTCGATCGGCCCGATCGTGCCGCCCGTGGCGGGGACCTGCTCTTCGACGTTCACGCCCCCGACGCCGAGGTCCATGGCGCAGGAGGTGAAGTAGCAGAGCGCCCCGAAGAGGATCAGGACGCGGCTCATGATCCGGATTTGGCGGGTCAAGGGGGATGCCATGAGGCGGCGGACCGGATGAGGCGGATCGGCGCGGGAACGGAGACACGGGAAGACGGCGGCGGACGGTACAGACCCATCAACCGTGTACGGATGAACGCGATCGATTGGAGGGCGGGCGGATCATCGACCGAGCCATTCAGAGCACGAAGAAGAGGACGGCGGCGAAGCCGACCGAGACGGTGAACTCGAGAAGGCCCGCGCCGACGTTCTGATCGCGGACGATCTCGAAGTTCAGGTCGTCTTCGGGGATGACGATTTTGTCGAAGAAAACGCGCAGGCCGACGAGGTAGACGAAGACGATCAGGATATTGAGGCCGAGGGACTGCAGGTTGACGGCCCAGCCGGCAAAATCCCCCGACACGGCGCGCATGATGATGATGCCGATGGCGATGAGGGCCCCGGCAAAGCCGATTCCGGCCGCGAAGTTGTCTCGTTCGATTTCGTCGAGCAGCGAGTACGGCGTCAGGAAGTTGTAGATCCAGGTAAACGCGACGAGGGCCACCTGGCCGAGGGCGTAAAACGCCAGGGCCGTGTGCGGCCCGCCGCCCTGCCCGTGGATGCTCCCGGCCACGATGAGGGCCGACGCGACGTAGCTGCCAAAGAGGACGACGCCGGTGCCCGGATTGCGGTCTTCGATGAGCTCTCGCTGCGTCGAAAACCCGCGCAGAATCAACTTGTCGTTGATAAACCGGGAGAGCAAAAGCAGGCCGATTCCCCCGGTCGTATAGCCGCCGACGAGCAGCAAGTCCATCTCCAGTCCGTAGGACGGACCCAGCGTTGCCCCGATGAAGATGATGGCGATCCCGAGGTAGTACCCGGCCGTGCTGATCGCGAGGGCCGGATTGTCGCGGCGCGTGAGTTCTCGATCGACCTCGTGCGACGCCACCCGGTTATCGATCCACTTGCCCACCACAAACAGCGCGAAGAAGAGAAGAAGGAGCGACAGCGGCTCGACCACGGTCCACAGCAGGTCGCTGGAAAGGACGTCCATGCGTCAATGGATCCGGTGAGGGAGATGGCGGGACCGATCGGCGGCCCGGCGACGCGTTCCTGGAAGCTATGAAGAAAGAGTACCGGGGTCAAGATGGGCGCCGCGGTCTTGTCATCGCGGGCAGCGCCGGGGCCTTTGAGGAGCGTACTCCTACGGTACGCTCGTGGAACCAGCAGAGAAGGGGGATGCCTTCCTGAAGAGCGATCCCCGACCGAGTGCCGGAGCACGAAACTCTGTGCCGGAACCGCCGTCGGTTGGGGCCAATGCGATTGGCCCCATCGACGACAGGGCGGACGCCCCCGCAACCCGCAACCGGCAGCGGCTCATGCCGACTCGGCAGCTGCCGCTTCCGGATCGGGCGCCGCCTCCGTCATGCCGCCGGGGACGTCGGCCGGGTGCGTGCGACTCTCCAGCACGACGGCGGCCTCCTGCGGGCGGATGCATACCGGATCGCCGGGCTCGTAGGACATCCGGTTGTGGGTGTGCACGAGATACTCTGCGCCGTCGCATTCAACGCGGTAGGTGATGTCGTGCCCTTTGAAGGCCCGGCCGACGACCGTCCCGCGGGGCCCGGCGTCCGATTCGGGCGGCTCCAGCGTGAGGTGTTCGGGGCGGAGCGAGACGAGGACGGTGCCGGAAGACGGACGGTCCAGACGAATGCGCCCGATGGCGGTGTCCGCCTCGGTCCCGGCGGCGTCGGAGAGCAAGAGGTTCGTCCGCCCCAGAAACTGCGCGACAAAGAGGGTGCGCGGCCGGTAGTAGACATCCTCCGGGGTTCCGATCTGTTCGATCTGCCCGCCCCGCATGACGGCGACGCGGTCGGCGAACGAGAGGGCTTCTTCCTGGTCGTGGGTGACAAGGACCGCGCTCATGCCTTTTTCCTTCAGCAGCGCGCGCACCTCCTGGCGCGTTCCCTGCCGCAGAAGCGCGTCGAGATTGCTGAACGGTTCGTCGAGGAGGATGAGCTCCGGCTCCGGCGCGAGGGTACGGGCAAGGGCCACGCGCTGCTGCTGTCCGCCCGAGAGCGCATGCGGTTTCCGGTCGTCGAAATCCGTCAGCCCCACCATTTTCAGCGCCTCCCGGGCGCGGCGCGTTCGATCCTCCGGCGGTCGGTCGCGAAGGCCGAACGCGACGTTTTCGAGAACGGTGAGGTGCGGGAAGAGGGCGTAGTCTTGAAAGACGAGCCCGATGCCCCGTTCTTCCGGGGAAACGTGTTCGTCGGGGGACTCCAGCACGCGGTCGCGGGTGCGAACAGTTCCCTCCGTCGCCCGCTCGAATCCGGCGATGCACCGGAGGGTTGTCGTCTTTCCGCAGCCGCTAGGGCCCAGGAGAGCGAAGATCTCGCCATCTTCCACGTCGAACGACACTTCGTGGACCACCGGCGGGGCCGCCGGGGCGAAGCGCTTCGACAGATTCTCGACCGAAAGGACGTTGTCTTTCATAGCACATACGGCACGGCTGCGGCGGCACAGGCGTTCCCCGGTTGGAATGGTTGGGATTGGGGAGTGAATGGCCCATTCCCGATTACCAATTACAAAGTGATCGCGCCCGATCGCGTCGGACCCTGTCACAGCGCACCGGTCACCGAACCGATTCACGCCTTCCCATTCCCAACCCAACCCCCACAACGGACAACGCACAACCCCCAACGCATAACCCTCAACCCACAACCCTCAACCCAAACCCCTACCCCGCCACAGCCTCCGGCTGCTCGGTGCGTTCGGTTTCGCGGGCGAGAAGGAGTCCGACGAAGAGCGCGGAGAAGGCCATGATGGTGAGCGCAAACGGCGCGGCTTCTCCGAACATCGCTTCGTTGGCGTAGCTCCAGGCGTCGAGGGCGAGCGTCTGAAACCCGATCGGAGAAAGCAGAAAGGTGAGGGGGAGTTCCTTCATCGCCGACAGAAAGACGAAGGCGACGCTGACGAGGAGTCCGCGGCGCAGAAGGGGGACGGTCACCCCCCAGAAGGCCTGCAGGGGCGTGCGGCCGAGGGAGCGGGCGGCTTCTTCCAGGTTGGGCGGGGCCTGGTAGAGGGCGCTCCGGATGGGGCCGACGGCCTCCGCCATAAAGTGCAGCGCGTAGGCGACCACGAGCAGGGCGAGCGTCTGGTACGCGAACGGAAGCGCGCCGAGGGTGAAGACGATAAGCGCGAGGGCGAAGGCGAGCGGCGGGGTGGCGTAGCCGAGGTAGGCGATCCGCTCGACGGCCTTGGCTCCTTTCGACGGGAAGCGCACGCCGACGTACGCGACCGGCAGGGCCAGCAGCGCCGCCAGCACCGCCGCCGGTGCACTGGCCGACACCGACGCCCAGAGCGAGCGTCCGAGCGACGCCCACGGCAGTCCCGTTGCCGCCGTATCGGCCATCCAGTACCCGACGGTCAGGACGGGCAGGCCCACCGACAGAAATCCGACCGTTCCGGCGAAGGCATAGCCGGCCGGCTTCCAGGCGCCGAGCGACCAGGGGGCAGCCCGGCGCGTCGTACCCGACCCGGCGCGGTGATAGAGGAGCCCCTTGAGCAGCCGGGCTTCCAGAAGAAGGATCGCCCCCGTCAGCGCCAGAAGCATGAGCGCCAGGCAGGCGGCATAGACGCGGTCGTAGGACGCCGCATACTGCAGGTAGAGGGCGTAGCTGAACGTCTCGTAGCGCATCAGCGACACGACCCCGAAGTCCCCCAGCACGTGCAGGCCGATGAGGAGGCCGCCGGACAAAAACGCCGGTCGCAGCTGCGGAAGAATCACGCGCCGGAACGTCTCCCACCGGCTGTATCCAAGTGCGCGGGCCGACTCTTCCAGCGACGGATCGAGGCCGAGAAGGGCCGTCCGCAGGTTCAGGTACAGATAGGGATAGGTACCCAGGGTGAGCGCCAGGAATGCGCCTTCATATCCGCTGATGCGGGGTAAGACCACCCCCATCGTCTGCGCAAGCGTCCCGTACTGGCCGGTCGTCGCCAGAAGGACGTACGCCATCACGTAGCCCGGCACCGCGAGAGGGAGCACGCCCAGCAGCGTAAGCAGTCCACGTCCCTGCAGGTTTGAGCGCGTCGTGAGCCACGCCAGCGGAAACGCAACGAGCGTCGTGCCGACGAGGACGCCGGCGGTCAGCGCGACGGTGTTGCCGAGCAGGCGGACGTTGCGCCAGCGCACGACCAGGTCGACGAGCTGCCCCGGCTCGGCCTGCAGGGCACGAACCAGCAGGTAGGCGAGCGGGATCAGCACCCCGGCCGTCACCACCGCCAGCGGCACCGCCACGTACCACCGCTCCCGCGCCGACTCCAGTACCTGCCGCACCGTCATGATTCGAGGTTGGGGGTTCGGTTGCTCGGTACTGGGTGCTCGGTACTGGGTACTCGGTACTGGGGACTCGGTACTGGGTATTCGGTATTTGGTATTCGGTATTGGGGGGTCATCCACCTATCCACCCATCCACCTATCCACCCATCCACCTATCCACCCATCCCCCCAAACCCCCACACGCCCAAACGCCCAGCCGGTCCCATCCAGCGAGCAGGGCGGGCGATCCGTCCTCCAATCTGCCCATCCGCCAATCTTGCAATCATTAGAGCAGTCCTTCGTCGCGCAGAAGCGCCAGCGTGGCGTCGATCTCCTGCAGCTGGTCGTAGTTGAAGTCGGGGCTGAGCGCAAGCGCATCGTCGACCGGCAGCATGTAGTTCTGCACTCCGGCGTCGGGGACGACCGGGTACTCGTTGACGGACGAGGCGGCGAAGGCCTGGGCATCGGGCGACAGGAGGAACTGCAGGAACTCCTGGGCGGCCTCCCTCTGGTCGGAGGTTTGCAGCACGCCGGCTCCGGTGACGAGCGCAAGGTTGCCCACGTCTCCCGACGCGAAGTGGTACGTGTTCACGGGCGCACCGCGACGAGGGGCTTCTTCCTCTTCTTCGGCTTCCTCCTCTTCGCCCTCCTCTTCCTCGTACTCGCCTTCGGCGCCGCCGTGCTTGAGGCGGAGGACGTAGTAGTGATTGGTGAGCGCCACGTCGATCTCCCCGGCGGCAAGGGCCCGAATCATCGGTGTGTTGGAGGTGTAGCTCTTCGGATTCAGGTCCTGCATACCCTGCAGCCACTGGCGTGCGGCGTCCTCTCCTTCGACCGTGCGCACGGCCGTGACAAAGTCCTGAAAGCTCGAATAGGCAGGCGTCCACCCAATCCGGCCGTCCAGTTCGTCTATCTCCGGCAGGCCCGTGACCGACGCCGGCAGGTCCGTCGAATCGACGTTGCTGGAGTTGTACGCCAGAACGCGAAAGCGCGTCGTCACCGGCACCCACTGCTTGCTCGCCGGCGCGAAGCGTGCGGGTCGGTTCATGAGCGAGTCCGGAAGCGTGGTCAGCAGGTCGTTCTCGATCGCATTGCTGAGCGCGCCGGTCGTATTCGCCCAGAACACATCGGCCGGACTCTGATCGCCCTCTTCTTTCAGCGCGGCGAGCAGCTGGGAATCCGTCCCATACTTTACGCTAACCGGCCGTTCGGTGCGCTGGCGGTACATCTCAACCAGCGAGTCGACGAGGGCCTTGCTGCGGCCGGAGTAAATGACGAGTTCTTCCTGCTCGGTCTGCTGCTGACAGCCGATGCTCGTCACCGCGAGAACGGCGGCGAGCAGGACGGTCAGAAATCCACTCCAGGGTCGGTTCATGGCGGTGTCGGATCGGGTGAAGCGTGGCGGGGCAGCGAGCGTTTCGTTATCTGGATCTAGTCTAAAGAAGCCGCACCAGAATTGATACCGCCCCAGGCCGCCCTTCATCGTGTCCTCTCCAAAATTCCACACTTGGGACGTATGGGGGGATGGGCGTATGGGCGGAGGTGAGGAGGCTTCGTCATCCAAACGCACCTCCTCACAACAGCGCCTCAATCGCTTCGGCCAGCCGCTCCGGGGCGTAGCGCTCTTTCTGGCGGCGGACGCCCGCCGTCAGGCGCTCGCTCCAGTCCTCGGTAAAGTAGCGGGCGACGGCATCGGCGAGGGCGCCCCGGTCGCGGGGCGGGACGACGAAGCCGGCCTCTTCGTGAGGAATCACTTCCGCCAGGCCCCCGACGTCGGTGACGATCATGGGCGTCTCGAAGTGAAAGGCAATCTGCGCCACCCCGCTCTGCGTGGCGGAAACGTAGGGCTGCACGACGAGATCGGCCGCGCTGAAGTAGAGCGGCACGTCGCCGGACGGAATGTAGTCGGCGTGCCAGTGAACGCGCTCTCCGAGGTCGTGCGCGTCGATAATCTCCCGGTAGCGCTCCGCGTCGTCGTAGGGCTCGCCGGCGACGAGAAGGTGGAGGTCGGGGACCTGCCTTAGCACCTGCGGCATCGCTTCGAGCAGCACGTGCAGCCCTTTGTACTCGCGCACGAACCCGAAGAAAAGCGCCACCGGTGCCTCGGGTGGCAGGTCGAGTCGCTCGCGTGCCTGCTTCTGGGGGATGCCTTCGCCGAAGCGCTCGTAGACGGGATGCTCGATCTGTTGAACGCCGGCATCGGGCCGGCGGAGGGCGCGCAAATTTTCCCGCACGGCGTCGGACATCACCACGAACCCGTCGCAGGCCCGCAGGAAAAAGCGGCCGAGCCACGCATCCCCCACGTGCCGCTCGTGCGGGAGCGCGTTGTGCACAACCGCCAGCGACGGGATCCCGAGGCGGCGCAGGACCCGGGCAATCAGACCGTAGGCCGGGGCGAAAAACGGCATCCAGTACTGAAAAACGACGACATCCGGCTGCATCCGGTAGAGATGCCAGGCGGTCTGCAGCCAGGTGAGGGGGTTGACGGTGTCAATCCACCGCGGGGCGCCGCGCACCCCCTCCGGCGCATCCTCGTCCGGCTCAAACTGGGTCTTTCCCGGAAACAGGAGTTCCGGATACTGCCGCCGAAAACTCACGGGCCGCACCGTGTGCCCCCGCCCCGCCAGCACCTCGACCGTCATTTCCGTGAAATGCGCAATCCCACCCCGAAACGGATGCACCGGGCCGACAACAGCGAGGGTCATTGAAAAATGGAGATCGCAAATTGAAAATTTTCAATTGGGGTTCCCAGATCCCGACCTCGCTCCAGACACGACCGGAGACCCTTGTCGACGGATCCCGGCGGATCGCTGCCGCATCACCGGATCGGAGCGACATCGAACGATCCTCCACCATCCCTCCTCCACCCTCCATCCTCCACCCTCCCCCCTACGCGTCCTCCACCGCCGCGTGCTCGTCCTCGGCCGGGACGGTCGTTTCCGCAATTTCGTAGCTGGCCGTCTCCTCCATGCGGGGCTGGATGACCATCTCGCCGAGGAGGCCGGTCGTGAACATTTGCGCCCCGAAGAGGATGCAGAGCGCGCCGAGCAGAAGCAGCGGCCGGTCGCTCAGGTGCGCACCGAAGACGATCTTGTCGATCGACAGCCAGAGGCTGACCACGACGCCGAAGAGAAACGCGACCGTGCCGATCGACCCGAAGAAGTGCATGGGTCGCACGGCGAAGCGCGTCAGGAAGAGGACGGTGATGAAGTCTAGGAACCCCCGGATGAAGCGCTCGAAGCCGAATTTCGTCTCGCCGTACTTCCGGGCGTGGTGTTCGACGGGCTTCTCGGTGATGCGGTCGTAACCGGCCCAGTGGGCAAGGAGCGGAATGTAGCGGTGGAGTTCTCCGTACACGTCGACGCTTTTGACGACCTCTCGCCGGTAGGCCTTCAGGCCGCAGTTGAAGTCGTGGAGTTCGATGCCCGACATCTTCCGGGTCACCCAGTTGAAGAACCGGCTGGGGATCGTTTTGGAGAGCGGATCCTGCCGGTCGCGCTTCCAGCCGCTGACGAGGTCGTATCCGTCTTCCAGAATCTCGATCAGCTCGGGAATCTCGGCCGGGTCGTCCTGGAGGTCGGCGTCCATCGTCACCACGTACTGCCCTCGCGCCCGCTCGAAGCCGACGGCAAGGGCGGCGGACTTCCCGTAGTTGCGCCGGAAGCGAATGCCCTCGACGCGGGCATCCTGTGCATGCAGGCGCCGGATCACCGCCCAGGTGTCGTCCTGCGATCCGTCGTCGACGAAACAGACCCGAAACGACAGGCCGGCGTCGTCACAGGCCGAGCGGATTCCCTCCGTGAGCTCGGGCAACGACTCATCCTCGTCGTAGGCGGGAACGAGGACGGTCACGTCCGGCCGCGCCGGATCATCCCCCGACACCGTCTCCGACGGGGCAGCCTGCGATGTTGAAGCAATCGACTCCATCACTCCCGCTCGGCAGCTTTAGGGTTGCGTCGG
Source organism: uncultured Bacteroidota bacterium (assembly GCA_937127285.1). GTDB lineage: Bacteria > Bacteroidota > Rhodothermia > Rhodothermales > Salinibacteraceae > CAKZLV01. Next base: position 11,138 of record CAKZLV010000215.1, read on the forward strand.
CTCCCGGTGGTCTCGAAGCAAAACCTCCATCGGACACGGACCACGCCTGGTACCCAATACCGAGTACCCAGTACCGAATACCCAATAACGAGTACCCACTAACGAGTACCGAATACCCAACAACCGCCCCCTACACATCGATCGTCGCGTACTTGGCGTTGCGCTCGATGAACTTGCGGCGCGGCTCGACGGAGTCGCCCATGAGGGTGGAGAAGACGCGGTCGGCGGCTGCGGCGTCGTCGATGGTTACCTGCTGCACTTTGCGCGTCTCCGGATCCATCGTCGTCGTCCAGAGCTGCTCCGGGTTCATTTCACCGAGACCCTTGTAGCGCTGCAGGCCCGGACTCTTGCCGTTCTGGCGAAGCTCCTGCATGCGCTCGCGCATCCCGTCGTCCGTCCACAGATACTCCTCGTTGCGGCCGAACTGGATGCGGTAGAGCGGCGGCAGGGCGATGTAGATGTATCCCTGCTCGAGAAGCGGGCGGAGCTGGCGGTAGAAGAACGTCAGCAGCAGCGTGCGGATGTGGGCGCCGTCGACGTCCGCATCCGTCATGAGCACGATCTTGTGGTAGCGGAGGTTGGCGAGGTCGAACTCCTCTTCCGTCGAGGTCAGGCCCGTGCCGAGGGCCGTGACCATGTTTTTGATTTCGTTGTTTTCGAGGATCCGGTCGAGGCGGGCTTTCTCGACGTTCAGGATCTTGCCGCGAAGCGGAAGGATGGCCTGAAAGTGGCGGTCGCGCGCCTGCTTGGCGGATCCACCGGCCGAGTCGCCCTCGACGAGGTAGAGCTCCGATTCCTCCGGCTTGCGCGAGGTGCAGTCGGCGAGCTTACCCGGCAGGCCGCCGCTCGTAAAGGCGCTCTTGCGCTGCACGAGCTCGCGGGCCTTGCGGGCGGCGGCGCGAGCTTCCGCAGCGAGGATCACCTTGTTGATGATCTTCTCGGCCTGGTCGGGGTGGTCCTCCAGCCAGCGTCCCAGCTTCGTGTTGATGAGGGACTCGACGATGCCCTGCACCTCCGAGTTGCCGAGCTTCGTCTTCGTCTGCCCCTCGAACTGCGGCTCCTGCACCTTCACCGAGAGGACCGCCGTGAGGCCTTCGCGGAAGTCGTCGCCGGTGAGGTCGAACTTCAGCTTCTGCAGCATGTCGTTCTTCTGCGCCCATCCTTTCAGCGTGCGCGTCAGGGCGCGGCGGAAGCCGGCGACGTGCGTCCCGCCCTCGTGCGTGTTGATGTTGTTGACAAAGGAGAGGACGTTCTCGTTGTAGCCGTCGTTGTAGCGCATCGCGAGCTCGACGGGCACCTCCGAGTCCTCGTCGGCGATGTAGATCGTCTCGTCGAGGACCGGTTCGCGCGCCTCCTCCAGGTACTCGACGAACTCCTTGATGCCGCCTTCGGAGTAGTACTCCTCGTGGCTCAGCTCTTCGTCCTCCTCCCGCTCATCGTCGATGATGATGCGGACGCCCTTGTTCAGGTATGCCAGCTCGCGCAGACGATCCGAGAGCGTGTCGAACCGGAAGGCCGACACCTTGAAGATGTCCGTGTCCGGCCAGAAGCGAATGTGCGTGCCAGTCTCTTCGTCGGCGCGCATCGGCCGCACTTCTTCCACCGGTCCTTCGGGAACGCCCATGCGGTACGTCTGCTCCCACACGGAGCCGTCGCGCCAGACTCGTGCCTCGAAGCGGTCGGCCAGGGCGTTCACGCAGGAGACGCCGACGCCGTGAAGGCCGCCGGACACCTGGTAGCTGTCCTTGTCGAACTTCCCGCCGGCGTGGAGGACGGTCATGACCACCTCGAGGGCCGAGCGGTTTTCGGCCGGGTGGGTGTCGACGGGAATGCCGCGGCCGTTGTCCTGGATCGAGACCGACCCGTCCTCGTGGAGCCGAACCTCAATATGGTCGCAGTGGCCGGCCAGGGCCTCGTCGATCGAGTTGTCGAGGACCTCGTAGACGAGATGATGCAGGCCGCGGATGCCGACGTCGCCGATGTACATCGCCGGGCGCTTGCGCACCGCCTCCAGCCCTTCCAGGACCTGGATATTGGATGCAGCGTACGGACTGATAGCGCGGTCGGGCAGGTCGGTCTGGTTGCTCATAAGCGCGGGATCGGTGGCGGGGATTCCAAGACGAAGGGGGCGACGTCCGGCGGGAGGGTTCCGGATGCCCACCATCTATGCCACAACGGTTTCCCCGGCCGATGGTTCTGCGGAGAAACGGGGCACGCGGCCGCCGGGACGGGGGTCGGTCCTACACTTCGTGTCGGGTCCAGACGACGAAACTCACCCCTCGCTCCAGCAACGGCTCCAGATCAGAAACGACCCGCTCTTCCCTGCCGTCGTCGACGAGCGTCTGGATCTCGTCGTGGACCTGCCGGGCCTCTTCGGCGAGTTCTTCCGAGACGTCCGGGTAGAGACTCAGCAGTCGCTGATGCATGGCATGCACCAGGCGCCCGGCCTGGCGAAGCTTCATCAGCAGATCGAAGTGGCGAACGACCTCGGCGCTCTCCGCCTCCGCCCGGTGTTCGAGATGAACCCGGCCGAACATCATCTGCATCAGCAGGTCCATCAGATCGTCTCCGGCGGTTTTCAAGGCCGCCTCGGCCCGGGGAGTCGGCTCCTGGGCCGACGGATCGCGTCCCGCCCGGCGCTCGGCGATCGCATCGTGAACGTCGGCCGCCGTCGACAGCGTCGCGAGCAGCGTCATCGATTCCAGCAAGGCGGCGTTCGACGGCCCTTCCTGCGGAGCGCCGGACGACCCGGAGGACTCAGACTCACGATCGCTCATGGTGGCAATGCTGTTGTTGACCGAAAACCGCACCCTGCCCCGCGCCCGACGCCCGATATCCGGCGACCGGTATCCGGCGACCGGTATCCAGCACCCCGTGTCCAGTGACCGGTGACCCGTGTCCAGTGACCCGTGTCCAGTGACCGGTGTCCAATGACCCGTGTCCCTACACCTCCAGGTACCGCATGAACTCATCCACGAGGTCGCCCAGCTCTTCGTCGTCCTCCCCGAAGGAGGCGACGACGTGGTAGCCGTGATGCTCCAGTACGTGGCGGATGCGGGACGTATCCTGCACGTTCAGCTTGAGGGTAACCCGGATTTGGTCCGTCGAGCGCTCGGGCGACTCGGAGGCGACGGCGCGGACCTTGGCGTCGTTCTGCTCGATGACGTGGACGAGCTTGGCCAGGGCGTAGTCGCGCGGGCTCACCTCGAGGGCGAGGATCGCCCCCGCCTCCTGGGTAGCCAGCATCTGGGCGAACTTGTCGAAGATGTCGTGTCGCCGCAGCAGGCCCAGGTACGTGCCGTCGGCCTCAGCGACCGGGACGGTGCTGAGCTCGTGCTCCAGCATCGTGCGGGCTGCATCGAAGATGTGGTCTTCCGGACTCACAGAGATGGGGTGGGCGGCTACGAGCGAGGCGATCCGGTCTTCCGGACCCGAGGCCTCCATCAACTGCTCTTCGGAGATAATCCCCACGAGTTCGCGCTCTTCGTCCACAACGGGGAGGTGGCGAACCCGGTACTCCATCAGCATTCCGAGTGCGTCCTCCACCGTGTCGCTGCTCTGCAGCGCCGGCGTGGAGGAGTGTATAGCGTCTTGGGCCCTCATGGAAGCTCGTTTTCGTGGTGAAGGGGCGGGGTGAACGGCCGGTGTCGGGCATCGTGCGGATGCCGGGACCGTGCGGCTGGGTTGCGCTGCGGGACGGCCGTGCGTCCGTGCCGAAAAAGGAATCGAACAGGAGATCATCGACACACGGGTCGTACGTCCCTCGACGGACACCGTTGCAATCCCCGTGCCCGGGGAATTCTCTGCCGGAGGGTTATCGTCTCCGCATGGCAGCCTGCGGAACGGGCAGACCTCCGGAGTCGCCGCTGCGGAGTCGCTCCTGCGAGGTCGCTCCTGCGGGGTCGGATCTACGGGGGTGGATTTACGGGATTGGGTTTACGGGGTTGACCCTGCGAACGGCCGGAGGCCTGCGCGTTCCCGCCCCGCAGCCAGGCCGGCGTACGCCCCTGGAGACCGCTTACGACTCTGAAGCCAGCCGCGGCGCGCGGGCTGACTTGCCGTCGCCCCCCACGTCCGGTTCGACCCGGGCGCCATTGGTGACGAGCGGACGGAGCGCACCGAACGGCTCCAGCATGTCGTGAATTCGGTCGTCGTTTCGGGGGGCGGCGCGGTAGGCAATTCGGGCGACTGCCTGCGGCTGGTCGTCGCCGGCAGCTGCGCCGTCGCCTCGGTCTGCGACCGGCTCCTCGTCGGCGTAGAGATAGTCTTCGCTCTCCACATCGGCCAGTTCATGGATGCGGGCGATGACCTTCGGAGCCGTTACCGGGACGTACACGACCCGATCGACGAAGTCCCGCTCGACGAGGGCGAGTAGATCCGTCTTCAGCCGCTGCAGGCCGATTCCTCGCAGCGCCGAGACGAAGACCGCGTCGGGGTGCTCGCGGCGGAGGGCACGGAGCAGGTTCCGGTCGTCGAGGGCGTCGATCTTGTTGAAGACCGTCAGGACGGGCTTGTCCTCGCAGTCCAACTCGCCCAGGGTCTCCTGGACGACGTCCATCTGCTCCTCGAACCGCCGGTGCGTTACGTCGACGACGTGAACGAGGGCGTCGCTGTGGCGCACTTCGTCGAGCGTGCTCTTGAAGCTTTCGATCAGGCGGTGAGGCAGCTTCCGGATGAACCCGACGGTGTCGGAGAGAAGCACCTCCTTGTTCGTATCCAGCTGCACGGTTCGCGTCGTCGCATCCAGCGTGGCGAACAGCTGGTCCTCCGACAACAGGTCGGTGTCGGAAAGGGCGTTCATCAGCGTCGACTTGCCGGCATTCGTGTATCCGACGAGCGAGACCGTCGTCATCCCGCGCCGGCCCTTGCGCTGCGTCGTCCGCTGGCGGTCGATCTTGTCGAGCTTGTCGCGCAGCTTCGCCATGCGCTTGTCGATTAGGCGGCGGTCGGTCTCGATCTGCTTCTCACCGGGCCCCTTCGTGCCGATTCCTCCTTCCTGCCGGGAGAGGTGCGTCCACCGCCGCGTCAGGCGAGAGCTCAGATAATCGAGCTGGGCGAGTTCGACCTGCGTCTTGGCCGCAGCCGTCTGAGCCCGGTTGGCGAAGATGTCGAGGATCAAGCCCGACCGGTCGAGGAGCTTGCAGTTGACCTGCTTCTCGATGTTGCGAACCTGAACGGGACTCAGGTCGTCGTCGAAGATGATCAGGTCACTGTCGCGCTCGGCGGAGAGGCGCTTGAGCTCGTTGACCTTTCCGGACCCGATGAAGGTGGACGGATCCGGGCTGTTGAGCGACTGCGTCACTCGGTCGGTCACCGTCGCACCGGCCGTCCGGGCCAGTTGCTCCAACTCGTTCAGGTGGTCGCGGACGTCGAAGCGGGAGACGTTCGACGTCGCCACGCCCACGATGATCGCGGATTCTGCGTCTTTCGTCTTCTTTTCGGGTGTGAACAAAGGCGAGCGTCGCTGTTGAGGGGAGATTGCGTTCGGAAGGGATACCACCCAGGTTCAAACAACCTGCACATTTTTTATACCCGCCGGTCCAGAACGTGTTGCCTGCCCAGACCGGGATCGGGACGGATTCTTCGATCGTCCGGCGAGTATTCGGGGGCGAGTATTCGGGGACGAGTATTCGGGGGCAGGTATTCGGTAGTAGGTGCCGGGAGCTGGGTCGGGGAGATGGGGGCTGGGGGAGGCTGGGGGAGGTTGGGTGTGCACGGACGGTCTTCTTCTGCCGGTCCGGCTCTTGTTCGGGGTCATGGGCGGTTATCGGTCCTGCGTCCCCCACCGAGCTCTCCTTCCCGCCTCCCCATCCCGCCGATCAGCAGGACCAATCACATGGCCGGTCAACAGTCGGACGCGATGACAGGGGGATAGGGGGCAGACGCCGGTTCGGCGTCGGACGCATCGGCAGGTGGGCGCCCGTCGATCGGAGCGTCGCTGCACCGGTCGTACTCGACCTCCAGCGTCGCGTGGCCGATGTGGAACTCGGAGGCCAGCCGGTCTTTCATCACGCGCTTGATGCGCTCGGCCGCGTCGACGTTGCGCTCCTCTACGGCCACATGCGCTTCCAGGGCCGTCCGGTGCTCGTCCAGGCGCCAGACGTGGACGTGGTGCACGTCGGCCACTCCGTCGACGCCTTCCATGGCTTCAACCATCGCCTCGACGTCGAGCCCGTCCGGTGCCGTCATCATCAAGATGTCGATCGTCTGACGGAGCAGCTGGGCACTTTGCCAGAGAATGTAGCCGGAAATGACGGCCGTCATCACCGGATCGATCCACGTCCAGCCGAAGGCCAGCACGAGCCCGCCGGCTGCCAGGACGGCCACGCTCGCCAGGGCGTCGGCGACGATGTGGACGTAGGCCGCCTCGACGTTGAGGCTGTCCTGGGCGGGGCGGTGCAGGAGCCCGGCCGTGGCCACGTTGCCGACCAGCGCCACGCCGGCCACCATCATCACCATGTATCCGTCGATCGGCCGCGGGTTCAGCGCACGCTCGACGGCTTCGACGAGCAAGTACCCGGCGATGAGAACGAGCGTGACCAGGTTGACGAACGCGCCGATCACTTCTGCCCGGCGGTTGCCGAACGTTCGGCTCTGCGTAGCGTCGCGCCCGGCCACCCGTCGGGCGTAGAGCGTGATGCCCAGGCTGGCGGTGTCGTTGAGGTTGTGCGCGGCGTCGGCCAGAAGGGCCAGGCTGCCCGAGAGCACCCCGGCGACGGCCTCCGCCCCGGTGATCGCCAGGTTGAGAAGGATCCCGACGATCAGCCGCCCGGTTCCCGCCTCCGCTCCATGGCTGTGGCCCGCTCCATGGCTGGTTCCTTCCGCGTGGCCGGTTCCTTCCGCATGGCTGGAACCGCTCTCGTCAGCGGGCTCCGCCCGGGCCGGGTTGCGGGACTCCGACGACCGGGACGTACTCGGGGGCGAAGCAGGAGAAGACGAGTCGGGCGAGGTGGGGGAGTCCGACGATGGCGACGCGTTCATGCCGAGTTCTTCAACCGATCACACAGTCCGTCCGATGATTCATCCCTCCCGCCGTCCGGCACCGCCCCCCGGTCGTTGTCCCCGGTTGTTGCCCCCGGTCGTGGTCGCAGGTTGTCGTCTCGGAGCTTCGTCACCACCCGACGTCTCCTTCCTGCTCGTCGAGGGATTCTTCGTCGAACGCCTGTTTTGTGGAGAACGCGAAGCGGGCGTCGAGCTTCTGCGAGACGATCGCCTGAAACTCTCCGTCGACGCTCGCCGGTACCGGTAGATCGAGGCGCTGCCGGGCGCCGTCGTCGTCGAGGTAGAAGAAGACGTAGTGCGGGACGCCGTTTCGGGACGTCCGGAAGTAGTCGACCACCTGTCCCCAGGCCACCGCGCGACGGATCTGGCCGACGTCCGGGATGATTCCGTATTCGGTCACCACGAGCGAGCGGGACAGCCACGCAGCCACGAACCAGAACAGGCCCCCGGCGGGGTATCCGACGACGACGCTCGCCGGCACTTCCTGCCCGGTCCATCCGCAGTAGACAAACCCAGCGCCGACGAGCAGGAGGAAGAGCGACGGTCCGAGCGGAAACGACGTCAGCGGTCCGGAGCGCCAGGTGAGGAGCGTTCGCTGAATGCGCAGGCGGCTGGCCAGCGCGACGATCATGCTGATCGCCGTCACGCCGACGAACGCGGAGAGAAGAGCGAGGTGAAGGACGGAGAGCACGTCGGCGGGTTCAGGCATGGGCGCAGGACGACATGGGTCCGTCAGAAATCAGAAGGAGGGCGGCGACGGGGGCGCGAACCGGACGGAGCCGGTGCCTCTCGCCGCGGCGAGGCGGGCACCTCCAGCCCGGGGGCGGCTCCCCGGGGCAGCACCGGTCGTGCGGCCTCACCGGTTACCGGGTCGTGGTTCAGCCGGGCTCGGCCTTCCGTCCCCCTCGCGCTTCGCTTCTCGTCTCCGCCTCGTCTCCGAGGCTCTCGTCTCCGAGGCTCTCGTCTCCGAGGCTTCGAAGGCGGCGTCAGAGGCTCCTACGCGGCGGCCGTCTCCGGCTTCCACTGGCTGGCAACCAGCATTTCCGCTGCGAGGAATCCCAACGCCAGCATCAGAAAGACGTTCCAGATTTCGGTTCCGGCGCGCTGGGTGCGCAGGGCGTCGGCAACGGCCTGCGCGTCCGGCCGCGCGCCCTCCAGGACGCGCACGTTCGCGCCGGCAGCCTCCGCGAGCGCCTCCACGGCCGAGGACGGCTCCGCCCGTTGGAGGTCGGACTCGGCCGGGTCGCTGTTGACGGCAACTCGCCGCACGAGAGACGCGTCTGCCCGGACGTCGTAGAACCCGGGCTCGGTGAGGTCGCGTCCTGTTTCCAGCAGCACGGCGCCGAAGAGGGTTCGCTGATCGGGCGTCCGCTCCCCGCCGTCGGGCCCGACGATCTGCAGCGTGGCATCGGGCGGCACCCCGGTGATGCGGAGCTCGGTGGGGCGGCCGGCTGTCAGCTGCTCTCCCGCCACGGACGCCCCGGCCGATAGGTAGTAAACAGATCGGTATAGCAGGGGGATGAAGAGACCGCGCACCGGGAGGTCGCTCCAGGCCGGCGACGGGGCGACGGCGCTCACCAGCATCACACCGCCGCCATGCCGCACCTCTTGAAGAAACGGGAAGCCGTTCGAGAGTTCGATGAGCGTCTGCTCCGCGCCGCCGGCCGGCTGGTAGTTGAGGGCGTAGAAGATGTCGGGACTTTCCACCTGCGGCTCTCCCCGCTGCTGCGACCGGTCGAAGACGCCTTCGAACAGGGGGTGGTCGAGGTCGACGCGGTCGAAGGAGGCGATGGACCGGTCGCCCCCTTGCGTTCCGCTGAAGCCGCGGAAGCGGCCGCCGTCTACGGCGGTGAACAGCGCGTTGTACTCCTCCGGCCGCGCCTGCGCGCTCGGAAACAGGAGGAGGCCGCCGCCCTGCTCTACGTAGCGGGCCAGCGCGCTCACCTCCCCGCTCGACAGCGTGCGCGCCCCGACGAGCAGCACGGCGTCGAAGGCGCCCAGTTCTTGCGAGGCGAGGCGGTCTTCACCCACGGTCGTTGACCGGAAGGCGATGCGGTCGTCGATCATCTCCGACGAAAGCGCCAGGTCGACGAACCGGGGGTCCTGGCCCGTCCCCCGCACCACGAGAACCCGTCGTTCTTCCGGCACGTGGAGCGTGAACCGGCGGTCGTCATCGACGGAGAAGTCGTCTTGTTCGATCTCGACGCGTCCCTTCAACCAGCCGCGCTCCTGAGGCGTGGCGGTGAAGGAAACGGTCGTGGGCGTGTCGGGCTCGAGGGTGGTGGTCGATTGCGCAACCCGTTCGTCGTCCAAAAAGACACTGGCAACGAATCCGTTCAGCGTCTGCGACCCGTAGTTGACGAGCGTTGCCTCCAGCTGGACGGGCTGGCCGACCTCCGCAATTCGGCTCACGACGCGGACGTCCGTGACGGCGACGTTGGCCGGCGTCCGGGAGCCGACCGGAAGCAGCGTGACCTGGGTTTCGTCGGGCACGCGCCGGGAGAGCGAGTCTCCGAGCGTGCTCGCCTGCAGGTCGCCCACGGCGTACACGACCTTGCGCGGAGCCTCCGACTCCTGAAGCCGCTCGGCAGCGCGGACCACGGCGTGCCCGAGCCGGCTCGCCCCCGCTCGGGCTTCTACCGCCTGAAGGGCCTGCCGCGCACGCGCCGCATCGCCGCTCGGCGAGGGGAGGGTCTCCGCCGTTCGCACCGTCGGCCACACGAGAATGTCGTCGCGGTCATCCGCCGTTTCGAGTACGCCCTCGGCCTTCCGGCGGGCCTGCTCGATGTAGGCGCCCTCTCCGTCGCGAACCTGCATCGACAGGGAGTTGTCGATGACGATGGCGTGCGCGGTGCGCACGTCGTCACCAACGGGAGCGATGTCGCCCGTCAGCGTCGGTCGCGCGAAGGCGAGCACCAGGCACGCAATCGCCAGCATCCGAAGTGCCAGCAGCAACCACTCCTTGATGCGAACGCGCTGCACCGCCGACTTCTGCAGTTCCTTCACGAACGCCAACGAGCTGAAGTCGACCGTCGTGGGACGACGCAGGTTGAAGAGGTGCAGAAACAGCGGCACCGCGACGGCCGCCATCGCCAAGAGCGCAAACGGGTTCAGAAACTCCACGAACGACGGGGCAGGTTCGGCGGGCAGAAGGCAAACGCAATTCGTCGGCGTCGTACCAACTGCGGCGGCGGCGGGTTTCTAGGGAGTGGGGTGCGGGTTGGGGTTGAGGGTTTTGGGTTGAGAGTTTTGGGTTGGGGGTTTGGGTTGAGGGTCGGGGTTGGGTATTGGGGAAGCCAGTCATCTATTGCTGACGTTCCATCCACCCGTCCATCCACCCATGCATCCATCCGTCCACCCATCCACCCCTCTCCCATTCCTCTTCCATCACTGCACGACGCCTTCCCGTTCGCCGCGGCGGTAGAGCTCGTACAGGCGCTCGATCCCGGCCGGGTCGCCGATGATCGTAACCCGGTCGCCCTCTCGAAGCTGCGTGGAACCGTTGGGAATGATGATGTCTCCCCCGCGGCGAATGAGCGCAACGAGGTTGCCGGCCGGGAAGCTCAGGTCGCGCACCGTCTCCCCGATGAAGTCCTCCGTGTTCGTGCCGCTCAAGAGCTGCAGCGTGAGGTAGCGCTCGTGGTGCAGGAGCGCCTCCTTCATCTCCTGCTCGTCGGCCGCCGAGCGCCATTCGACGAGGAACTGCTCCTCGTCGGTGCGATTCGCAATCGCCGTCAGCGTGCGGAGGTGATTGCTCTGGTCGTGGGTGGGGGTGACGAGGAAGAAGACGGCGTAGACGGACTCCTGGCTTTCCAGCGGAGTGGCGGGGTCGACGTCGATGCAGATGCCGGACTGGCAGTGCACCATCACGAGCTCTTGCCGGTCGATGCCGTCGACGCGCACGTAGGGGAGCGCCGTGCCGTGCGAGACGGAGGTGGCGCTGTGCTGGGTTCCTTCCAGAAAATCGTGCTTGAGGGTGTTGGCATCGACGGAAACCCGATCGGCCAGCATCCCGGCCGCCCGCTCGACGACGCTCTCGTAGTCGGTCGGCTCGGTCAGCGATACGACCTGTGCGCGCGCCACGAGACGGTCGAAGGCCGCGTCGTCTTCGACGCCCTTCTCCTCCAGGATGCCCTGCAGCTCGCTGTCGAGCCCCTCGTGGCGGAACTTGCCCAGCCGGGCGAACAGGTGGAAGATGGCGCCCTCGCGCCCGACGTTGCGGGCGTAGTAGAAGTACCAGGCGATGCCGGCCAGCACCACGCCGCCGGTAAACAGGATTGCGAGCGCCCCCATCTCGGTGATTAGGAAGAAGGCGATGAGGATGCCGGCTGCCTGCATCCACGGGTAGAACGGGGAGCGAAAGCCGGGCGCGTAGGACGGAATCCGGCTTTCGCGCATGATGATGACGGCGAAGTTGATCAGTCCGAAAAGAAGAAGCTGAAAGGCACTGGCGAGCTTCGCCACGCCCTCCTCGCTCAGCGCAAAGATGACGACGATCATCGAGACGGCCGTGACCACGACCGAGCGCGTCGGCGTCTTGAAGCGGCCGACGGACGCAAACATGGCCGGCAGCAAACGGTCGCGCGCCATGGCGAGCGGGTAGCGCGACGCGGAGAGAATGCCCGCGTTGCCGGTGGAGGCGAACGCGGCGATGGCCGCCACGACGATGAGGATGAGGCCCGCCCCGCCCGGCAGCCAGTCGAGGAAGACGTCCCCAGCGGTGGCGACGGGGGTGAGGTCTTCGCGAAGGGCGGACGACTCCAGCACGCTCGTCATGATGAACACCCCCACCACGTACAGGAGCGTGGCGGTGAGCAGCGACAGAAACATGCCGAGCGGGATGTTGCGATCCGGATTCTGGACCTCTTCGGCCACGCTCGTCGCCTTCGTGAGTCCGGCGTACGACACGAACACGAGGCCGACCGTGGACGCAAACCCCGAGACGCCGAACGGGAAGAAGGGCGTCAGGTCGCCCTGCACCTCTTCCGGGTTGCCGCCGGCCACGGTCACCAGGCCCTGAATCGTAAAGAAGGCGAGCACGGCGACCAGAACCGCGACCAGGATGCGCTGCAAGCCGGTCGTTTCCTTCGCGCCGACGACGTTCAAGACGGCAAACGCCACCGTGAGCGCCGCGGCGAGCGGCTGGATGGGGATCTCGAAGAAGATGGCTAGATACGCCCCCATCCCGATCAAGGCAAACGCGCTCTTGAACACCAGCGCCAACCAGGTTCCAAGACCGCCGACCGTTCCGGCCAGGGGGCCGAGGCTGCGATCGAGGAAGTAGTAGGTGCCGCCGGACTTCGGCATGGCGGTCGACAGTTCCGCCATGCTCAGCATGGACGGCATGATGAGCAGGCCGGCCACGAAGTAAGCCAGGATGGCCGACGGACCAGCCTCCGCCGTGGCGATACCGGGGAGAAGAAAGAACCCGGAGCTAAACATCGCTCCCGTGCTGATCGCGTAGACGTCGAACAGCGTCAGGTTCTTCTTCAGCGAGTTTGAGGACGCGGCCATAGGAGGAACGGAGGCGGGGTTGCGATCGGGGCTGCAGAGTCGGGCCGGAAGACCCCGGAAGCAGGTCCTCCGCAACAGGGGTCATGCCTGCAACACCCTGCGACACACGGTCCGGGGTCGACGTGCAGGACAATCCGGAGAAAGACACGCGGTGCCTAGCGGGGAACAATGTGAAAGCGTCTCCGCCGGTGCAGTTTCCGCCCCTCGATCAAAATCCATGATGCTAACGCCTGCGTAACGACTCTACCGGCGGTGGGCGCGCTCCTCCCCGCCGGCCTCGTCGCTCCACCGCAGCTGCGTCAGCACCGGACGATGATCGGACGCGGCGTGGTCGGGGCTGACGTGGGCGCCGACGACCTCCCAGGCGTCGCCGACAAGGACGTGGTCGATGCGAACGAGCGGCCAGTCGGCGGGAAACGTGCCGCCGAAGCCGCGTCCCGCCGTGCGGTGGGCGTCGTGGAGCCCGCGGGCGATGTGGCGATACACCCAGTGGTGCCGCGTGCTGTTGAAATCGCCCACCACGATCACCGGGTCGCTCTCCTGCTCGATCATCCGGCGCAGGCGCCGCGCCTGCTGCGCCCGCCGCCGGGCGCCGGTCCGGTACGTACGCAGCACCGGCGCCCAGAACTCCGGGTCGAACAGCTGGCCTCCGAGGTGTTTCCACGGTTTGTGCCCCCCGACCGTCGTGTGCAGGTGTACGTTGTACAACACGGCGCGGCGCCCCCGCCACCGGAAGGAAACGCGGCTCGCGAACGGGTGGCCGGGCGGCCGCTCCAGACGGTCGGGCACTAGGTCGTCCACACCGGCGCGGGCAAGAACGGGCTGCTGGAGCCGGGAGCCCGGCGGCAGGTCGTTGGGCAGTTCGTATCCGGAGGCCCCGACCAGGCGTCGCAGTTGGGGCGACACGCGGCGGACGGTGGCGCCGGATCCGCGACCGGTGACGACGTGCGGCTCTTGCAGCGCCAGCAGGTGCGGGCGTTCGGCCCGCACGGCGCGGGCGGTGGCCCCCGACAGTTCGGCCGGGTCGCCGCCGACGTGTGGGATGTTGAACGTCATGAGGCGCAGAACCCCCGAACCGCCGGCAGGTTCGGCGGGGGGACGGGCGTGGGGATCGGCGGGGGGGCCAGCTTCCGGGTCGGCAGTCGGCCCGTCGGCGGTCGGGTCGGATCCTGAGTCCGCCCCTGCGTCAAGCGCCCCTGCGTCGAGGGAGTCAGGGGAAGCCGGCGTTGATGCCCGGGGTTCGTGCCCGGATGCGATGCCGAAGGGATGCGGAAGGGACGGGCCGAAGCGAATCGCAACGGCAAGAAGCACCGCGGCCGCGAGCGCACCGCGTAGCGAACTGCGGCGGCGAGCGGCCCATGACGCCGCAACCACACCGAGCAGCAGCAGGCTCGTCGCCGGAAGCACCACTGCCAACGGGTCGATCCACCACACCCGATCCGGCGCCACGTATGCGCCCAGATACCCCAGCAGGAAGACGGCCCCGAGACCAAGGCCGGCTCCCCATCCCAGGATGTGTACGACGGTCCGACGGGTCGGGGTCACAGCAAAGATTCAGGCTCATACGGGGTCGCTGCCGGAACGCCGCCGCAAACGGCGCGGGGTGCTCACCGTCCCCGTCACGCAAAGCCGGACGTCCCGAGTTGTTTCCACATACAGGTTGCGCCCTCGTCCGTGTCCTGAACCGTGGGCGTGCGCGCAACATCTGGGGGAACCGCTTCCGGGTCGATCGCGCGATACCCGAAGCAGCGAAAGAACCCTGCCTCCGCGTCGGTAAACAGGTAGACGGCGCGGACGCCCTGTGCCCGACCGTGGGCCTCGACGTCCAGGATGAGGGACTGCGCATATCCGCGGCCCTGCACCTCGGGGTGGACGGCGAGGGAGTGCAACAGCGCAACCGGCCCGAAGGCCGACAGGGCCACCACGCCTCCGATGCGGTCGTCGGCTCGCAGGACGCGAAAAGAGGAACGGTCTTCGTCGAACCGGGCGGGAACGTCGAGACCGACCTCCTCCAGCAACACGCGAATTTCGTCACGGTCGTCGCCCCGGGCGGTATCGATCGAAAGATCCGGGGCGGAAGGCGGGGACGGAGGCGACATGGCACAGCACAGGGTCGGTGGGTGCCCGCCCTCTCCGCCCTCGCGGCTGGATCCAACGGAGTGGCCGCCGAGGGCTCGCTGAACGCGCCATGCGCAAGGACACCCTGCGCAAGGACACCCTGCGCAAGGGCATCCTGCATAAACCGGCGGGCCGAGCAGCAGACAGAGCGGGGAGGAGCCGCACAGCCGGCGTCGCGTTGCCGGTGCTACGCTGCCGCTACGGATCGCCGCTACGGATCGCCGCTAGGGATTGCCGCTACGGATCGCCGGGATGGGTTGCCCTGCTGGATTGCCGCTACCGGAGAGCGGCTCCGCGAACACGGCCGGCCGTTCTCCGAGGCGCGTTTCCAGGAAGCGGGGCGGGGCAGGAGTCATCGAGCACGGATCGGCAATGGTGCAACCGCCCGTGCGTGCGGTGCATCGACACCTCCCCCCAGTCGGTTCGCACGTCGCGGCCGGGTACCGAAATCGTAACACCCCCGGCCCGCCCCGGGTGTCGGATTCCGGCATTTCGGTTGCACACGTGGATGACCGTGCGAGCGGAGCGGCGCCTCCGGACGCACCGACGCGGACGGGAGCAGCCGACGCCGTGATTGACGGTGTCCGCCCCCGCTTGTATCCTATCGATGCGCAAGGTCCCCATCAGATGCCTCCCCCATGCCGACGAAGGCCGACCGGTTCTCCCCCGATCTCGTCGCAGTGGCGACGCGTGCCCAAACGCTGTCTCATCCCGCCCGCCTGAAGATCCTCCGGGTGCTCGCCCGTCACGACCGCTGCATCTGTGGGGACATCGTGGAGGCGCTGCCGCTGGCCCAGGCAACGGTTTCGCGACACCTGAAGGCACTGCGGGAGGCGGGACTGGTGTCGGTCGAGCAGGACGGGCCTCGCTCCTGCTACTGCCTCCGCACCGACGCCCTGCGCCGGCTCTCGGCGGATCTTTCGGGGTTTCTCGCACCGCTTCTTGCGGACGAGCCTCTCCCCACGGACGGGTGCTAACCGGCACGTGCCGGACCGGCGCACACGGGTGGATCGCCCTCTTCCCTCCGTGTCCCCACCGTGCCGCCGCGCCGGATCGCCAGGGGCAGACCGGTCGCCACGACGACGGCGGGTCCCCGGGACAGACACCGCGCTCGGCACGGACCTGATATCGACCTGATATCGACCCGGCATCAAAGCGGAGGTCGCAGGAGGCCGGTCCGGTCGACGACGAGACGGCCCGTTCTCGTCTTCTCTCGCGTCCTTTCTCAGGGGGCCCGCGGGTTCTGCCGCTCGGGTCCGGGGGCGACGGACAGACCGAAGTCCCTGCCGCAGGACGGTCGGTCAAGACGTTGGCAGTCAAGACCTTGGGTCCGGCATGTGGTCCTGCTGCATCCGGCCCTCGGCCACGGCGTGGAGGCTCTCGCGGAGGACCCGCATCGCTTCAGCCCCGGCGAGGAGCGTGTAGAGGTGGCGGATATCCTCCCGGCTCAAACGAATCGTCTTCGATCCGCCGGACAGCTCCCAGGCGTCTCGGTCGGCCCGATCCGGGTCCTGCACCTCCTCTCGGGCACGCGCCACCGTGCGGCACAGATCATCGAACGCGTCGACGCCCATCCGCACCGAGAAGCGCCCGAACTGGACCTCCAGGCGGTCGCAGCAGGCGCACTGCAGGACGGAGCCGTGCGGCGTCCGGTACAGATCCGGACCGTGGAGATTGTGCGTCGTGAAGGAAGCGGCGTGGGAAGCCATAACGAGACGAGCGGTCGGTCAGACGTGGGGCGGTGCTCCGGCGTAGGACAGCCAGTGCGTGTTTATTTAGACCTCTTCTAAACAAGAGTTCCCGCCCGTTGCGCACGCTTCCGTCGTTCCCTTCCTTCTTCCGTCCCGCGCCCGCTTACGTCGTCACGGCCGAGGAGGCGGACGCGAGGTGAACGGTAGCGGACCGCTGGACCGCCCGTTCGATTTCGCGGACGTACCGATCGCGCTCGGACTGCATCCAGGCCCGGAATCCCTCCACGTCGTGGGCGTAGTCCTCGCGGTAGCGACGCAGGCGGTCGATGTTGAACGATGTGCTGCGAATCCCGGCGCCGGCCCGCACGGTGTCGTGCGCGTTGCATTGCTGCTCGTAGTGGTTGTCCACCGGCACGACCTGGACCGGCTTCCCGAGATACATCGCCTCGCCGACCGATTCGAAGCCGGCGGTGCAGACCAGCCCCCGACACCGGGCCATCATGTCGACGAACCGGACGTCGTCGAGTTGATGAAAGGTCAACGTGGCGTCGTGGTGCTCGACGTCGGCCGCCCCGGGGCGGTCCCAGAAGCAGTGCAGGGGAACGGCCGGGTTGTCCTCGTGCCACCGGATGATTTCCTCTGCGTAGCCGCTGTTGAGGATGTAGACGAGGAAAAACGGCTCCGTGGGGCCGATGGGGCGAGACAGCACTTCGTCCCGCAGGAGGGGCGGAAGAACGAAGAGGCGGTCGGCGGGGCGATCCTCGGCGGGGTAGAGCGACAGGGCGAGGCGGGCGGATGCTCCCCAGGCCGTGATGTGGGCGAACGTCCGGGCGCCCCAGCGGTCCAATCGCTGTCCGGCCGGAAACGCGTATGCCGGATGATGAAACATGTACTGGTGGGCGACGCAGACGAACGGGACGGCCGGCTGATACCAGGCCGTGTACGCGCCGCCCAGCGGTTCGAAGAAGTTGACCACCACGTCGGGCTCGTGCTGCTCGATGGCGGCGTCGATCACCGACAGGCCGCGGAGAAAGGACGGCACCCGCCCCAGCTCTCGCAGCACGGTTTTGACCGGGCGCACGCCGCGGCGATTCGCGTCGGCGACGAAGTTGGGGCTGGGCGCAAACGTGATGGGGGCCTGGAGCTTCTCCAGGAAGAACCCCGGGACGGCGCGTCGGTCGCTTGTTCCCACCACGGCCCCTACGACCTCGTGGCCGGCCTCCGTCAGAAGCCGCTGCATCGCCAGGGCCTGCGTCATGTGCCCCCGGCCTTCTCCCTGAACCAGAAACAGACAGCGTAGCGACATAGGCCGCAGCAGCGGATGGCGAGATCAACGGGTACGTCTCCCCCTAATGGATGGGCTCGGTCGGGTTCCTGGAGCGCTCCCTGCGGTCGCGGGGTGTAAGGATGGACGGGGGGAGGGAGGGATGGAGGAATGGATGGGTGGACGCTATGGACGCTGGGGACGCTGGGACGCTAGGGACGCGCGGAGGCTGGGGCTGGTCGGGTCCCCTTTGCTACAGGTGCCGCTCTCTCGTCCCCAGTACCCAATACCCAATAACCAGTACCCAGTCACCAATAACCAGTACCCAGTACCCAGTGACCAACGTCCCGACGTTCTAACGCCCAACGCACCAACGTCCAACGCATTCACCGCCGTAGCTGGACTCGCCGCCGTCGTGCTCGCCGGCGTGGTCGGCGTAGACGCTGTTCTGAACGGCGAGCCCGAACGGCCCCGCGCCCCAGGAGCCCTGATCGAGGTCGAAGGGGTCGTCCGTGGTGAAGGCCGAGACGAGGTAGCGGGCGTTGGCCGTTCCGCCGAAGAATTCGAAGCCGTCGTCCTGGTTGTTGAACACCTCGACCATGCACAAAAAACGCCGGGCCCTCCGCGACGTCGTGTCGGGAGAGCCCGGCGGGTTCATCCATCAGTCATTCAGACTGAGGGGCGTCGGTCGGGGTGCTACGGGAGCGTGACCGTTCCGTCCTGGGTGATTTTCGCCCAGCCGGCGTCCAGGTTCCACTCTGCTTCCGGACCGAAGGCCCCCTTGAAGGTGACCGACGTCCAGGAATCATTGACGCCCGGCGACTTCGCACCGAAGTCAGCCGGCTCATTGGCACCTTGCACGGCGTCCCCCTGAAGGGTCGGGGTGAAGGTCTGGAACGTGCCGTTGCCGCCCTCACGGGTGATGTCCGTGTAGGGGTTACTGGTCACGATCAGGTTGCCGTTGTTGTTGAGGTAGTCGGCCAGGTTGGCGCGGAAGGCTTCACCGCGGTCACCCGAGGGGCTCCCATCGTCACCCGTCGTGAGCTGGATGAGGTCTTCGAACGACGTGTCACCGCTGAAGCTCGGGCCGATGTTGTACCAGAGGTTGTCCTGGTGCTCCAGTTCGCCGTCATCCCAGCGGTTGGCGGAGTCTTCGGAGCCGTCCAGGTCTTCAATCTGGATGCCGAAGTCCGTGCGGCCGCCGGCGAAGATACTGTTGTGGTAGGACGTCGCGTTGTTGTCCCGGTGAATGATGAAGGGATCGTTCGCGTCGCCCGACACCTGATCGGCCGTACGATCGGGGCCCATGCCGAAGTACGTGGCGTTGGACACGATCGACTCGGCGAACGGCGTGGCGCTCTCGGGGGAACCGGCGCCGTCCATCTCGGAGGCGCGACCGGCTTCACTGCCGCCCTGAACGGCGAACCAGAACTGGTTGCTTCCGCGGAAGCCCTGGTCGATGTCGAAGGCGTCGTCCGTCTCGTAGGCGGTGATGAGGTACTTCGAGTTGACCGTTCCACCGAACCACTCGAAGCCGTCGTCGTCACTGGCGTAGGACTCGACGTACTCGATGGTCGATCCGGAACCCACAGCGCCGAGGGTCAGGCCCTGGATCTCGTCACCGTTTCCGAGCTGCGTACCGGTGTGACGGATGGAGACGTACTTGAAGATACCGACGTTGTGATCCTCGTTGTCACCACCGTAGAGGATACGACTGCCCGTGTTGTCCGGGACACCCTCAATCTGCGTCTGCCCGCCGTTGTTGGTCGGGGCATCGCCGAGGAGGATGACACCGCCCCACAGTCCGCGGTCATTGCGCCCGAGCTCTTCCTGCTCGTCGCGGACGGACGTGAAGACGATCGGGCTGTCGGCGCTTCCTTCAGCTTCGATTGTTCCACCCGCCGCTACGATGAGGGCGGATGCATCCGCACCGCCACCGAGGCGAGCCTGGATTTCGGTTCCCGGCTCGATGACGAGCGTCTCGCCCGCGTTGACAAAGACGAAGCCGTTCAGTTCGTACGTCTTGTCGCTCGTCCAGGTGACCTGGTTGTCCTCGTCTCCCGGAGGCACCACGCCGTTGGCGTTGATGTCCGTAACCCGGATGACTTCCGCCGTCCCGTCGTCATTGTAGTCGATGTCGGCGTACGTCGTGTCTTCTTCAACCGGGCCGGCCGGCTCGAGGCGCGTTGCCTCTTCCCCTGGATCCGGTTCCGGCTCCGGCTCCGTGGTCGGCGGTTGCGTCGTGCCGTTGTCGTCGTCGTCATCGCAACCGGCGATGAAGACCATGCCGGAAACGAGGAAAAGCATGAGGAGGGATCGGAGAGCGAACTTCGCTCCCGATGTTGTAGGCGTAAATTTCATCACGGATACGTGATTTGTTCAGAGAGTTCACGATGCACACAGGGAGGAGAAAACCCCTCATTCCGTGCACAAAAAGAGGGGACAATTGTTACACCAATTCTCCCTTTTGGGAGTTATCCTACTGTTTATTCTTGCAGTGTATGGAGGGTCTGTATGAGTCTGGCGGTTCCGACCGGTTTCGGTCGTGCCAACGAACGGGGCAGGCCTAGTAGCGGTACGAGATCCCAACCGACACCGTCCGGCCGAGGGGGCGCTCGTCGTTGATGAACTCATTGCCGCGGAAGGTCTGCGAGACGACCTCATCTGTGTTCAGCACGTTGGAAACGGAGAGCGAAACCTCGACCCCTTGCAGGAGCTCCTGCGAGGCGTTGAGGTCCAACGAACTCCGTCCGCGCTCGTAGATGTCGATTCCGTTCGCCGACACGGTCTGAATGCGGTCGCCGAAGCGGTTGAAGAAGACGTTCACGCTCGTTCCGGTCTCTGGGTTGTCGTAGCCGGCGCTCAGGTTCACGATGTACGGAGACTGGCCCTGAAGCTGCCGGGTTTCGCTCGGATCTTCCTGAAAGTCGCTGATGAGATCGAGCACCTCCTGCGTGCGGTCGATCTCGGACTGCGTCAGCGTCAGATTCCCGCCCACCTGAACGTACTGCAGCAAGGGCGCGATGAAGTCCAGACGCTTCTGGGCTTCCAGTTCGAGGCCGTAGACGGTGGCGTTGTCGCGATTGGTGAAGGTGATAATGCCCTGGTCGACCGACTGCGTGTCGAAGGTCCGTTCGATGGCGTCGTTAAAGTCTTTGAAGTACACGCTGGCGGAGACCAGTTCGCCGGCGCGCGGGAACCACTCCCAGCGCAGATCCAGGTTGTTGACCGTCGTGCGCGTCAGGTCGGCGTTTCCCTCCACGGTGAAGTCTCCGATGAAGCTGAACGACTGAAACGGAGAGAACTCTCGGAAGGAGGGCAGGGCGATGGTCCGCCCGTAGGCCAGGCGCACGTTCATATTTTCCCGGAGCGACCACACGAAGTTGGCGGAGGGCAGGACGTCGAACTGAGAGAACGACCCTTCCTCTTCGACAGCCGACCCGCCCACCGTATTCAACGACATGTCGGTGTATTCGAGGCGTGCCCCACCAATGAACTTGAGGGATGAAAGACCGGGCACCGGGGTGTCGACCATGACGTATCCGGCGCCGGTGCTCTGGTCGGCGTCGTAGTTTCCCCCCTGCGACGGCACCTCGGTTACGAACGAACCGAAGCTGTCATCCGGGAGAATGCCCGCACGCTCGTTCACGTACTCGTTCGGATCTCCGCTGAACCCGAACCCTGTCGGCGACTCGTGCTTGAAAACGCGCTCCCGAAACTCGCGGGTGCGGGTTCGGAACTTCCCGCCCACCTCGAAGCGGGAGGCTCCGACGGGGATTTCGATGGACGTTTTTCCAGACCAGCTGTCTTCGGTCAGGTCTCGGAAGTACCGCGTCGGCACGCCGAGACCTCCCTTGTTGAAGGAGTACGCAACGACTTCTCCATTGTCGGATCGCGTCTCGTTCGGAAAGAACCGGTTGTCCGGTTCGTCGCGGGCAACTTCGGAGTAGGCCGCCTTCCAGTTGACCCGAACGCCCGAGCGCCCGCTTCCCAACTGGTGGGAGCCGTCGATTTCCGCCGACTGGACGGTCCGTTCGATCAACCGCGACACCCGGGTCTGCACCCCCCGGTTTCCGGTCACGTTGTCGCGAGGCAGAGACCCCGTCTCGAATCGGGCAATGCGTTCCTCGTCGCGGTTGTAGAGAAAGCGCAGGCTGATTTCGTTTCGAGAGGTCGGTTGAAAGGATAGGCCGACGAGTCCGCCCAGAAGGGTTTCCTCGACGCCTCGCTGGGTGGTGTAGTCCGCCTCCCGCTGAAGCTCCTCGGCGTCCAGGCCGACCTGCGAATACCGGGTGGTCGTGCCGCCTTCGTATCCCGAGAACGACTCGTCGTACGTAAGCGAAGCAATGACCCCCAGCGGCCGGTCTCCGAGAACCGCAAACTGGTTGCCGAGTGCGACCTCGGCCCCTCGGTTCGCGAGCACGTCTTCGGACGCCGGCGAGACGCCGGTAGCGAACGCACGGGTGAGCTCGTTCAGCGCAGTTCGGCGCTCGGGGACCGATGTGGGTTGCGGGGGGATGTTGTCCTGGTCGGCCGCCGACGGGACCTCGTCCAGGCCGTCCGGCGCGCTCAGGAAATCACCGCCGAGCCCGACCTCCGTGTTGAAGGAGGAGGAGAGGGAAGCATTGAGAAAAAAGTCGTCCGGGAACGATTTGGTCGCGATGTTGACCGCCCCGCCGGTGAACGTACCGGGCTGATCGGGCGTGAAGGTTTTGGCCGTGACGACGTTGTCGATCAGGCTCGACGGAAAGATGTCGAGGGGAACGCTGTTGCCCTCCGGATCGGCCGTGGGAAGGGTGGTGCCGTTGAGCTGAACGTCGACGTACCGACCCTGAAGGCCGCGGACGTTGACGTATTTGCCCTCGACGATGGACGCGCCCGTCACTTTGCTCATCGCGTCGGCCACGTCCCCGGCCCCGGCCCGGCTGATGAGTTCGGCGCTGATCGCGTTGCTGAGCGCCGCTGCCTTCGCGCGTCGCTTCAAGAGCCCGGCTTCGGAGTCCCGAGCCGCCTCAGCCGTTACGACGACTTCCTCCAGCTCCGCGGTCTGCTCTTTCAGGCTGACGTCGACCTTGACCGTCTCCCCGGCTTCGACCTCCACGCCGGTTACGGTTTTCTGCGTGAAGCCAACGAAGGAGAAGAGAACGTCGTACGATCCCGGCTCGAGCCCGGTAATGCGATAGCGCCCTTTCAGGTCGGTCGACGTACCGGTGGTCGTTCCCTTGATGGAAACGTTGGCTCCGGGGAGCGTCTCCCCGTTGGCCGCATCCACAACGACGCCGGCGATCGCACCGGTGTCCTGCGCCATCGAGGGCGCCGCCCCCACAGCCAGAAGGAGGAAAGCGGCAAGGATGCAGCGGAACCATCCGGAAGGACCTGAAGACATAGGCAGCGGGTTTTTTGAGCCAATCACGAATGCGCCGAAAACACGGACTGGGCGCGAAGTGAACTACATCTGATTGTGCGTCCCGCAGGGTAAGAGGCGTCTGTTACGTGCCCATTATCGTGTCATTACGCTTGTATTAACCCGGCCGTTTTGTCGTCGCCTTCACCTCCGGTGCACGCGGGCTTGACGATTGCGACGAACGGGAAACACGAGGAGGGCCGGGACCCGCTCGCTCCAGGCTGCCACATCTGCCTCGACCGATCTATATTCTCAAAATATTATCCAGACCCGGGTGCACGCGTGCGTCCTGTCCGCCATCTTGCCTGCGTCGAGCGATGTCGCTTTCCCACTGGCGACACTGCCCTGCTGCAGGCGTCCGTGTGCGCCTGATGAATCCAGCCTTTGCTCCTGGACTCTTCCGGCATCCGCCCGTGTCCGACTCGACCGCATCCCGCCCGCACCTGATCCTGTTTGCGCTCTGGCTGATGATGTTTTCAGCCAGCAGCCAGCTGATCATCATGGTGCCGCTCCTGCCGGAGATCGAGGCCACGCTGGGGGTCAATGCCTTCTGGCAGGGCATGCTGCTCACCGCCTACGCCCTCTCGCTCGGCGTCTCCGCCCTTCTCACCGGCCCCCTCTCCGACCGCATCGGCCGGCGGCGCATCCTTCTTCTCGGAACGCTCCTCCTCTCCGTCACCCTCGCCCTGCACACGGTGGCGGCCGACTACGAGCTGCTCCTCGGCATGCGCCTTCTCGCCGGCATCGGGGGGGGGATGCTCAGCGGCGGCTCCGTCGCCTACGTCGGCGACTACTTTCCCTACGAGCGGCGCGGCTGGGCCAACGGATGGGTCATGACCGGAACCGCCATGGGGCAAATCGCCGGCGTGCCCATCGGAAAGGTTCTCGGGGCGAGCTTCGGCTACCGGTGGCCGTTCGTGCTCTTCGCCATCACGATGGCCGGCGCGTTCGTCCTCATCTGGCAGTTCGTGCCGCGCCCCGACGTCGACCTCGACCCCCGCCGCCTCACCCCGCGGCGCGTCGTGCAGAAATACCGGACTGTCCTCCAGGGCTCCCCCGTCGCGGCGGCCGTCGGCGCCTACTTCTTGATGTTCGCCGGCTTCGGCCTCTTCGCGTCCTTCCTGCCGACGTGGCTGGAGGGCGTCATCGGACTAAGCGGCTATGAGGTCGCCCTCCTCTTCGCCATCGGTGGCGTCGCCAACGTGCTCGCCGCGCCGTCGGCCGGCCACCTCTCCGACGGCATCGGCCGCAAACCGCTCGTCGTGGGCGCCTCGGCGCTCCTCGCCGGCCTCGTCTTCATCGCCCCGTACACGATCGCCGGCTTCTGGTCGGCCGCCTTCCTCTTCTTCCTCGCCATGGCAGGCGTCGGCATCCGCATCGGCCCGCTGCAATCCCTTCTCACCGCCCTGGTCCCCGACTCTCGGCGCGGCCTGCTCATGGGCCTCGCGATGAGCATCGGACAGGCCGGCTTCGGAATCGGAAGCTTTATTGCAAGCTCTACGTACGCGTTCTACGGATACGCCTCCAACACCCTCCTCGGCACCCTGGTCACCGTCGGCATGGCCGTGCTCGTCCACCGCGGCCTCCCCGAACCCCACCTCGGCACCCGCCCCTCGCCGGCCGATGCGTCGTAGGGGTTCGGTACTGGGTACTGGGTATTGGGTATTGGGTATTCGGTATTGGGTATTCGGTACTGGGTATTCGGTATTGGGTAATTGGTCACTGGTCACTGGACATTGGTCACTGGTCATTGGTCACTGGACATTGGTCACTGGTCATTGGTCACTGGTCATTGGTCATTGGTCATTGGGTACTGGGGATGAGAGAGCGGGACCTGTAGCAAAGGAGCCCGGCCAGCCGCAGCCTCCCCGCGTCCACAGCGTCCAAAGCATCCCCGCGTCCACAGCCTCCCAGCGTCCACCCTCCACCCATACATCCCTCCACCCTTAACCCCCTCCCCCCTTAAACGATGCCTCGCCTGTCGCCGGCTCAGCTGTTTGTCGGGTCGTTTCTGGCTGTGATCGGGCTCGGGACGCTGGGCTTTCAGGTGCTGCCGGGCCTGACGACGGGGCCGGAGCTCTCCTGGATCGACGCGCTCTTCACCGCCACGAGTGCCGTCTGCGTAACCGGGCTCGTCGTGGTGGACACGGCGGAGTTCTTTACCGTCTGGGGACAAGCCTACCTGCTCCTCCTCATTCAGATCGGCGGACTGGGGATTATCTCGTTCACGTCGATCATCCTCGTTGCCCTCGGCCAGCGCCTGTCGCTGCGAACGGAGTCGGTCGCAGCCGGCGGGGCGGAGTTGATGCCGGAGATCGACACCCGCCGCCTCCTGCGGTCGGTGTTCGTCTTTACCGTCGCCATGGAGGCCGCCGGCGCGCTGCTGCTCTACGCCTGCTGGGTCCCCCGCCTCGGCTGGAGCGGCGCGGTGTGGCCCTCCATCTTCCACGCCGTCAGCGCCTTCTGCAACGCCGGATTTTCGACGTTTTCCGACTCGCTGATGGGATTCCAGACGAACCTGCCCCTGCTCGCGGTCGTGATGCTGCTCGTCGTCGTCGGCGGGATCGGCTTCCTGACGCTGGAGGAGCTTTCCCTCTGGTGGCGGTCTCAGCCCGAGCGCCGGTCCGACGCCCCGCGCCGCCGGTTCCGCCTGTCCACGCACTCGCAGCTCGTCCTCCTCACCACGGCGGGCCTCGTCGTCGCGGGCGGGGTCGCCTTCACCCTCATCGAGTGGCGCCACGCCCTCGCCGATCTGCCCATGGGCGCCCGGCTCGTCAACGGACTCTTCGCCAGCGTCACCCCCCGCACGGCCGGGTTCAACACGATCGACTACGGCACCGCCCATCCCAGCACGAACGTGCTCACCATCATCCTCATGACGATCGGCGGCTCGCCCGGCTCCACGGCCGGCGGCATCAAAACGACCACCTTCGCGCTGCTCGGCCTCGTGGCGTTCTCTCGCCTGCGCGGCCTGCCGACGACAAACGTTTTCGGGCGCACCCTCCCCGAAACCACCGTCCGCCGCGCCATCGGCCTGTTCGTGCTGGCCGTGGGTCTGATGACGGCGGCCGTTCTCGTTCTGACCCTTACGGAACTGCCGGGCCCTCTGGCCTCGGCCGCCCCCGGGACGGACGTCTTCGCCGTCCTGTTCGAAGCTGTGAGCGCCTTCAACACGGCGGGGCTGTCCATGGGCGCAACGAACGAGCTATCGACCGCCGGGCGGTGGACGACCGTTGCCGCCATGTTCATCGGCCGCGTCGGTCCGCTCACCCTCGCCGCTGCCCTCGCCCGCGAATCCTCCGGCGGCGATTTCCGCTATGCCTACGAGGACGTGATGGTGGGGTGAGGGTCCCTGCGGTCGCTTGCGAATTTCGAATTGCGAATTTCGAATTGCGAATTTTCACTGTACTTCTTCTACTCGACCCTCGACCTTCGACCCTCGACATGGACCATGAAACGATTCGTCATCGTCGGTCTCGGCAACTTTGGATCGAGCGTCGCCGAGGCGCTCTACCGCGACGGGCAGGACGTGATTGCCCTGGACATTGACGAGGCCGCCGTCGATCGCATGGCGCCGCACTGCAGCCGCGCAGCCGTCGGCGACGGACGAGATACGGAGACGCTCCGGCGCATCGGGGCCGACGAGGCCGACGCGGCCGTCATCAGTACGGGCGACGACATCACCTCGAGCCTGCTCACCACCCTGTCGCTCAAAGACCTGGGCGTGGAGGAGATCTACGTGAAGGTGATCTCTCACGACCACGCCCGCGTCA